>CAZNQG010000025.1:0-35605 GCA_964575235.1 uncultured Bacteroides sp.
GGTATAAAGCCGGTATCCGGTCACGTAGGTACTTGCATAAATACGGAGGCTATGGTTGTCGCTGGTCCTGAAAATCACCTCTTCCCTCCAGTCCCCCAGCAGATCCACAGACAGGCCCGGAGTTGACTTGGTCCCGTTGTTGGAAGAACAATCCGTTGCCGTCAGCAAGGTGCTTCCGTTGTATCTGGAGATCCGGTTGCCGTCAAGCAATTCGCGCAGGAGATCGCCGTCCCACCACGACAGGAAGTTCGACGAGGATGGCGCATTCCCTGCATACCCTCCGGTGGAAGTTCGCAGGCCCTCGGTTCCTCCCCAGCACTCCATACCATATTTTGTGGATATCAGATCCGCAGCCACTCCTCTCCCGATATCTCCGGGAGCCGTGCCCCATATGATTTCACCGGTTCGCGCGTCCAGCAACTGGGAGCCGGAGGTGCTGGAGGGTTCGGTAATCCCCCATTTTTCGAGGCCGGGACGGCCCGGTTGTATATCGGCAACATGCATGGCATCCCCGTGACCCAGTCCGGTAGTCCAGAGACCGGCCCCGTCGTCGTCGATGGCACAGGCACCGTAAACGATCTCGTCTTTCCCGTCCTGGTCCACGTCGGCCACGCTCAGGTTATGGTTACCCTGTCCCTCGTAGTCCGGGTACCCGTTCTTGCTGTCGAAGACCCAGCGGGATGTCAGGGTCCCGTCCCTCCAGTCCCACGCCGCCAGCACCGTCCGGGTATAATACCCGCGGCACATGACAAGGCTTGGCCGATACCCGTCCAGGTAAGCCACGCAAGCCAGGAAGCGGTCCACCCGGTTCCCGTAGGAATCGCCCCAGCTGCTGACTCTACCCCTTTCCGGAATGTAATCCACGGTGGCAAGTGCTTCCCCGGTTTCGCCGCTGAAAATGGTCAGGAATTCAGGTCCCGACAGGATGTAACCCGAAGCGTTCCGGTAATCCGCAGCGGGATCGCCTATGACCGTTCCCAAGCCGTCGACGCTGCCATCTGCCGTTTTGCACGCCATTTCCGCTTTCCCGTCCCCATCCAGGTCGTAAACCATGAACTGCGTATAATGAGCACCTGCCCGGATATTGATTCCCAGGTCTATCCTCCACAGGCGGGTACCGTCCATTTCATAGGCTTCCAGGAACACATTCCCGGTGTACCCGCCCTGGGAGTTGTCCTTCGAATTGGACGGATCCCATTTCACCACGATCTCATATTGTCCATCGCCGTCCAGGTCGCCGACGCTCAGATCGTTGGGGCTGTAAGTATAGCTTCCTCCGTCGGGTGTGGTTCCGCTTGCCGGCCTATGCAGGGGTATGTTGAGGTAATTGGACGCCCAGACGCTGGCCGGAGCAGACTTATCCTGTTCAATGCCCCCGATGACGGCAGCAACGCTGTATGTATCGGTCAGGGTCCCCGAGGTATCGTGAAAACAGGTCGCTCCCGCGATTGGCTGATCGTTCAGCTTTATCGATTCCCGGTAAATGTTGTAGCTGGCATCCAGGTACTCGTGGCCCAGCACCCTCCAGCTGATATATACTCCTTTACCGACCTTTATGGCAAGGATTCCCCGGTCAATCCGTTCCATCTGCATCTGGGCCGGGCACATTCCGGTTCCGATCCAGGCCAGTAACATCATCCACAGGCCGGTCATCGTCAAACGCATTTTTTTCATGACGTACCCTTTCTGTATAACAAGCATATTACAATTTTCCGGGGGCAATTCAAAATCCGGCACCCTTTGAGATTCAACCGGTGCCTGGACCAGCTTTCTGAAAATTCAGATCAGCGGCGGGACCGGCTTCAATCCCAGCCCGACCGCAGCCGCCTTTCTGTCCCTGAAATGGTGTTCCTGGACTATGGCCGCACCGAGAGAGGTGGCGTTGGCGATCTCGCTGGTGAACACATCCGATTCCTTTTGCTGGGCGGCAAGCAGGCCTGTGAACAAGCTGTTCCTGGCAAAACCGCCGGTAACGAAAAGGTTCCTGACGGGACGTTCCGGATCGCTGATCAGGCGGATGGATGCCGCTGCAAGCTCTGCAAGGTCCACCATCAGATGGTGGTAGGCTTCCTCGAAGGACTCGAACACCGACAGGTCCGCACTTTCATCCAGGTATTCGGCCGGAACGCCGTCCCGGAAAAAATACCGGCCGCGCGTCCCTTTTTCCTTAGCCTTGAGCAGCAGGGCAGTATCGGGGGCAACCTGTTTGTACCGCTCATCCGGGACACCGAAGAACCCGTTCAGGCGTTTCAGGTTGACATCGTGAATGTGTCCCAGGAAAAGCCTGGAAGATTTTACGGGTTTCTGCCGGATGCTCATGTACGCCAGGCAGTCCTGTTCCAGTTCCTCCGGTGTCAGGGGGCTGTGGTTGAACGGGTTCATCGAAATGCACCAGGTCCCCGTTGAAACCAGGATGAACGGCTCTTCCGAATGCCTGAAATAGGGCACCAGGGATGCCGAGCTGTCGTGGATCCCGATCCCGACCGGCACATCAAGGCCCAGCGATGCGGCCCTGTGGGAGCTTTCGACCGGTTCCGGGCCGGGCAGGCGGATGCCTTCTGCATTTACCCAATCGTGGTATTTCATTTCATCGAAATCCCAGAGCGCGGTATGGCAGCCGATCGATGTGTGCTCGGAGGCTGTTTTTCCCGTCAGCAGAAAGGAAAGGTACTGGGGAAAATGCAGGATATTTTTTACCCAGCCGAATACTTCGGGCTTGTGCTTCTTGAGCCATGCGGCCTGCATGCCCGAATTCAGCATTCCAAGTGCGGGAGAGGCGGTTTTCCGGCAGAATTCGTCCACCCCGCCGTACGCTTCGTAAATGGGCTCGCATACGCCTTCCGGCATGGGTTTCAGGTAATTGTAAACCGGCGTCAGCCTTTTGCCTTCCGCATCCAGGTACACCAGTGTGGCCCCGTAGGTGGTGAAATTAACGGCACGGACCTCGTACCCGGGATCCTTCATCAATTCCGTGCAGGTATCCCGGACCCATTTTTCGATCCTTTCTATGTCGTCGCAGGCAAAACCGTCATCGTCGGTGATTTCCGGGAAAATCTCCTCTTTTTCATAAACGATCTCCATGGAGGGGTTGAAAAGAAGGATCTTCTTGTTCGTCTTGCCGATGTCAAACACCAGGATAACTTCTGTTTTCATGGTATCATGAATATTAGGGGTATCGGTTTCATGAACGGTTTTACATTATGCGGCCCGTGCAGTTCAACCGATCCGCACTGGAATTAACCCCGCTTGCTGAGAACCTCTTTTTCGTATTGCTGGACCTGGCCGATGAAGTCCTGTGCCACGGGCACATTCTGTTTCAGGCAGTAATAATCCCAGACCGCCCCGAAGGGCTTGGTCTTCATCAGCTCAAGGAGGGCCATGCGTTCGAAATGCCGGCCGGATTCCTCGTATTCCACCAGGGTTTTACGGGGCTCGAGCAATGCGATCAGCATGGCCTGCTGGAAGGCACGGGTGCCTACCACATAGGCCCCGATACGGTTGATGCTGGCATCGAAGAAATCGAGTCCCATATTCACCTTGTCGAGTGCGTTGGCGCGGACAACCTCGTGTGCGATCAGCAGGATTTCGTCCGTCAGGTTGACCACATGGTCGCTGTCCCATCTCAGGGGCCTGGTAACGTGCAGCAGGAGTTCCGGAACAAACAGCAGGCAGGCCGAGATTTTGTCCCCCACCTGTTCGGTGGGATGGAAATGCCCGGCATCCAGGCAGATCAACTTGTTGTTCTTGGCGGCATAGGAAAGGTAAAAGTCATGCGAGCCCACAGTCATGGATTCCAGCCCGATTCCGAAAAGCTTGCTTTCAATGGAATCCTTGAGGTGCTCGAACGGGAATTCTTCCTTGAAGATCTCATCGAGGGAATCCTTCAGGAGCGCCCGGTGGGTAAAGCGGTCGACCGGCGTGTCCTTCGATCCGTCCGGGATCCATATGTTGTGCACCGAGGGCGTTCCGAGCTGTTTGCCCATCTCGGCGCCGATCCGGCGGCAGCGTTTGGTGTGTTCGATCCAGAATTTGCGGTTCTCCCCGTTCTTGCTCGAAAGGGTGAACCCGTCCGCGGCCTTCGGATGTGAGAAACAGGTGCAATTGAAATCGATGCCGATTCCCTGGTCCTTCGCCCAGTCGATCCAGCTCTGGAAATGCTCGACGGTGATTTCGTCGCGGTCCACGATCTTGCCTTTGAAATCCCCGTAGAATGCATGCAGGTTGAAGCGTTGCTTGCCGGGAAGAAGGGACATGGATTTTTCAATATCCATTCTCAGTTCGTCGATGTTCCTGGCTTTCCCGGGGTAATTCCCGGTGGCCTGTATCCCGCCGGAAAGCCCTTCGGCGGTAGTTTCGAAACCGATCACATCGTCGGCCTGCCAGCAATGGAGGGAAATCTGCACCTTTTCCATTTTCTGGAGTACCGCTTCGGTATCCACTCCAAGGGCCGCATACTGCTCCCTGGCGAATTCATAAGCTTTTTCTACGTTTTTCATGATATTGGATTTTGATGAATGCCGTTTTATTACGCCATGTAAAACACCTCTTCCAGCATGGTGGTCACCGGGGAATGGTCCGGGTTGGTCTCCATGATGTCGGACATGTATTTCCACCATTTCTGCACAAGGGGTTCCCTGCCCAGGTCCTGGGACCCCTGTTCGCCGTGTTGTTTCTGGAACCCGAAGAGAATGTTGGTTTCCTCGTCGTAGAAGATGCTGTATTCGGAAACGCCGCTGTCTTTCAGGAGCTTGTGAAGCTCCGGCCACAATCCAGCATGCCGTTTTTTATACTCTTCGACGAGGCCGGGATTGAGTTTCATTTTGAATCCGATTCGTTTGTACATGGTTATGGATGTTTTGGATTGGCTTTTCAGCTGAGATTCACCACGAAGGTGGACAGGATCAGTACCAGGATACCGATCAGCAGGACCACCAGGGTCAGGCGGCTAACGCCTTTCCATTCCTTAAGGAAGAGTCCCCAGATGTTGCTGAAGGCAATGTTCAGCGCCATCAGGATGCTCCAGCCAAAAACCTCCATCTGCGGCGGAAGCTGGCTTTTCCCCATCCCGTAGAAATGGAACTGCAGGAACCAGAGAAAACCCGCCAGGAAGGTGAACAGAAGGTTGTTAAAGAAAGTCCCGGCCGGAACGCTGATGTAATCCTTTCCGGTGCCGTTCCTGATGTTCAGGTAGACGCAGTAAATCAGGTTGGTGGCGAACCCCCCGAGCAGGATGAAAATCAGGGTCGGATTGCTCAGATAAAGTTCGTTGGTCCCGAAGCGGGCAGCCGATTCGTTGATGGGTTCCCCGTATTTGAAGCCAAAGTTAAAACAAGCGCTCATCACACCGGCCAGGACGGCGATCAGGATGCCTTTCCTGAGGGCGAATTCCTTCACGGCCGCCCTGCGCTCCTCCTCGCTGAGTCCCCTGTTCTTCAGGGAGCCCGCATACCCGACGATGACGATTCCGGCCACACAGACGGCCACGCCGATCAGGGTAAGGATGCCTGCATGGGAACTGAAAAGGTTCTCCCTGGCCATAATGGGCGGTATGAGAGTCCCGAAGGCCGCACAGAAACCCAGGGCGATGCTCTGTCCCAGGGCAACCCCCAGGTAGCGTATGCTGAGACCGAATGTGAGTCCCCCGACCCCCCAGAGCGCACCGAACATTATGGCAAGCCATTTGGCCGAGGAGGGGGAATCGTGTATGATGTCCATCAGGGTCCCGGAGGGTACCGTCAGAAGGGCGAAAAGCCAGGGTGCCAGGATCCAGGCCGCAAGTCCCTGGACGATCCAGTAGGATTCCCATGCCCAGTCCCTGACCTTTTTAAAGGGCACGTAAAAGCTGGCAGCCCCCAGGCTGCCGATGGCGATAAGCAGAATTCCTTTCATACGTTAAGGGTTGAGTTTAGCCATTTAAAAATATCCCTTTAGCCATCGGGAATCAATGTAGGATTTGGGACAAGATTTGCACAAAATGGCATTAAAATCTTCGGGGTCCACCATCCGGGTGCCTGCCGGCCGCCGCATCCTGGTGAAAGGCTGCAGGAAGCTGTGTCAACAGCGGTTATTGAAGGGAGATATGCCTTTAAAAGGTGCCGTACAGGCCGGTTTCCTCCGTGTTGCAGGTGACCTGGCTGTAGAAGAGGTAACCGGGACGGTTCGTGCGGAGCTTTCGCTCCAGCTTCAGGATGGGATGGGTGCCGGGAACCATGAAATGCTCCTGGATCTTTCTGTCGGCACGGGTGGCGTAGATCCTCTGTTCGCCTCCAACCACCTGGATCTGGTAATTCTGGCGCAGGATGTTGAACAGGGACCTGTCCTCGAATTTCCGGGAAGTGAACCTCGGAAGATTCAGATTGGGAAGCATGGTGATGTCGTAAAAGATCGGCCGGTCGTTCACCAGCCTCAGCCTTTCCATGTAAATGCAGCCGACTTCCTTTTCCAATTCGGTGATCTCAAACCCGAAGGCATGGTTCCAGGTCCGTACCTGCGGGCTTACGATAATCCGGGTCCTCAGGTTTTGTTCCCCGATGGCAGAGGTGGTGCCTGAGAAGGAAAGGATCCCGATGCCGGTGGGTGGCCCCTGCACAATGCTTCCCAGTCCCTGTTGCTTCAGGATATAACCCTCGTGCATCAGCTTGTCAAGCGCCTTGCGGACCGTAGGCCTGGTCATCCCGTGAACCGCACACAGTTCGTTCTCCGAGGGCAGCAAATCGCCCTTTCGATACACGCCCTCCTCAATACGCTTGCGCAGAACCTCGTACAGTTTCCTGTACCTGGGGAGCTGGTTTTCAGACATGGTTATACAAAAGATTACAATTGTAAAAATAATCATTTTTAATAAAAACCGGTTTCCGGACCGGAATATTTTTTCATTGTATTTATAAGAATCAGTTAATGAGTGACATATATTCTTATCACATAAAATTGACAAAAAGGTTTTGATATGTTGTTTTTTATTGTAAATTTGCACTTGTATATACAAGTAATAAACTAACCAATCCTATGGCTACCTCGGTAATCTTACCCAAGCAGGGCCAATCCGTTGAGACCTGCATTATCACCCAGTGGTACAAGAAAAAAGGCGAAAGGGTGGAGAAGGGGGATCTCCTGTTCGCCTACGAGACCGACAAATCGTCTTTCGAGGAGGAGGCCCAGGCCGATGGCATACTGCTTGAGATCCGGTACTCTGAAGGGGACGAGGTTCCCGTGCTATCGGAGGTTGCCCTGATCGGGAAGGAGGGTGAGAAGGTGGAAAAGACGGAGGGTGAAGCGGGGGCAGAGACCGAAAAGGGATCACAGGTCAGGGAGGAGGCGCAGGCTGAAAATACTGAAGGATCGCCGGCATCCGGTGCGAAAGCAGGCAGCGGTACGGCGGATTTATTCACGGCGGCAACCGGAGATGCGGCAGCCGGAGATGCGGCAGCCGGAGAAACGCTTGCAGGCGGGGCGATGGAAGTGCCTGTAAAACTGAGGATCTCACCGAGGGCCAGGAAAATGGCTGAAGCCAGGGGGATTGAAGCAGGCATGCTGAAAGGCAGCGGTCCCAACGGGCGCATCATCGTCCGGGATATCGAGGAGGCCCTGGCCGGGGCACCGGAGGAAGCGGCACAGCCGGCCGAAGCGCCCGTAAAGGGCAAACCTGCAGAGGAACAGCCGGTGCCGGAAAGATCGGAAACCTTTCGGGGTGCCGAAGAGGAATGGGAAGACCGGCCGCTATCGAACGTGCGCCGAATGATCGCAGGGGCCATGCATGCTTCTCTTCAGAATTCAGCCCAGCTGACGCATCACCTGGGTGCGGACGCACGCAGCATCCTCTCCCTGCGGGGCAAAGTCAAGAAAATGCAGGAGGACGGGTACCCACACAACATCACCCTGAACGACATGGTCTGTTTCGCCGTGGTGAGGGCACTGAAAAAGCACCCGGGTGCGAATGTACATTTCCAGGGCGATGCCATCCGGTACTTCCGGAAAATTCACCTGGGGATCGCGGTGGATACGGACAGGGGACTCATGGTGCCGACGCTGAGGAATGCGGATGACCTTTCCCTGGCGGGACTGTCCGGGCAGATCGGATCCCTGGCGGCAGCGGCCCGGAGCGGGAAGATCGATCCGGACCTGCTACAGCCCGAAGCGGCCACCTTCACGGTGTCCAACCTAGGGGCCTACGGGGTGGAAATGTTTACCCCGGTCATCAATTTGCCCCAGGCGGGGATCCTGGGTGTGAACGCCATCGTCGAGCGGCCTGCCCGGATGGAAGACGGAACATTCGGCTTTGTGCCCTACATCGGGCTGTCGCTGACCTATGACCACCGGGCGCTGGACGGGGGACCCGCAACCCGGTTCCTGGCGGAAATCAAAAACGAAATTGAACAATTTGATCACGATCTTATAAAGCTCTAATGCCATGCCAAAGAAACAATTCATCGATCCCGTCGAAATCCGGAAATCCCAGATGCTGGAGATCGCCCCCATCCCGGTGAATACCTATGCGAAAACCCTGGAGGAGGAAAAGGAGCATTTCTCGAAGGAAGACCTGGTGAGGATCTTTCGCGACATGGTCATCATCCGCGAATTCGAGACCATGCTGAACCTGATCAAGACCACGGGTGAATACCAGGGGATACAGTACGACCATCCGGGTCCCGCGCACCTTTCCATAGGGCAGGAGGCTTCGGCCGTAGGAATGGCTTACCTGCTGGACCGGGAAGATTATATATTCGGTTCACACCGGTCGCACGGGGAGATCCTGGCCAAGGGACTGTCGGCCATACAGAAAATGCAGGATCAGGAACTGTTGCAGGTGATGGGGGGGTATTTCGGGGGACGGATACTGAAGATCGTGGAAAAGGACCACAAGGGTGATGCGCATACGCTGGCCATACGCTTTTTGGTCTACGGCACCCTGGCCGAGATCTTTGCGAGGGAGACGGGGGTTAACCGGGGACTCGGAGGCAGCATGCATGCCTTTTTCACTCCCTTCGGGATCTATCCCAACAACGCCATTGTGGGAGGTTCGGGCGATATTGCCGTGGGTGCTGCCCTCTATAAAAAAGTCAACCGGAAACCCGGCATCGTGGTGGCCAATATCGGAGATGCATCCCTGGGTTGCGGTCCCGTTTGGGAGGGACTCGCATTCGCTACGATGGATCAGTACCATACCCTCTGGGAGGGAGACCAGAAAGGCGGGCTCCCGCTGATCATCAACATCATGAACAACCAGTACGGAATGGGGGGACAGACCTGCGGGGAGACCATGGGCTACAAGATCGCCGCCAGGGTGGGTGCCGCCCTGAACCGGCAGAATATGCATGCCGAGCGGGTCGACGGTTACAACCCCCTGGCTGTGGTTGATGCCTACCGTCGAAAAATGGATGTAATCCGCGAAAAAAACGGTCCAGTGTTCCTGGATGTGCTGACTTACCGCTTCAGCGGGCATTCCCCATCCGATGCATCCAGTTACCGTTCGAAGGAAGAAGTGGAAGCCTGGCAGAAGGTGGATTCCATCATTACCTACGGGGAACTTCTGATGGACGGCGGGGTTGCATCGCGTGCCGAACTGAACCGGATCAAGAATGAAGCGGAGGAACTGGTCTTCTGGGCCACGAAACTCTCGACGGACGACGGCGTTTCCCCCCGCATGGACCTGGTGAAATCCCAGGAGCTCATCGGAGAAATGATGTTCTCCAACGGTTCCGTTGACCGGATGGAGGACCGCAAGCCGGAGGTTCTCATACCCCTGGAGGAGAATCCCAGGGTCCAGCAGATCGCAAAAAAGGAACGGTATGCATTCGATACCGAAGGGAAACCCCACTCCGGGCTCAAGCAGTACCAGTTGCGGGACGGGATCTTCGAAGCCATACTCGACCGTTTCTACAAGGATCCCACACTGGTTGCCTACGGCGAGGAAAACCGGGACTGGGGGGGCGCCTTTGCGGTTTACAGGGGACTGACCGAGGCCCTGCCCTACCACCGTCTTTTCAACGCCCCGATATCGGAAGGGGCCATCGTGGGAACCGCCATCGGTTACGGCATGTGCGGCGGAAGGGTAATCCCGGAGATCATGTACTGCGATTTCCTCGGGCGCGCCGGCGACGAAGTATTCAACCAGCTCCCGAAATGGCAGGCCATGAGCGGCAACCTCATCAAGATGCCGGTGGTGGTCCGGGTGTCCGTGGGATCGAAATACGGGGCACAGCACTCCCAGGACTGGTCCTCCCTGGTGGCACACATCCCGGGGATCAAGGTGGTGTTCCCGGCCACACCTTACGATGCCAAGGGACTGATGAACGCGGCTCTGCAGGGGACCGACCCGGTGATCTTCTTTGAAAGCCAGCGGATATACGGCATCGGGGAGGAGTTCCGCAAGGAAGGCGTGCCGGAAGGATATTACGAGATCCCCTTAGGCGAACCCGACGTCAAGCGGGAAGGCAGCGACCTGACCATCCTGAGCATCGGGGCCACGCTTTACCGGGCCCGTGAAGCGGTTGACATACTGGAGAACAAGTACGGACTGTCCGTGGAACTGATCGATGCACGGACCCTGGTGCCCTTCAATTATGAGCCGGTCGCAGCATCGGTTCACAAGACCGGGAGGATCCTGCTGACATCCGATGCCAACGAACGCGGATCCTTCCTGAAAGACATGGCCCAGAACATCACCGAGCTCTGCTTCGATGACCTGGATGCGCCTCCCGTGGTGGTCGGCTCCAGGAACTGGATCATACCGGCCCATGAACTGGAGGATTACTATTTCCCGCAGGCCGCCTGGATGGTCGATGCGGTGCATGAAAGGATCCTTCCGCTGAAGGGGCACAAGGTGTCGAACGATTTTACCGACGATAAGAAATTATGGCGTGCGGCAAGGGGCATCTGACCCGCCGCATCGCAACCAGGATATGCCGCTTTGACGGCAGGCGATCAACATTTCACGAATGGCAAATTATCTGAAACAGCTTCCCGGGACCGAAGAACTGCTGAAAAAGCATAAGCCCGGGAAAGAGGTGCCGGAAGTGAACGGGCATCTTCACAGTCCCTGGTCCTTCTGTGCCTTCGAGAGCATCTCCCAGATGTTCGACATGGCCGTGGAAGAGGACGTGAAGGTCCTCGGGATCAACGATTTTTTCACCGTGGACGGCTACGGGGAATTTGAGGACAATGCAATGCGCAGCCGGGTGTTCCCCCTGTTCAACATCGAGTTTATGGGACTGATGAAGGACCTGCAGGGAAAGGACATCCGGGTGAACGACCCGAACAACCCGGGCCGCGTGTATTTCAGCGGCAAGGCGCTCAGGCAGCCCCTGTCCGTTTCCCCGGAGAACCTGGAATTCCTGAAGAAGCTCCAGGAAAACAGCCAGGTGCAGGTGAGGGAAATGTGTAAAAAAACCGATGCCCTGTTGCAGGAAATCCGGGCGCCTTTCGGGATCCGCTACGAGAAGGTACGGGAGGGATTCGCCCGGAACCTGGTCCGTGAAAGGCACATTGCCAGGGCCGTCCGTGAGGCAGCCTATGCCCATTTCCCGGGTGAAGAGGAACGAAGGAACTTTTTCGAAATGCTGTTCGGCGGTAAACCCTCTCCGGTTTCCTTCCGGGATGTATCCGGGGTGGAAAACGGGATCCGCTCGGCCCTTCTGAAAAAAGGCGGACGGGCATTCGTGCCCGAAGACTCGCAGGCCTTCCCGGACCTGGGAAGAATTCTGGATTTCATCCTGGACGCCGGCGGCATCCCCTGTTACCCGGTATTGCTGGACGATGAGAAGGGGAATATGACGGGATTCGAGGGGGACTGGGACCGCATGGACGGGGTTCTCCAATCACTGGGCGTATCCTGCCTGGAACTGATCCCGGCCAGGAACTCGCTCGAAAAGCTGGAAGCCTTCGTCCGGTTTTTCCGTAAAAAAAATTACGTGATCTCGTTCGGAAGCGAGCATAACAGCCCGGGACTTTTCCCCATTGCCCTGAAGGTGCAGAAGGACCGGGAACTGACGCCGGAGTTGAAGGAAACGTCCTATCGCGGCGTGTGCGTTCTTGCCGCCCACCAGTACCTTGTGGACCGGGGAGGGGAGGGGTTTATCAAATCCGGGGGGAAGGCAGACCTGGAACATATGGATTTCTACGAGGATCTCGGTCATGCCGTGATCCGGGAATTCACCTCTGTAAAACCATGACCATGAAAAAGGACCTGAAAGAACTGATCGAAATATCCCGTTTCTACGGGAGAAACAAGGCGGCCGTCATAGCCGGGGGAGGGAACACTTCCATGAAAACGGCCGACCGTTTATGGGTCAAGGCCAGCGGCCATGCCCTTGCCTCCATTGATGAAGAGGGTTTTTCCATACTGGACAGGCAAAAGCTGAAGGTAATCTCATCCGGGAAATATTCTTCAGATCCGTTCCAAAGGGAAAGGGAGATCAAGGATGATTTGATGGCTGCCTGCCTCACGCCGGAGCGCAGGCCTTCGGTGGAAACATCCCTCCACGACCTGATCGGGTATGACTACGTGGTACATCTGCATCCCACCCTGGTCAACGGCCTCATGTGCGGGAACCGGGTGGAGGACCATGTTAAGGGGATCTTCGGGGAAGAAGCCCTTTACATTCCTTACACGGATCCCGGATACACCCTGTTCAAGGAGATCGAAAAAAGGCTGGTCGGCTACCGGCAAAAATACGAACATGATCCAGCCGTCATACTTCTGCAGAATCACGGGATATTCGTGAGCGCTGATTCTGCGGCCGAAATCCGGAGGATCTACGACCGGCTGTTCGAAGTGCTGGGAGAATTTGCCACGGACATGCCGCTTCGGGAGCCCGATGAGGCAGATCCTTCCATTACCCGGATCCTGCCTGCACTTCGGATGAAATTGTCCGGGGGGGAATTGAAAACCCTGAGGCTCCGGAACCATAACCTCATCCAGCATTTTAGCTCATCTGCAGGGACTTTCGAAAAGATCAGCCGGCCTTTCACACCGGACAACATCGTGTATTGCAAATCCGCCTGGCTGTACCTGGAAAACAGAGGGAATGAGGAGGAACTCATTCAGGAGGCGGACCGCAAGATACGGGAATTCACTGAAAAGAACGCCTACCAGCCAAGGATCCTGTTGATCCGTGGGATCGGGCTGGTCGCCTCCGGACAGTATGCGGCCGAAGCGGAAACCATCCTGGATGTGTTTGAAGACATCATGCAGATCGCATGGCTGAGCGAATCCTTCGGAGGCCCCCATCCCATGCGCACGGAACAGGTCAAGTTCATCGACACCTGGGAAGTGGAGAACTACCGCCGCCAGGCTGCGGCCGGCACAGGCCGGAAAGGCAGGGCCGAGGGGAAGACCGTGGTGGTGACCGGGGCGGCCATGGGGTTCGGTGCCGGGATTGCCAGGGGCCTGTTCGAGGAAGGCGCCAACATCGTAATCGCCGACATCAACCAGGAAGCGGGACAAAAAACCCGGCAGGAGCTGGAATCGCTTGGAAGAAAAAACCGGTCCATATTCGTGCGTACCGATGTTTCCAACGCGGAAAGCCTGGAGAACCTGATGCTGGAGACCGTGCAGGCGTTCGGGGGACTCGACGCTTACATCAGCAATGCCGGAATACTGAGGGCAGGGGGACTCGATGAGATGGACCCTGAAACCTTTGACCTGGTAACACGGATAAATTACAGCGCCTATTTCTACGGAACCAGGGAGGCCAGCCGGATTATGAAGGTCCAGCAGGAAGCCCTTGGCGCAACACCCTACTTTTGCGACATCATCCAGATCAACTCCAAGTCGGGACTGAGCGGCAGTAAAAAGAACTTTGCCTATGCCGGCGGGAAGTTAGGAGGCATCGGGCTTACCCAGTCATTCGCCCTGGCACTGGCCACCTATAACATCAAGGTGAATTCGATCTGCCCGGGCAATTTCTTCGAGGGACCCCTGTGGTCGGACCCTGAGAACGGCCTTTTTATGCAGTACCTGAACGCCGGAAAGGTGCCCGGAGCAAAGACCGTCGAAGAAGTCCGGGCATACTACGAATCACAGGTCCCCCTGGGAAGGGGCTGCCGGGTGGGGGATGTGCTGAAGGCGGTCCTCTACGTCATGGAACAGGAATATGAGACCGGGCAGGCCGTTCCGGTGAGCGGGGGACAAATCATGCTGAAATGAATGAGAATGTAAAGTGAAATATTGGTAAACTACATGAGCGTGAAGACAAAAGCAGTCCGCCTCTACGGCGAGAACGACCTCAGGCTGGAGGAATTCGAACTCCCGCCCATGGGCCGTAACGAGATCCTTGCAGAGATAGTGTCCGACAGCCTTTGCATGTCATCCTACAAGGCCGCCACACAGGGCCCGGGACATAAGCGGGTCCCGGACGATGTGGCCGAAAACCCGGTCATCATCGGCCATGAGTTTGCCGGCAGGATCCTGGAGGTGGGGGAGAGGTGGAAACATAAGTTCAAGCCCGGCGACCAATTCACCGTACAACCTGCCCTGGGGGAGCTGACCATGGATGCGGCGGGATACAGCTTCCGGTGGTTCGGCGGGGATGCGACCCATGTCATCATACCGGAAATATACCTGGAACGGGACTGCATCATTCCCTTTGAGTCCGAATCCTATTTCATGAGTTCCCTGGCCGAGCCCTATTCCTGCGTTGCGGGCACCTTCGAGGCCCATTTCCATACCCGTTACGGTTCATACGTGCATGAAATGGGGATCCGTGAGAACGGGAAAATGGCCATGCTGGGAGCCGCGGGACCCATGGGCGTGGCCGCCATCGATTACATCGTGCATGCGGACCGCAAACCCTCCCTGCTGGTGGTAACCGACATCGACCGGTCGCGCCTGGATTACATTTCCGGCTTGATCACAACGGCCGAGGCAAAGGCCAACGGGATCGATCTCAGGTACGTGAATACCTCCGGGAAAGATACCGGATACCTGAGATCCCTCACCGGCGGGTACGGCGGTTACGACGATATCGTGGTCTTTGCGGCCGTCCGACAGGTCGTGGAACAGGCCGATGCTCTGCTGGCCCCGGACGGATGCCTGAATTTCTTCGCCGGTCCCTCGGACACCAGCTTCAGCGCGGAGATCAATTTTTACCGGCAGCATTACAACTTCAACCATTTCGTGGCCACGAGCGGGGGTAATACGGACGACATCCGCCGTTCGATCGACATGATGGTGGCCGGAAGGCTGAGTCCCCAGTACCTGGTAACCCACGTCGGGGGACTCGATTCGGTCCTTTACGCCACCTGCAGGCTGCCCCGGCTGCCGGGTGCCAAGAAGCTCATCTATACCCACATCAGCATGCCCCTGACGGCCATCCGGGATTTCAAGGAAAAGGGCAGGGACGATCCGGTCCTGGCCGAACTGCACCGGATCTGCGAGCGCCACGGCGGACTCTGGAACACCGAGGCGGAAAAATACCTCCTTGCAAACGGCAAACCCATTTAACATCACCCCATAATATGGAAAACAGTGAACTTGATACCGTCCTTATGCATCCCAGGGACCAGATCACCGAGGTGATCGGAAGGATCTACCGGGCGGGACTGACCACCACATCCGGCGGAAACATTTCCATCATCGAGGACAACGGCGACATCTGGGTAACCCCCTCTGCGATCGACAAAGGCTCGCTTAACCGCAAGGACATCGTTTGCGTCAAAAAGGACGGAACGGTGAAGGGGCATCACAAGCCTTCCTCCGAATTCCCCTTCCACAAAGCCATCTACGAGGCAAGGCCGGATATCCGGGCCGTCATCCATGCTCATCCGCCGGCACTGGTCTCCTTCAGCATTGTGCGGCAGATCCCGAACATGAACATCATTCCCCAGGCCAGGCAGGTTTGTGGGACCATCGGGTATGCAACCTATGCCCTCCCGGGGGGAGAGGAGCTCGGCAACCGAATCGCACGGCAGTTTGCCGGCGGGCATAACGCCGTGATCATGGAAAACCACGGGTCGGTCGTGGGTGGAAAGAACCTGCTGGATGCCTTCCTGAGGTTCGAGACCTTCGAATTTGCCTGCCGGACCATCATCGGCGCGAGCACGGTCGGCAAGCCCGTTTACCTTACGGACGACCAGATCCGTGATTTCGAATCCCAGGTCCCGGCAAAACTTCCCGAATTCAGCGATCCCGTGCACGATGCAGAAGAACTTTCCATCCGGAGGAACATCCGGAACCTCGTGCAGAGGGCCTGCAACCAGGGACTCATGATCGGGTCCTACGGAACCGTTTCGGTACGCTGGCGCGGGAATGACTTTCTGATCACCCCGACCAATATACCCAGATGGGAGATCGGCCTTTCCGATATCGTCCAGATCAGGGACGGAAAACGCGAGAAAGGGAAACTGCCCAGCCGCGCAGTCCACGTGCACGAACGGATCTACCGGGAGCATCCCCAGGTAAATTCCATCATCAACACCCAGGCCCCCCACATCATGGCATTCGGGGTGAGCAATACCCGCATGGACGTAAGGACCATACCGGAAAGCTGGATTTTCCTGCAGGACATTCCCGTGGTGAAGTTCGGGCACCAGTTCATCGATTCAAGCGACATACCGGACCTGCTGGGTAAAAACACACCGGCCCTGATCATTCAGAACGATGCGGTCCTGGTAACGGGAGACAAGCTCCTGCAAACTTTCGATCGCCTTGAGGTGGCCGAGTTCAGCGCCCGGTCGCTCATCATGGGAGCACCCCTGGGCGAACTCGTGCCCATTGGGGAGGAGGACATCGAGGCGCTCAGAAAAAATTTCCTTTAATCCATATGGGATTCCGATACGGCAGCCAAGGCCCGTAAGGAAACGCCGTCCGGCCGGCAGATTTTCCGGGAATGATTCCCGCCCGGGTCTAAAGGCACAGGGCCTGGTTCAGGGCGATGATGGCCTCCCGGTAACTTTCGCGGGGAATGACAAACTGCATGTTCACCTGCATCAGGGACTGTGATACCGATTCAATGTTAATGCCTTTTTCAAACAGCGCAGTGCTGGCCCGTGCCAGTGCACCCGGTTTGGCGATGTTGGTGCCCAGGGCGGATACGATGGCAACCTTCTTCTCGGAGATCCGGTGATAATTGCCCCGGAGTTCCTGCAGCAATTCTTCGTTCAGATCCTTTTCCCAGATCACCATGGTGATGCTGTTGGCATTGGTTGCTTTGAGGATATAGGATATGTTGTATTTCTGGAGGATCTTCATAAGGTTCAGGTCGAATCCAACCTGACCCACCATAAAAGGATCATGTACCTCGATGGCCATAACCCTGTCGGTCCCGGTAACCATTTCCACCCTGGATTCATCGCCCCGGTATTCCCTGGAGATCAGGGTCCCGGGATGCTCCGGTTCAAAGGTATTTTTGATGCGGATGTTGATCCCGGCCACTTCCAGGGGCTTGGAAGCCTTCGGGTGAATGGCCTCCATGCCGATGTCCGCCAGCTGGTCGGCGACGACATAGTTGGTGTTTCCCACGGGACGGGAGTTCTCCACCCCGACGATCATGGGATCTGCGGTCGAAAGATGGTATTCCTTGTGGATGACGGCTTCATCCGCCTTCACTTCGACGGCGATTTTGCTGAAGGTAACTTCGGAATACCCCCGGTCAAATTCCCGCATGATCCCTTCCGTTCCCTTGGTATAACCGGTCACCACGGGAATGGTCGTTGTCCAGTCCACCTCGCTGAAGGCCTTCATGATCCTTTCGTCGATCGTCAGGTGCTCGGTATCGTGGAATCCGCAGAGGTCCACGAAAGTGGCCTTGATCCCGTTGTTCTGGAGGATATTCACGGAATTGAATGCGGAATGGGCTTCCCCGATGGATGCCAGGATCTCGCGGGCCGCCAGCAGGATGTTCTGGCGGTTCACGTACCCGGAGGCCATGACTTCCGCCAGGCTGCTCAGGTAGTCGTTGGACTGGCTGATCCTCCGTGTGATGAAATTTTCGGCAAGGCCCAGGTCAAGCTTTATGTCTGCGAAGGTATTGTTGATCCCGAGCAGCTTGTTGCGAAGATTTTCCAGTTCCCCCTGGTAATCCCCCCCTTTTACAAAGAATTCATATATGCCGGGTTCTCCGGTCTTTTTATGTTCGAGCAGCCAGTTGGTAACGTTGCTGTAGGCTGAAACGACGAATATCCGGTTGTAATATTCCCCAGCCTTTCGTTTCCCGATTACGATGTTCCGGAGCACATCCCCGAACCGGCTCATCGAGGTTCCCCCGATCTTTTCAACGGTTAGCATCTTTTTTTTAAAGGAACAAATTTAGGTCAATTTGCAATACATGCCATACAACCGGCCGGATAATGAAAAACACGACCCGTATTCATCCAAGCCTGAGTTTGTCCAGCAGCCTGAAAAGGAACACCGTACCCAGGAGGGCCGCTGATCCCGTGAGAATGCCGGAAAGGTTCCTTCCGTAGACAAAGCTGCCGATGGAGAAGAGGGCTCCGTAGATCACCATGCAGCCGATGAATATCATCAGGATCTGCCTGGGCATCTCCCATTTCAGTCCGGCCTCCTCTGGGTCGATTTCGATCCCATCGGCGGCGGCCTGCTCGACCACCCGCCTCCAACCGGGCCCTCCCGGATGGGTAAGCCTGTAAAATCCCTGCAGCACCTTTTTCTTCTCCGGCCGGGTTAGCAGGGTGGTGGCGATCCAGACGGCCGTGGTGCCGGCCACGGCGACCAGGAGTTTCACGGTAAAGGCATCCAGCAGTCCACCGGCAAGGGACTCGTCCTTAACAAAGAATACCAGCACGATGGCCACACCGGTGGCAAAAATCATGGCGGCGATCTCGGTCCAGGCGTTGATTCTCCACCAGAACCAGCGGAGCAGGTATATGGCCCCCGAGCCTGCCCCGGAAAGAAGCAGGATGTCAAAGGCCTGGGTTGCGTTGTTCAGAAAAGTCAGGGCGAAGGTGCCCCCGATGACCATCAGCAGCAGGGTGGTAACGCGCCCCATGAGTACCAGTTCCTTCTCGGGGGCTCCCGGACGGATAAAACGCCTGTAAAAATCGTGCACAACGTAGGAGGATCCCCAGTTCAGGTGGGTTCCTATGGTTGACATGTAGGCGGCAACAATGGAAGCCACCACCAGTCCCAGCCAGCCCGTTCCCAGTTTTGAAAGCATGACGGGATATGCGATGTCGTCCTTCAGGTAGGTTTCACTGATACCCGGAAAATCCACCCGGATGGAATCCAGGTCCGGGTAGATGACAAGGGATGCCAGGGCCACGATGATCCAGGGCCATGGCCGGAGGGCGTAATGGGCGAAGTTGAAAAGCAGGGTGGCCCCGATGGCGTTCTTTTCGTTCTTTGCAGACAGCATGCGCTGGGCGATATAGCCTCCGCCGCCGGGTTCCGCACCCGGGTACCAGACGGCCCACCACTGGACGGCCAGGGGGATGATCAGCAGGGACAGGTAAACGGAAGGGTTTCCCATATCGGGGAGGAAATCCACCCGCTCGCCAAGTTGTGAAAGCATTCCCTGGAGTCCACCGATAGCCTTCACTTCCGGCTGTCTGACGGCAACCACGGCAGCGAGCACCGCCCCAAACATGGCGATGCCGTACTGGAAAAAATCCGCCCAGACCACACCGCGGAGCCCGCCGAAGCCCGCGTAAACCACAACGATCACCGAAGCGAAAACGACCGTTACCCATGGTTTCAGTCCGAACATGACATCGCCGATCTTTATGGCTGCCAGGGAGACCGTACCCATGATCAGGGTATTGAAGAAAAGGCCCAGGTAAAGGGCGCGGAATCCCCTTAAAAAGGAAGCGGCCTTTCCGCTGTAACGGATCTCGTAAAATTCCAGGTCCGTCATCACGTTCGACCTTCGCCATAGGCGGGCGTAAATGAATACGGTAACCATGCCGGTAATCAGGAAAGCCCACCAGGCCCAGTTCTTTGCCACTCCGTCTTCGCGGACCATACCGGTCACCAGGTTGGGTGTGTCGGCCGAAAACGTGCAGGCAACCAAGGAGACTCCCAGAAGCCACCAGGGCATCCCCCTGCCTCCGAGGAAGAACTCGGCTGTATCCCTTCCCGCCTTTCGTACAGCCAGGGAGCCGATAAGCAGAACGATGGAGAAAAAGACGGCGAGGATGACAAAGTCGATCGTGACCAGTTTCATGAAAACACGAATGTTGATTTAAGGGACCCCTGCAGGTGGTCCCGGACGCTTATCGCAAGTGAAAATAGGGAAATATTGGCAATTTCGTTCAGCCCGGCTGAAAATGAACCTGGGTTTTACATGTTCCGCCGGTATTCACCACCCACCTCGAACAGGGCGTTGGTGATTTGTCCCAGCGAACAGATTTTGGTTGCCTCCATCAATTCCACAAAGACATTCCGGTCGCCGATAGCGGCGTCCTTCAGCCTTGCGATCTTCACCCTGGACTCCTCTCCGTACACGGTGCGCAATCGTTTCAGCACCCGCATCTGGTCGGCCCGTTCCTTGGCGGTGGAGCGGGTTACCTCTCCCGGAACCATGGTGGGCGATCCCTCCGGAGAAAGAAAGGTATTCACCCCGACCAGGGGGAGTTCACCCGTATTTTTCAGCCTTTCATAGTACAGCGATTCTTCCTGGATCTTGGAACGCTGGTACATGGTCTCCATGGCACCCAGCACACCGCCGCGTTCCGTCAGGCGGTCGAATTCGGCCAGTACGGCTTCCTCGACCAGGTCGGTCAGTTCCTCGATGATGAAGGAACCCTGGAAAGGGTTCTGGTTCCTGGCCAGGCCGAATTCGTGGTTGATGATCAACTGGATGGCCAGGGCACGGCGGACCGACTCCTCGGTTGGCGTGGTGATGGCCTCGTCGTATGCATTGGTATGGAGGGAGTTGCAATTGTCGTACACGGCATGAAGCGCCTGCAGGGTGGTCCGGATGTCGTTGAATTCGATTTCCTGGGCGTGCAGGGAGCGGCCGGAGGTCTGGATGTGGTATTTCAGTTTCTGGGAACGTTCGTTCGCGCCATACCTGTACTTCATGGCCCTGGCCCAGATCCGCCGGGCTACCCTTCCGATCACCGTATATTCCGGATCCAGTCCATTCGAGAAAAAGAAGGAAAGGTTCGGTGCAAAATCGTCGATGTCCATCCCGCGGGAAAGATAATATTCCACATAGGTGAAACCGTTTGCCAGGGTAAAGGCCAGCTGGGTGATCGGATTGGCCCCTGCTTCGGCGATGTGGTAACCGGAAATGGAGACCGAGTAAAAATTACGGACCATGTTGTCGATGAAGTATTCCTGCACGTCCCCCATCAGTTTCAGTGAAAAATCTGTGGAGAAGATACAGGTGTTCTGTCCCTGGTCCTCCTTCAGGATGTCGGCCTGAACGGTTCCCCTGACGGTTGATATCGTATCGGCCTTGATCCTGTTATAGGTTTCCGGGGGAAGGATCCTGTCGCCGGTAATCCCGAGCAGAAGTAGCCCGAGCCCGTCGTTTCCCCGGGGAAGCTTTCCCTCGTAGCAAGGGCGCGGGAAACTCTTATCCTCGTATAGGGATTTCAGCTTTTTGTCAAGCTTTCCCGTCAATCCGTTCTGGCGTATGTAGATTTCGCATTGCTGGTCTACGGCTGCGTTCAGAAAATAGCCGACGAGAATGGGAGCGGGTCCGTTGACGGTCATCGACACGGAGGTATTCCGGTCCAGCAGGTTGAATCCCGAATACAGTTTTTTCGCATCGTCCAGGCAGGCGATGGAGACCCCGGAGTTCCCTACCTTGCCGTATATATCCGGGCGTTTGTCCGGGTCTGATCCATAGAGGGTGACCGAATCGAAAGCCGTGGAAAGCCGCCGGGCCGGCATGCCATAGCAAAGATAATGGAAGCGCCGGTTGGTCCGTTCCGCGCCCCCCTCACCGGCGAACATCCGGGTCGGGTCCTCCCCCTCTCTTTTAAAAGGGAAGACCCCGGATGTATAGGGGAATTCACCCGGCACATTCTCTTTCAGGTTCCAGTTAAGGATATCGCCCCAGCCCTTGTACGAGGGCAGCGTCACTTTCGGGATGCTCAGGTGGGACAAGGTTTCGGTATGGGTGTCTATGCTCAGTTTGCGGCCGCGCACCTCGTAGGTATACCTGGGTTTTTTGTACCTGGACCGTTTGCCATCCCATCCCCTGAGTATATCCAGGTTTCCACGATCAAGCTTTTTCTCCAGTTCCCGGTACAGCTTCTTCAGTTCAGGAATGGCAGCCGAGGCGCCTTCCCCGGCTTCCTCCAGGGCTTCCATGCTCTTTTTCAGGCCTTGCAGCCGGTCGGCAATGTCTGCTTGTTCCCCGATCCAGCGGTTGTTATTGCGTATCTCCTCCGAGATCTCGGAAAGGTAGCGGATCCGTTTTCCGGGAATGATATCCGTCCGGTGGAAAAACTCTTTTCGCCGGTCGCCGGTGATCCGGATCTTTTTACCCGACCGTTCCGACAAACGTTCAAGAAGCTGGACATAGAGCTTTTCCACACCCGGATCGTTGAAATCGGAAGCCACCGTTCCAAAAACCGGCATGTCCGCCGGGGATTTTGCAAAAAGACCGTGGCTTCGCTGGAATTGTTTCCGGACATCCCGCAATGCGTCCTCCGCACCGGGCTTATCGGACTTGTTGATGACGACCATTTCCGCAAAGTCCAGCATGTCGATCTTCTCGAGCTGGGTTGCCGCACCGTATTCCGGAGTCATGACGTAGACCGGAATATCGCTGTATTCGACCACTTCGCTGCTGGCCTGGCCGATTCCGGAAGTTTCCAGGATGATCAGGTTGAACCCGGCGGCTTTCAGGATGCAGAGGGCGCCCCGGACGTGTTCCGAGACGGCGATGTTGGCGCGCCGGGTGGCCATGGAACGCATGTATACCCGTGGGTTGCTTATGGCGTTCATCCGGATGCGGTCGCCCAGCAAGGCTCCGCCGGATTTTCGTTTTGTGGGATCGACGGAAACGATCCCGGCGGTATTTTTGGGGTAATCGTTCAGGTAGCGGCGTACAAGTTCGTCGATCAGGGAGGATTTCCCCGAGCCGCCCGTGCCGGTTATGCCTACCACAGGCAGGGTTTTGGGACTGCATTCGAGTCCCGGTTCATCCAGGCGTTTTCTCATTTTTTCAGGATGGTTCTCCACGCCGGTGATCAGTCGGGCGATGGCACCCGGGTCGCGTTTGCGCACGGCCCCGGCCGGTATGTTATCCCATCCTTTCAGGGGGAAGTCGCAGGCCTTAACGACCTGGTTGACCATGCCCTGGAGTCCCATTTTCCTCCCGTCGTCCGGTGAAAAGATCGTGGCGGTCCCCGAACCATCAAGCTCTTTGATCTCACCGGGCAGTATCACACCGCCCCCGCCGCCAAAGATCCGGATGTGGCGGGCGCCTTTCTCGTTCAGCAGGCGGCGCATGTAGGCATAAAATTCCATATGTCCCCCCTGGTAGGAGGTTACGGCGATGCCCTGGACATCTTCCTGCAGGGCGCAGTCCACGATCTCACTGACCGAACGGTTGTGCCCGAGGTGGATCACCTCGACCCCCGTTCCCTGCAGGATGCGGCGCATGATGTTGATGGCCGCATCGTGCCCGTCGAAAAGGGAGGTCGCCGTGACCATACGGATGTGGTTCTTCGGTCTGTATATGTCTTCGGCTCCCATGAGTATTATGTGGTCAGTCCCTCAGCAGGTCCCTCGAAACAACGATCCGCTGGATCTCCGAGGTGCCTTCGTAGATCTCGGTCAGCTTGGCATCCCGCATCATCCTTTCGACATGGTACTCCTTCACGTAGCCGTAGCCGCCAAAGATTTGGACCGCCTGGGTGGTGACCCACATGGCCGTTTCGGAGGCCACGACCTTTGCCATGGCGCTGTAGGTTCCGTATGGCTTGCCCTGGTCTTTCAGCCACGCGGTCTTCAGGCAGAGATTGCGCGCGAGCTCGATGCGTGTGGCCATATCGGCCAGCATGAACCCGATGGCCTGGTGGTTCGCAATTTCGGTCCCGAATGCCTTCCGCTCCTTCGCATACTTGAGCGAAAGTTCGAAGGCCCCGGAGGCAATGCCCAGTGCCTGGGCTGCGATACCGAGCCGGCCTCCCTCCAGGGTTTTCATGGCAAACTTAAAGCCGAAACCCTCCTCTCCGATGCGGTTCTGGAGGGGGACCTTCACGTCGGTGAACATCACCGATACGGTATCTGCGCTTCGCATTCCCATCTTGTTCTCATGGGAACCGACGGATATCCCGGGGGTATCCCTTTCGATGATCAGGGCGTTGATCCCCCGGTGCCCCTTCTGCTTGTCGGTCTGGGCCATGGCCAGGTAAACGGATCCCATGCTTCCGTTGGTAATCCAGTTCTTGGTGCCGTTGACCAGGTAATGATCCCCTTTCAATTCTGCGGTGGTCCTCTGCTGGGTTGCATCCGATCCCGCCTCGGGTTCGGACAGAAGGAATGCCCCTGTAATTTCCCCGCGGGCGAGGGGTTTAAGGTATTTTTCCTTTTGCTCGTCGGTGCCGAATTCCTCGATTCCCCAGCAGACCAGCGAGTTGTTTACGGAAATAAGCACTCCCACCGAAGCATCCACCTTGGAGATCTCTTCCATGGCCAGTATATAGGAGACGGTGTCCATGCCTCCGCCGTCGTATTTCGGGTCGACCATCATCCCCAGGAAGCCCAGGTCGGCCAGGTTCCGCATGTGTTTTTCGGGGTAGATGCATTTTTCGTCCCGTTCCAGGACATCCTGGTTGAGTTCGCGGGTGGCATAATCGTGTGCCGACTGCCGGATCATAAGTTGTTCTTCGGTAAATTCGAAATCCATGTTATTTGATTTTGGTAATGTGTAGGTTATTCAGGCTCCTCGCACATAGACCAGGGACACCGCTGTTTTGTCGTCCCCGCCCATGTTCATGCTCAGACCGTAAGACCGGTCTTCGGGAATGGGAATCTGTGCCTCACCGGCCTTGCCGGTCAGTTGCTCCCATAGGGTTACGGCCATGTGGACGCCGGTGGCCCCCGTCGGATGCCCCCATCCGATGAGTCCCCCGGTTGTATTGAACGGCACCCTTCCTCCCCGGGCCGAATGCCCGTTCAGGACAAAATCCTTTCCCTTGCCTTTTTCCGCCAGTCCCAGGGCCTCGATGCCAAGCAGTCCCGCGATGGTAAAGCAGTCGTGGGTTTCCACCGTGGCCAGGTCGTCCTTTGTGATCCCGGCCATTTTCATGGCCCGGGCCGCTGCGCTCTTCAAGGTTGTAAGTTCAAGCGGGTCTGACGGGGGTTGGGTAAGGTCTTCCACGGCGTGCCCGAAGCCGGCGATCTCGACCGCGTCTCCGGGTTGAATGCCGCATCTCTTTAGTCCTTCTTCCGACAGGATGGCAACGGCCGAGGCTCCGTCCGAGACCTTGGAGCAGTCCGTCACGTTCAGGCAGGCCGTGAAGGTTTTCGGGTCCGGTTCAGTCATTCCAAGGGCTTCCAGGTCCTCGGTGCGGTTGCTGTATTCCTGTGCCGTCGGGCAAAGGCGTGCGTTCTCAATGGCATTCCGGTACCAGCGTGCCAGTGCCGGACGGGTATGGTCCTTGCCCCATGCATCGTAATAGGCCTGGGTACGGTCGGAGAACTGTCCCGGGAAATAATAGGCATGTCCTTCCTTCCGGTCCCGGAACCATCCGGCAAGCGCCAGGAAATCAGCTCCGTATACGGCCTTTACCGAGTTCTGAACCTCGATTCCAAGGGCCAGGACTACTTCGGCCGTTCCGGCCAGGATCGAACGGATCCCTGTCAGCAGTGCAAGTCCCCCGCTTGCACAGGCACCTTCCACCCTCATGGCCGGTTTATACCGGAGGTCCGGGTCCGCCATGGGGAAGAACGCATTCAGGTGGGCCTGGCGGACGAATCGCTCGGCAATGAAATTCCCCACCACGGATTCGTCCACATTTTTACCGCCGCCGACCTGTGCCAGGGTTCCCCGGGCTGCTTTCCTGAAGTAGTCTTCCAGCCCGGGCCTGGGTTTTTTCGGGTTGAATTCCTTCCTTCCCGTCCCCAGGGATACGGTGTTGTAACCGGCAGCCATATATATTTTTCGCCTCATGGTCTTGGATGGTTAATCGTTAAAGTACTTGTTGACGGGACCGTATGCGTGGAAAAACCCGGTTAGCAGCACCGTATTGACGTCGTCTGTCGAAGCGGCCACCTTCAGTGCGACCAGCTTCTCGGCGATGGCGCGTGAATTCCTGCCGTAAGCCATGGCCAGCTTCGCACCAAGCGTTCCGGAACCGGTGAGGTTGTTGAAATATGCATCCAGCTTCATGTTCTTCCCCGCGTCCCGGACCAGGTCCTTCCAGGGTACGTATCCCCCCGGCAGGCCGCCCAGGGCAGCCCCGGCCTTTGCCTCCATGGCTTCCGCCGGGAGGTATTTCTTTGCCGCGGGATCCCACGCCCCGGTAATTTTCCCTTTCTCGTATGAAAAGAAGCCGTTCTTCTGCGAACCATCCGGGTTCTGTCCCCCGCGCACCCCCTGTTCCAGCAGGCGGTCGATCAGTCCGCAGCGAATGTCCTCATCCTTCATGTAAGGATTCATCACCTTCATGATGTACTGGCAAACATCCAGTCCCACGTAATCGGTAAGCTGGAAGATCCCCATGGGCCGGATCAGGAAATCCCGGCTCACCCGGTTGATCATCCAGACGGCACCGGGCAGGGTGTACTGCTTTTCAAGCCGTTCCACTTCGGAGGCTCCGTAAAGGATATCCCGCATGAAGTGCCCGTTGCCTATGAATCCGGCAACATCGTTGGAGGGAACCACGGTTTTCCGCAGGGCAGCGGCATATTCCAGGGCAAAGGCTTTCAATCCGGGAAGGGTGCTCCCGGCGGTAATGAGTTCGACGAGTTTTTGTACCGCAGGGGGATTGTAAAAGTGGAAACCGATGATGCGTCCCCCGAGTCCCGCTTCCTCTTCCAGCCTGCCTATCGGAATGGAGCTGGTATTGGTCAGGTACCAGGCATCGGACCCTTCCGGGCCTTCGATTCCACGATAGAGCCGGATTTTCAGTTCCGGGTCCTCGCTTACGGCTTCGAACACCAGGCTGGAGTCCCTCGCCATTTCCAGGGATGTTCCCGTTCTCACCTGCAGCATCACATCCATGATGTACCGCTCGATGATCTCCGCATTCTCGATGAGGTCCGTTTCGTCCCTGTAGACCTCCCTCAGGCGGACGATCTGTTTTTCTGCTGCCCTGCGGAGCTGGGACCGAAGGTAGCCCATGACTCCTCGCAGGCTTTCTTCCGATATATCGATCGCATTCAGATGGAAGGATGCCCCGGGATTTTCCTGTGAAAGCCGGAACATTTCCATGGCGGTAAGCAGGAGGATGCCGCTGCCCATTTTCCCCCCCGCTCCAAGTACACATACCTTTCTGAATCTGTCCTTATATTCCATGGGTCAATCGGTTTTGGGTGCATTCCAGTCGGGTTTCCGCTTCTCCAGAAATGCCTTCATTCCCTCTTTTCCCTGTCCGCCGAACATCTGCATGAAATGCCCGGATTCAAGTTCAAGTCCCTTGTCATAGCCCAGCTTCACGGAGGCCCGACTCACCGACTTAACGGTTTTGAGGGATTCCGGTCCGACGTTGCAGATTGCATCCGCCAGTTCCCTGGCACGGTCAAGCAAGGCTTCGGGTTCGGTAATCTCCTGGACCAGGCCCATCCGCAGGGCGGTTTGGGCATCGATGGTTTCGGCTGTGATAAGCAGGTAAAGAGCATTTCCCAGTCCGATGTGTTTTGCCAGTTTGTGGGTGCCCCCGTAACCCGGTATGAGTCCCAGCTTTACCTCGGGGTGCCCGAATTTCGCCAGGTTGCTGGCGATGCGGATGTCGCAGGCCATGCATAACTCGCATCCCCCGCCGAGCGCATACCCGTTCACCGCAGCAATGACAGGATAGGCGTACTCTTCCAGTTTCCGGAAGGTTTCCTGTCCACCGCGAGAAAGCTTCAGCGCCTCTTCGGGTGACATATCGGCCATTTCCGAAATGTCGGCTCCGGCGGCAAATCCCTTGCCGCTCCCGGTCAGGATAAGCACTACCGGGTCCCTGGCCAGTTCATCCAGGAGATGGTTCAGGTCCGAAAAAAACTGCTTGTTCAGTGCATTCAGGACCTCGGGCCGGTTAAGCATAAGAATCCCGGTCCCATTTTGCCTTTCAAAATGAAAAGTTTTAAAGTCCATATGATTGAATTCTGCAGCGGGAAATCCTCCCGCTACGGGTCTTGTATTCAATTCGGGCCAATCGGTCTAAGGTGATAAATTACGGAAAAGAGTCTCACGAGTCAAATGCCGTACAACACTTTTAGGGAAGGAAGAAGCTGACGGGGAACCTGAAATATTTATTCCGCCTCGGGATTGCCTTCCTGGTTACGGGCAATTTCATCCTGGGCCCGGATCCGGTCCACGATCTTCTGGTCGACCGACCGGATATGAAGGTCATGCTGCGGAAAGGGTATCTGGATGCCGGCTTCCGCGAGGGCTTTGTTTACCAGGACCGCAACATGGCTTTGGATTTTAAACCTGTGATCCGCATCGGCTATCCAGAACAGGAGCCTGAAATTCAGTGAGCTGTCCCCGAATCCCACAAAAAGCGCAAGCGGTTCCGGTTCATTCAGCACCTGGTCGAAAGACTTGCAGGTTTCCAGAAGCAGGTCGATCACCCGCTGGGGATCCGTTCCGTATGCCACGCCTACCAGCACCTCCCCCCGCCTTCTCAGGTCGGTGCGGGTCCAGTTGATCAGCTCGTTGGAGATCAGATTGCCGTTGGGAACGATCACCTCCGATCCGTCGTAGGTCCGAACCACGCTGGAACGCAGGCCTATTTCCTTGACGATGCCGAGAACGGCTCCGACTTCAATGATGTCCCCCTCCTTTATGGGCCTTTCGAAGGCCAGGATGATCCCGGACACCAGGTTGTTGAAGATGTTCTGGAGGCCAAAACCGATACCCACGCCGAGGGCACCCAGCAGGATGGCGAGTTTATCCATCTGTACCCCGGCTGCTGCAATGGCCAGCATAAAGCCGACGGTGATGATGGTGATCCTGAGCAGCAGGGATACGGCCCCGGGTGCACCCTTGCGCATGCGGTCGCGCAGGGCTTCTTCCGTCTCGAAGAAAGTCCGGACCGTACGGCTGATAAAAAGCGTCAACCAGAGGATCAGGAAGAACAGGGTCAGGTCCCACAGCGAAAATGCCATGCTGCCCACCTTAATGTCGTAGGTAAAAACCGATTTTACCCCGCTGGATACCGGTTCCCATACATCGAAGATCTTTAAAATGAAATTGATCAGGAAGTAGACGGCAACCAGGTTTACAAGTCCCTTGAGCCGTTTATAGATCAGGTCCCGGTACTGGCTCAGTATGCTTGATTTCTTGAGATAGGTGCTGTGGACTACGGTGGTAATGATACTGTGAAGGATGACCACGAAAGCGTACAGGAATAGGGTGATGACAGCGGATTCAATAACGGAATAGGCCAGGAACTCGGACAGGGTGATTGCTCCGGCAATGTTTGCAAAAAAGGCAATGCACAGCAGGGCAAAGGCGACAAAGCTGATGATGATCAGAGCCCTGCCAAACCGGCTTCGGGTAATAACTTCACGCTGGGATTTTCTTCCGAATATCAGGCCCAGTATGAGCATGCTGAACAGGATGATTGCCATGAGCCAAAGCCTGCTCATCAGGGTTTCCAAGTACCCGATGCGGTTTATTTCCACCAGAATGATGGCTGCCAGCGGGAGGTACATATACTTGCGGGCATCTCCCAGGATCACGGCCCTGAGGATGACGATCATGGGCGGGAAAAGCAGGAGGGATACAATCAGTATGATGATATCCGGCAGGTGGGAACCATAAAGGATAAAGCAAAGAATAACCGAGATCATCCAGCCGGATGCCAGGGGGCGCCTGGTGATGTTCCGTACCGACTGTATTTCCGGGGTGTCTTTCTCGGGTAAGGTATGCCTGAGATTCCGGAAGATGACGAACACCATGAATATGATGATCAGGGTCAGTATCAAGTGCACCCAGAGCCTGGATTTGTACTGTGTATAAAAATCACTCAGCCCGAGGAGAGAATCCTCGACCACGGAGCGCTGTTCGTGCAGGACGATGGTGGTGTCCTTCTTACCCTGGAATTCCTTCCAGATGGGGGGACTGGTAATGCTGAGCAGGTTCCGGGTGACTTCCTGCTTTGCCGCCAGGACATCCTCGATCACCTGGTTGGCAAAGATCAGTCCGGAGGAGACCTCCACCAGTATCTCTTGAATGTACCTGGAATCCATTCCAAACAGGGATTGTGTTTCACGGATGTCCCGGAGGGTTGCCTCAATCTGTTCAACCACGAGTTCGGCAGCCGATTCCTTGTCAAAGGTCTCGGAAGTGAGTTCCCAGACCGAGCGGAGCTGGGCGATTTCCGAACGCTGCTTTTCTTTTTCCTGTAGGAGTTTGTTCAGTTCTTGCTGCTCGTCATCAAGCAGGCTTTTCAAAACGGACCATTCCGATTCAAGGTTCTCCAGGCTTCGCAGGTTGAGTTGTCCCGTTTTATGAATGCGAGGGTCCTCGCGCAGCAGAGCCAGACGGAACAGCAGGGTGTCGGTCCGGGATGTAAGGCTGCGTTTCTGGGGTTCGGTCAGCAGATGGGTCCTTTGCTCCCGCAGGTAGGTATTGACATGGGTGGCCCGTATGATGATCTCCGTTACCGGGATTGCCCGTATGGTCACTTCGGCCGTATCCGCCGAGACCGGTTCCTGGGCCCGGGCATCCGGGTGGAACAGGTTCATCAGGACCGGGACCAGGAAAATCAGCAGCCGTTTCATTTTAGATTTGGAATAAACATCATGTAACCCGGGACTCACGGCCGGGATTCAGAAAATGAAAATATGAAATTTAAGGGAGATACGAAAACCTCAGCTAATCCGACTCTTCCTCTTCTTCTTCCTGGATCAGGTATTTTTCCTCGTCCAGATCCTCCAGGTCTTCCCCTTCCGGGAGTGCATCGAGGTTTTCTTCGGTTTCCTCTTCTTCATCGCTCAGGTGCAATGTGGAGGGCATCTTGATCAGATAGCTGATCTCATCGGTCTCGTAAGGTAGGGCTGATATAAGCTGCTTGTCCTTGTTGAAAAATGTAATGATGTTGTGTACAAAGCCCTGTGGGTATTTTTCTTTAAGTGCCTCCCGGATCTCTTCCGGAAGGTTCTTATAATCCTTGATGACTTTTTTCTTCATCGAGCAGACTCAGATCATGATTCAATAATAAGAAATATTTCCAAAGTGTCAACCCCGTTTATGTATAAAATCCTTCTTAAATTTGTTAAAATATGAATGAAATACTGTATATAGGATTGTCGCAGTCCTTTTTCGCGGGCCTGATGATAGCTACCAAACGGAATCCTTCCGTCGCCGACCGGATCCTTGCTGCCTGGCTTTTGCTTATCGCTGTCGAAATGGGATTTGCCATCGTGAACACCAGCGTGATCCCTCTCTACGATTTTGTTTTCATCCCGTTCACCTACGGTCCCCTGCTTTACCTTTACATCAAGTTCCAGACCATCGAGCACCTGAAATTCCGCTGGCAGCACATCCTGCACTTCATTCCCTTCCTGGCCGTATTTACCACGGCCATCGTATTCCGCGGACGGCCAGTGATGAGACTGGATGATTTCTGGAACACGGATCCCTTTCTTTCCTTCAGGCTGATCTACGGCCTGTCTTTTTTCATTTCCATCTCCACCTACAGCACGATCGCCTTCATCCTGATCAATCGCCACCAGCGGAACATACAGAACCTGGTGAGCTACACCTCGGGAAAAATAACCCTAAGCTGGCTGCTGGTTATCTCGATCAGCTTCTACCTGACCTATGTTGCCGTGTTCATCCTGGGAGTGTATATCATTTTTGCCAAAGACCCGACCTATGACCCGACCCTGCCATCCTATTTCGGACTCACCTTTTTTGCCTTTGCCTTCAGCTTTTACGGTTTCAAGCAACCCGGTATTTTTAATGAGATCCTCAGCGAACACCGCAGTCTTAAAAAGGCCAGGCACAGCATCCCGGAACCCGAACCTAAATACGAACGTTCGGGGCTGAAGGATGCGGATGCGAAAAAATACATCGAGAAGCTCCTGCAATACATGGAAGCGCAGAAACCTTACCTGGACGTGGACCTTTCCATTCAGGATATATCATCCGAGCTGGACATTCCCAGGCACTACCTTACGCAGGTCATCAACGGAATGCTGGGGAAGAATTTCTATACCTTCATAAACGAATACCGGGTCCGGGAAGTTAAAAAGCACCTGGTCAGCGAAGAATATTCAAAGTACACCCTGACGGCCGTCGCATACGAAGCCGGATTCAATTCAAAATCCACATTCAACAGCATCTTCAAGAATTCAACGGGTATGACCCCCAGCGAATTCAGGGAAGCTTACTACCGGGAGGGGCCCGGAGCCGGGGCGGGGGACTGAAACATGTTGTTTATCATGTGCGGGCCCACAAAACGGGATCCCACCCATTTACAGCGGTTTAGCCGTATCATCCGCTAAGTCCGGACAGATACGCCTTCCGGTCTTAGCGGTCCGGACGGTTTTGCCTTCCCCTTTATGTATTATTGCACCACACCCCTGACGGAAGTGTTCGCTAACCACCGCTGAAGGAAGGTCGCATTTTATCATTGATTAAAAAATGAATTTGGCACCGATGAGATTTGTTCTGACGGGAATATGCATGGTCCTGTTGATCCCTGCCGGGGTTTTTTCTCAGGGATTATTCGAGGATGCGTCTTTGGTGGATGAGGACAGCAGGCTTCCTTTCCGATTGAACGGATACGGCAGGGCAGCCATGTACATGGGGGAATACAACCTGCCTTCAACCCCTGAAATACGGAGCGCATACGGCGAAGCAAGCCTGAAGATAGGTGCCCGGGCGGGAACCCGCGCAAGGCTGAACTCCGAGCTGAGGTTCAGGAACGGATTCGAATACGGTGAATGGATCAACCGTCTTACCCTGCGGGAAGCCTATGCCGACCTTTACCTGGGCAGGTTCGAGCTGCGTGCGGGACAGGCCATCGTTGCCTGGGGAAGGGCGGATGCCTTCAATCCAACAAACAATCTGACACCGCAGGATTATTTCGTACGTTCGCCCGAACCCGACGACATGCGGCTCGGGAATTTCCTTTTCAGGGGACGGTACAGCATCACCCCCAGCCTCCGGCTTGAAGCCATATGGGTTCCCGTGTACCGGTATTCGGTATACCGGTTTGACCTGTTTGAAATGCCGGATTATGTCGGATTTACGCAAAGCCGCTTTCCGGATGCCGCATTGAAGAACGGCTCTTTTGCAGCCAAAATAGACTTGCTCTTCAATCGGTTTGACGGATCATTGTCATGGTTCAGCGGCTATGATCCAATGCCCGGTATACAGCCCGGGGAAATTCCCCAGGAACCCGGTGAGAACTTCAACCTTGAAATGTATGCAAGGGCATTCAGGCAGCAGACCCTCGGACTCGATTTTTCTTTCGGAATGGGATCTTTTGGAGTCCGGGGGGAAGCTGCCTTCCGGTTGCCTGCAGCGGAGGACAGGGACGAAATATTTATCCCGCAGACGGATCTTCGGTATGTGCTGGAAGTAGACCGATCATTCGGAAATTTCAGCCTGATGGCCGTATACATGGGCCAGGCTGTGTTTGATTTCAGCATGATGCCAATGGTGGGAACCATTCCGGACGTGGACCCGCGGGTATTGCAGGATCCGCAGATTTGGGCCCTCATCGGCCCTGCCATGGACCAGCAGCTTGCATCCTTCAACCGGATCGTATTCGGCCAGACCCAGGAAATATCCCATACGGCAGCCCTCAGGCCGGCGCTCAGGATGTTCCACGGTGTGAGCGAACTTGAGGTTTTCGGGCTTTACAATTTCAGCACCGGGGAGTGGAGCCTGGTGCCCAGGCTTACGTGGCAGGCGACGGACAACCTGAAACTGAGCATGGGGGGACAGTATTTTGAGGGACCCGATAACACGCTTTACCAGCTCATCGCTCCGGTTTTCAACAACGGGTTCATGGAAATGAGATACAGTTTTTAACCGGGCAGTGCCCGGCACCATCAGATAAAAGTATTGTAGACACTGCGAGTACAGGAGATTTTCAGATTTCAGATATGAGAACAGGAAGCTTTATCGTGCGTTACCGCTGGTGGATCGTTTCGGCATCCATACTGGTTTCGGTTTTTTTCGGATTGCAGATTTTCCGCGCGAAGATCAATCCCGACATGGAGAGCTATGTATATGAGAAAATGCCCTCCCGTATCAATACCGCAAAGATCGAGGAGATCTTCGGGGCCGATGAAATGGTACTGGTCCTGTTTGAGGCGGATGACATCCTACGCAAGGAAACCCTCACCAGGGTTAAAAAAGTGAACAAACAACTGAAGGAACTGAACGGGATTAACGAAACCCTATCCATTTTCGATTCCAAGAACATAAAAGGGACGGCTGGGGAGGGACCCGGACAGGTGGGTTTCATAATCGTGGACCCGACCGTACGGAGAATACCGAAAACCGAGGGGGACAGGGAGAGAATCAGGGAGGAAATCCGCCGGAACAATATGGTCTACGGAGTGCTGATTTCCAGGGATTTCAGGTTCACCTGCATCATTGCCACCGTTGAACCCGGCATGGTAGACGGCCAGATCGTAAATGCCATTGAGGGAGTGCTGGATTCCAATCCGGGTCCGGAACGAACATATATCGGCGGACTGCCATACATCAAGTCCCAAATTGCCAGGGAAATGGTCAAGGAGTTCAAGCTCCTTATGATCATTGGACTGGGAGTCATGCTGGTCATGCTGTACTTCTTCTTCCGGGAGATACGGGGCGTATTGCTACCTTTTGTAGTGGTAATCCTGTCCATCCTTTTTGCCATGGGGCTGATGCCCCTCCTGGGGTGGCAGATATCGATCATTACCCTCCTGCTTCCCATCATGATGATCGCCATAGCAAACGATTACGGCATCCATCTGATGGCAAAGTACCAGGAATACAATACCCGAGGGAACGGTGCAAGCATAAACTCCATGGCCAAGGGAGTATACACCAGCCTGAGGAATCCCATCCTGTTCACCGGGATTACCACCATCGCCGGCCTGCTATGCCTGCTCTCGCATAAGATGGTGCCTGCCAGGCAACTGGGACTGGTAGCCGCCGCCGGGATCGGTTTCGCCCTGTTGCTCAGCCTGGTATTCATACCCGCCGCACTCAGCATCCTGGGAAAATCCAGGCCGGTGCTTTCCAGCGATCCTTCGGGAAGGCACCTCATCGACCGGGTCCTTCGCTCCTTCGGGAACACCGTCTCGGCCCATCCTCGCAGAATCGTTGCAGGCGCCCTGGTCATCGGCCTGATATCGGCAGTCGGTATCTTCATGCTGAAGGTGGATACAAACCTGGAGAACTTTTTTCCGAAAAAACATCCGGTCCGCATCAGTTCGAAAATCATCGACGAAACATTCGGCGGGTCACAGAACATATCCATTCTGGTCGAAGGGGATATCCTGGATCCCGAAGTGATGCGGGAAATCGACCGCTATGAAACAGAGCTCAAGAAAAACCCCGCCGTGGGGAACGTCATGTCC
>CAZNQG010000026.1:0-34883 GCA_964575235.1 uncultured Bacteroides sp.
TGCTCAGGCTGTCCACATCCCTGCTGCCGATAAGCTGATACTCTCCCTTGACGTTGCTTTCCCGGTAAATGTTGTAATGGGAGACATCCGTAGTGTTCTGCTTTTCCCAGACCACCATGTTCACGTTGGTTGCCGTATCCACCGTGACCAGGCAGATCGGGTTGACATCGGGCGGTTCCTGCTTGATAACCGCACTGTTAACACCGACGCAGCTATTGAAATCCGTGACCCTTACCTGGTAGGAGCCGGGCGTCAGACCGCTTATGTTCTGGGTTGTTTGTCCCCCGGGTGACCACAGGTAATTGTAGTCGGGCACACCGCCGGTTACGCTGATGCTGATGGATCCGTTATTGGTAACGGTACAACCGGTTCCCTGGACGTCCGTGATGGTAACTACGGGGCCCCCCACGTTGTTGACCAGGACGGGCTGAACCATTTCACAGCCTTTCGCGTCGGTTACCGTCACGGAATATACACCGGCAGCCAGTCCCTCCGCGATCTGGTAAATGCCGCCGGTGGACCATTTGTAGATGTAAGGCTTGGTCCCACCGCTGACCACTGCAACGGCGCTCCCGTCCGCCCCGGCACAGGTGGCATCTTCCACGACGGAAGAGACTGTAATGGCTGGCGGCTGGGTTACCTGGAAGCTGGCGGCACCGAGGCAGCCGTCCGTATCTTCGGCCACCACGTTGTATATGCCGGCTGCCAGGCTGTCGATATCCTGGGTGGTGGCGCCGTTCGACCATTGTATGCTATAGGGTCCCGATCCTCCTGAAACGCTGATATCGATCGCCCCGTCCCGGTCCCCGTAACAGTCGTTGGAAGTAATACTGTTGAGGCTGATCTGGGGACCGCTGCCGTCGTTGGCCAGGTTTATGGATCCCTGTGCATAACAGCCGTTAGCATCGATTACGTTCACATAATGCAATCCCGCCGTCATGATCTTGTTGGTATCCGTCGTTTCACCGTTTGACCAGACATATTCGTAAGGGGAGGCTCCACCCGTAGCCGATACCACTGCCGCTCCGTCCGCAATGCCGCAGGTGGAAGGTTTCAGCTGGGTCACGGTGACCTGTATGGCTTCCAGGATGACGGTATCTTTCGTAGTTGAACATCCGTTGGCATCGCTGACGGCAACCGTGATGGTACCCAGGGGAAGATCCTCGGCGATGGTGTCCGTGGAACCGTTGGACCAGAAATATTTATAGGGACCTTCTCCGCTGGTCACACGCACGGATGCCCACCCGTCGTCCGCACCGCAATAGGCTCCCTGGGTGGTAATTTCCAGTTCCGGAGATGCCAGGACCTTCGCGTTAAATGCATACTCGTCACTGCATCCAGCAATCTGGTAGACGAAATACTTCACGGGATGATCCGCGGCCGTGGCAAAATACCAGCTGACCGTATCTCCTGCACCGCCGGCCCATACTTCCGGAGAAGCCCCCCCGCTGAAGTTATAGCCCACGGTTGAACCCGGAGCGATGCTGTCGGAATTGTCGATGATGATGCTGGAATCGCCCAGGCAACTGGCAGAAACCAGCATGTCGAAAGCAGGCGTAACACAGGAGAATTCCACCGCCCCGATATCGGGAGTTACCGCATCCCTTGGAATGCTGTCAATATCCACCGGGACATCCGCAAGCGGTGTGGCTTTCTTGTGCAGTCCGGATTGTCCGCTTCTCAGGTCGGTCGTGGAGACGTACCTCGGGTCCAGTTCAACCGAATTCAAATCCTTCCCGCTGGCGGTCTTCATGGCAGCCAGGCTGGTATAGGCCGTTCCTTCCCAGTAAGAAAAAACATCCGTAGAGGCGGAGTAGAAGTTGTTGTAATCAGAGGTCAGGATATCCTGGTCGTCATCCACGTAGTAAGCGTATCCCTTGCCTGCATTGAATACGCTGTTGTTCACGATCTCAAGTTCGGCATTGTTCGACTGGGTGTAGATCCCCCGGGTATAACTGACCGTGGAATAGGTACTGGTAAGGTAAATGCTGTTATTGTATACACGGGTACCCGTGCAATTGTTCAACTCGATCCCGTGAGCTATATAGGTCCCTCCTATATGGATCATATTGTTGGAGACCAGTCCATGGAAAGTGGGAGTGGTCGCATCGCAATTATACAGGTAGATCCCGGTTTCGTCCCTTTTGCTGAAGATGCGGTTCCCGGTTATCAGCATTTCCTCACGGCAATCCTGGATGCTCAAACCGACAAAATAACCGTACAGCTCATTTACCACGGTATTGGCAATGACCCGGGGTTCAAATTGGTACCTGAGCCGGATCCCCTCATCGTCAGATCCCGAAACATAATTGCCGGCAATAAGGCTGTTTTTGGAGTGAAGGTCAACCGTTGAATTGCCATAGAAATAAATTCCGTAAGATCCCTTGGTTATGTTATTGTTCACAATTGAAATATCGTCGTTGGTCCCTTCGATATAGACGACGGAATAACCTGTGTTGGCGGAAGCCAGGAGATTATCAGCGATGGTGATGTCTTCAAAGGTCCCTGAGAAATGCAGCGGTCGTCCGTAGGAAACCCCGGTCGAGGTGATGGTAAGGTTGCTTATGTTAATATGGTCCGCACCAATGAAATCGAAAATATTCTGGTAATTTCCGTTATCGGTGGCATAGAAGATTTTCACATCTTCCGGATCACCGGTAGCAGAGGTAAGGGTAATGGTGTTCACCTCGCTGGATCCCGGTATCTTGAAAACCTTGCCGATGTATTCGTTATAATTACCGGAATTCACGGAAAAAATAACCGGTCCGGTTATACCCCGGTTCTGCACATCGGTGAAGGCATTCAGTATGGAGGTATAGCCCGGCGAGGGAACGCCCGGACCGATGGAATAGGTTCCCGCCGCTATGGGTGTCACCGGGGCGGTGTATTCGTAGGCCCCGATCGAAGGAGCGGCATCCCTTGCCGTACCGTAGAAGTCGTCCGTTACGGGAGAGTCCGGATCCGATGACAGGTCCACTCCAGCAGTATCCAGGAAAGGGCTGTTGATATCCGGTCCGGTCAGGTTCAGGAAGGACGCGACCATGTTATAGGAATGGGTTTCCTTTCCCTCATTGACAGCCAGCAGATCGGACAAGCGTGCCTGGTTGCCCCCCCAGTAAGCCAGGTAGAGTCCCGCGGAAAACAGGTTGTTGTAATCACTCTCGGTGATGGCCGTCGTGGAATTGGTGTAATACGCCGTACCCGGCCCGAAATTCACCAGGTTGTTGTTCTTAACCTTGATGTTGCCCCCGTTGTAGTTATAGTAGGCACGGCTGCCTGTGCTGGTATTGTCCTCGGCGATGTGTACCGTGTTGCTGAAGACGTCAACGTAATCCGCATAGCTGGTTTGAATTCCGTAAATCGAACTGCCGCCACTTCCGGAGGCAATTATGGTATTGTTGATGATCTTTCCGCGGAAGGAAGACGTTCCGTCGGAGTAGTAGGCCAGGATACCACCATCGTCGGTATTCACCCGGATCTTGTTGTACAGCACCCTGTAATCGTTGATGCAGTAATGCAGGTAGATCCCCCAGTAATTATAGTGATTGACACCGTTTGTTAAGATGTTGCTCTTTACCAGCGGGGCGTTGCATTCACGCAAGTAAATGCCGGCATAATAATGTCCGTCGAAATCGCAATCGGTGATGGTAATGTCCTTTGGATAGTATGCATCATTGTCCGGGCCGTTCACGTATATCCCGTAGGTGCCGTCTTTAAGTGTACTGTTGTGAAGGTGCAAACCGTTTATGAGGCTGTTGGTGCTGTATATGCCGGCATTGTTGGAAGCCGTTCCGACACTGTTGATGGTACAACCGGTGATGCTGTCGTTCGAGGACATTCCCGTCAGGTGAAGGGCAATGGAGTTACTGGTGTTGGTCGCATTGATGGTCAGGTTCTTGAAATCAACATAGGAAGCCCGGACCAGCCGTATCGTGTAATTGTTATCGGAAGTGGAATTGTAAGTAATTACGACATTACCGGAGTTATCCGGCATGAAACTTACCCTTTTGCCCGGAGCTGCACCGGAAACCGGAAGAATCTCGAACTGCTCGGAGTAGGGGGAATCATCGTCCCGGATTTTGAAGTAGACGTTATCCGAAACCCCGACTTTGTTCAGAGAATCCACGGCTTCTTTTATGGTTGCAAAATGCGGACTGCTACCCCCGATATAATACGTTCCTGCCATGGCCGTACCTGCACCATCAAACTCATCTGCCCCCATATCCGGATCCCCGTCCCAGGCAGTACCATCGATGTCATTGGGCACGGCGGTTTTAATATTCGCATCATTCACACCCTTGCTTTCAAGATGGAATATGGTTGTATGCAGGTCCTCATCCGAAGTAAATATGGGATTTACCGAAAGGGAAAAATCATCTTTGTTGTTATAGTCCTGCAGATCTGTAAGGGAAGGCGTGATCTGGTTGTCCCAAAATGCGAGATAATTTCCCGTCGTGAAGTAATCGTTGTAATCGGATGTTGCAACCGAACTGTTGTAACGGACGTAATAGGCGTACCCGCCGGCGAAATTGGCAAAAATATTATTCCGGATGTCCATCCCTTCACTGCCGCTGCCTTCCAGGCGGAAAGCAGAACTGCCTGTTTTGGAACCGGAACTGATGTTTACGCTGTTATGATATACCCGGTAATTCTCCATGCCGTTCAGCTGTATGGCGTGATTGTTGTTTCCCCCGGGACTCAGACTTACAAAGTTATTTGCAATCAGTCCTTTGGCGGCTTCCGTTGCACCGGAGGCTTCGCAACCTTCTAAATATATCCCCCAGGCGGGATTCATAAGGGCAAGCCGGTTGTCCCTTATCCGGTTGGCTCCATCGACATCTCTGATGTCAATACCGCCTGCTGTATACAGATTATTGGTAATGTAATTTCCTTCAACCGTTACGGTCGAACCAGATTTGATCGTAATGGCGGCATATTCCCCCTGGTTTTCACAGATGTTATTCCGTATCACGTTTCCGGTATGGCGGTATGAACCGCTGTAGGAATAGAAAACAACCGCCATTTCCCCTTTATGAAAGATGTTGTTTTCGATCGTATTGTAATCATTCACAAGGGAAGCATGGGCATAATCGGTATACTGGGAATGTATCAGGGCTTTGTACTCGTATGATCCTCCGCCGTCTTTACCGAAGAACGCACAATTCCGGATGGTGATGCTGTCCACATCGTTCCTGAAAATGATGGCATTTCCATACCCGGAGCTGGCATTGGCGGTAGCATCGAAGGTGAGTTCCTGGAAGGTAATGAAGCTGCATCCTACAAGCTTGACGATGTAATTATTGTCAACGGTTGAGTAACCGGAATAGGCCAACGCCACATCGGTGGAATCCCCGCTCTGGGATTTAAATGTGATCGTGTTGGCAGCGGATGAACCCGGTATGGCATTAACAGTCTTGTGTACTTCATATGTGTTGTTTATAAAATCAATGATAACCGGTCCCCCAACCCCCCTGCTTACAAGGGAGTCGACCGCCTCGGAGAAGGTGGCAAAGGTTTTCCCGCCGAAATTGCTTGTACCGTTTATGGTATAGGTGCCTGTCATGTCCTTGGGCTGTGCATGCGACAATATGCCGAACCCGGCGAACAGCATTGCAAGGATGCCATTCCTGAAAAGAATCTGGATGGATGGGTTAAAGGATCTCATGGTACTGGTTTATTTTTGGTTTTACTTCTTAGCTGGATTGAAAGGGTAAATAAGTTAAAAATAATTCTGATTCAATCAAAAAAGGAATTAAAAATCTGAAAATACTAATATTTTTCAGGTATTAACATAACAAGTTAACTTCTAATCAATGAAAGTCCAATTTTTTTTGATGAGTGTTTTAAAAAGCTCAACAGAATGGTGAAATACAGTGGCATGAATTCCCCTGAAATACCAGTAAATTCAGGGTAGATAAAAAGAAATTATCGGAAAAAATTATATGGGAGGTGAGAGGATCAGGCGCTTGTTTTTTTGCATGTTGGCAACCACTTCAATCGAGTCAGAGGCATAGAGGTAAAAACTTACCGGTTTCGTGATTTCCGCCTCGATGTAATACCATCCCGGAACAAGATCCCCCCAGAAAACCTCACCGTTCTCGTCGCTGAGCTGGTAATCCAGGTACTCGAAATGATCGAATGCGTAGTACGAATCGTACAACCAAACTTCCACGTTTTCTTCCCCGTACCCATCGTACTCGACAGTGATCAAAAGGTCCCCGGTCTCGGGACCCTTATCTCGCTTGCAGGCAGCTAGTGCCAGGCCAATGAACAGGATAAAAGCAAAGCGTTTCATAGCTTATTTAAATCATTCCGAACTACTGGCAAGATAGTTAAAAATATTGTATAATGCGCGATATATCAGTTTCAGGTAAGAATTGCCGCTCATTCGGCAGGTTTTATTTCGCCCTGTTGCAGGGAAACCAGAAAACCGCGATCGTATAAATCTATTCAATGGCAAGCTTGGCGGTGTAGTTCCTCGGACCGCAGAACCTGACCATGTATAGGCCAGCCTCCAGGTTTTCTCGGTGGATTATGACGCTGCCAGAGGTGATCCCCCCGATCTTTCGGACCAGTTTTCCCTGAATGCTATAGATCTCCAGGGTGTAATCACTGCCTTCCCGGTTGGGGAAAAAGATCCATGCCGATCCCGAAAAAGGATTCGGACGGATACTGATTGCAGAGTAACCGGATCCTTCCAAGGTCCCAGTATTTAATAATTTGTTGTCGTCCATGTTCGAAAGGGAATGGTTAACGGGAATCGTACCGGCTTTCCCATTGCCCGTCGGTATACAGGGTTCGGCAAGGATTCCGGCAACCCGGTAAAAAAATTGTCTTGTAAGTGCTTCGGAATCCTTGTCCGTATATACATCCACAATCGTGGGGATGCCCGAAGCGAATGGTGAAAGACTTAGCGAATCGGATCCTCGGTAAATATCGTAAGAGGTAAAATTCACCTCCCCTGCCCCCGTTTCGTAATGGCTCCAGCGAAGGTTCACACCATCGATCGAACTGACGTACTGGAGGAACAGGGGTTTGTGATAATAACTTTTTGCAGATTCGTTCCCGCAGGTATCGGTTATCGAAAGATAATAGACGAATGGCCTGGTTTCCGGGTCGGCTATCGTGTCAATGAATATACTCAGGTTGCCGAACGGGACCACCCCGATCCGTTCAGCCTCACGGTATATATTGTAATAAGCGATGCCACGGTCAGCCGTTGGTTCCCACACGATAAGGTTTCTGCCAGTTAACAGGTCTACCGTAACGATACAGATTTCTTCTTCCCCGAAAGGCAGAGCACTTTCAATGGTGTACCCTGAGGTATCCGTGCAGCCGTTGTCATCGGTGACCACAAGTTTGTAATCGCCTGCTTCCAGTCCGGTAAGGGATGCCAGTGAGTCACCGGTTGACCATGCATACCGGTAAGGCTGAATGCCCCCGGAAGGTGTACAATGGATGAAACCATGCGCACTGTTCAGGCATATCGTGTCTGAGTAAAATGCATCGGTGAGAAGTGTGTCCGGTTCGCTAAGGACAATGGTATCGCTGGCCTTCCAGCCCCGGCTGTCTGTGATATCAACCCAGTAAACATAATCCGGGACCATGCCGGTGAACGTGGAATCCTGGTACATGGTACCTCCGAACCAGTTGATAGAATAGGGAGGGATTCCAAGTACAGGGGCAATGCGGACCGATCCGTTGTTGAAACCTTTGCAGGAGATATTGTTGATTTCCTTCCAGACGATCTCCGGCGGAAAGGTGCCGAGGAGCGGTATGGTCATTGACGGGATATAGGGATCGTCGCTCAGAATGGTAAGCGTATCGTAATAGATGGCCGTATCGGGGGGATTGAATGTTACCAGCAGCATTGTGCTGTCGCCTGGAGGGATCGTTGCGGCTGATTTACTGGCGCTGAAGGCTGGTCCGGCGGTACTGATGGATGAAATGTTCAGGGATTCCCCGGCCCCGGAATGAACCAGAACGATTGTATCGACGGTTTTGGGGTGGTAGTATACCAATTCGTCAACGGGTTCAAGGTCCGGATCCCGGAGGGACAGGTACGACATAGGTCCCGGATCCCGCTTGCATCTTACGGAAACGGCATCCATTTTATCGCGTGAACTACTCAAGGTATATTCGCCGTCGTGAAAGAGTTCGAAATTGCGCCATGCGTATGCAGACCAGAAGTGTGCCTGCACTCCCTGGTAAAGATACTGGCCGGAATATTCATGAATCCCGCCTGGGAGGGCGGAGAATCCGGACTCGTTTGTTGCTCCTGAATTCGGGAGTTTCCAGTGGAAATCCAATATTTCTTTCAGTTTGCCTCCCACATGGATTCCCCCCATCGAATCCACCAGGGCAGTGTATTCCTGGTTGGTGGGAATGTGCCATCCCAGGGGACAAATTCCCCGGGTCGTCCCAATGACACCGTAATCCGGCAGGCTGTAATCCATCATCTCATCCCACTGGTAGAGTCCTCCGTAAACCTCGCAGTTAACAGGGTTATCGCCGAAGCATTTCTTCTCGATGGTATCGTTATCCGTTCCGTCTTCATCCTGGCCGATTATGGTGCCAATATCCAGGTTCTCCTGCATCCACCATTCATCCGCAATCTTGACGATCCGGTAGGTTATCCCGTCGCGCAGGTCGGTAATGCTGTCGACATTATGTGTCCAGGCGCTGAGTGGAATATGGATCAGCGGGCGGTAGGGATCGTCGCTTTCGATGCGGATGCTGTCCGTATAGTGGCCGATCCCGGTGGGAATGAAGTGGATGGCCAGTTCTGTGCTGTCTCCCGGCCACAGGACAGCCGATGATTTGTCGAGGCTGAATGCCGATCCATACGTTGAAATGGATGTGAGGCTTAATATGTTGCCTTTGCCCGAATTGACCAGGATAATGGTATCCCTGGGATGGATGCCCGTCAGATTGATATCGGTAATTGTTTTAAAGCCAGGGTCGGTTATCGCGAGAAGGCTGAACCGGTTCGTATCGCAAAGGCATCGGACCGAATGCGCGTTGGACCATGTATCGGAACCGGTGGTAACCCATGCCTTGTTCCAGGTCAGGCTGAAGTACCGGTATTTTGAGGGATCATACTGGGTAGCGGTCCACATGAAAGAAGAGAGATCCTCACTTGAGAAAGTACCGCCGCTTGAACGCCTTCCCCCGGGAAGGCCGGTAAATCCGCTTTCGTTTGTTGCTCCCGTATTCGGATCGCCCCAGTAATCCGTCCCGGTTGCTTTCAGCTTGCCCCCGGCAACTTCGAAGCCGCCGAGGTAATCCCTCATTTCTTCCCATTCCGTTTTGGTGGGAATGCGCCATCCCGGGGGACAGATGCCCTGAACCGTTCCGGTCTCGTCGTCCTCTGGCGGGTAATAGTCCATTGCCTCGAACCAGGAATAGAGTCCCCCGTAAACATCACACTTACCCTCATCGTTGCTGTGGCAGTACTTTTCGATGATGTCGTTGCTTATGCTCGTCGGGTCCGTTTCGATTCGTGTTCCGATGTTCATGTTTTCCTGCATCCACCACTGGGAACCTATCCTCACCACCCCGTAGCTTTGTCCGTCGCGGATATCAATAATGGTATCAGTATCAGGAATGTAACCCATAAGTGGGATGGTAATCAGCGGCATAAACGGGTCGTCGCTTTCAATGTGGATGGTATCAGGGTATTGGACTCCCTTCTGTAGAGGTTCGAAAACAACGGTCAGGTGTATGCTGTCCCCTGGCGAAAGCAGGGCAGAGGATTTATTTAGGATAAACGATGAGGAATTTATAAAAATGGATGAAATTATAACATCATCACGTGCACTAATGTTTATGATTAACACGATATCACTTGTTTTTTCAAGGTTCATATTCAGATCCCGAACAGGATTTAGATTTTTATCTGTAACAGTAAGATAACCATATGAAATGGAATCCCTAATACAGCGAACCGAAGTGCTATTGCTTAACCCAACGTCGTATCGATAGATTCGTGATTCGTTATAAGCCAGCTCTCTCCACGAAATCCAATCACTGCTGATTGCCGTTGCCGTCCAAAAACGACAAACAATTCCCTTCCCTGAAAAGAAACTACTACCTCCTGATCCTACAGGAAGTGCAGTGAAACCGCTTATATTGGTAGCACCTGTATTGGGTTCTGACCAGAAATCCGTACCGGTGGACTTTAACTTGCCTCCCTCGTCCGTGCCCCTCCAGGCACTATACTTATTTGCTTCTTCAATGCTCATACCAAGATGCATCTCCATTTCCATCCATTCATCATCCGTGGGCAGATGCCAGCCTGCCGGGCATACTCCCCTGGTTATTCCCGGATTCCCTTCGTCCGATTGAGTATGCTGCATAGCTTCTTTCCAAAGATAAAAACCACCGAAAGTGTCGCAGTTTAATACGTTATCGTCGTAACAATACTTTTGAATTATGCCGTCATCGCTCTGATTAGTACCTACAGGAACATATGTTCCCGCATCGAGGTTTTCCTGCATCCACCACTGGGCGCCGATCTTAACGATATTATATACCCGGTCGTCCCTGATATCGATAATGGAGTCAACAACTTGTGCGGATAGGGATGGGTAGAGGATAGCAAGGGCGAAAAAACCTAAAAATCTTTTCATGACCGGGGGTTTTAGGTTTGAATTTAGGCTAATTCAGATAAAATGTCAAATTCCGCCCGAGGTTCGATCGCCCACGCTCCACTTTCCGGATTACCGGTCCCCCGCACACAGGAACCCGACCGTTTCGCTGCGGTCGAATGCGGACGAGGTTATCAGCAGCATCAGAGCAGGCAGAGCAGCATGGAAGTTATGATCCGGGTTGACATCTGAGGATAATATTACGTACGGTGCGTTATCGTTCAAATCACTCCATCAGGATCCGGGACCTATAGACCCGGGGACCAAGTAATTCCATCAGGTATAATCCCGGGGGAATCCCGTCACGTGTAATTTCAAACCGGTCGGTTGAAATGTCGTCTGCGCGCATGAGAATCCTTCCAGACATATCCACCAGTACCATCCGGAACGGCTCATTCCCGGGATTATAGAATTGAACGATGGCCCTTTCCGAGACAGGATTAGGATAGATGGTGATCTGCGGGTGCAAGGATTCATCCGTGCCCCGGGTAATCAGCTTTTTATTGTCGTCCATGTTCGAAAGGGAATGGTAGTAGGGGCTCGTCCCGGCCTTCTCGTTTCCCGTAGGGATGCAGGGAGTGAGTTTGATGGCGGCGATCCGGTAATATTTCAGTCCCCCACCCGGATTGGCATCGGCCCAGGTCGAGGTGCTGCTCGCCATGGTGTGAATGGATGTGAAATCAAAGGAAGTATCGCTCCGGAAGATCTCGTAGGTGCCGTATTCAAACCCGACGTAGCGATCCCAGTCCAGCTGCGTGGCATTGGTCTCGGGATTCTTTGTGGCCAGCAGGTGGATGGTCTTATGGGCCCTGCATAGGTCGATATGGGTTTCCTCTCCGGCTGTATCGGTGGCCGTGATCTTGTACAGATAGGCCTGGACGGACGGGTCCGCCGTGGTGTCGGTATAGATGCTGAGGGTATCGGCGGGAACCGAGGCCAGCAGGTCATAGACCCCGGCGAACCTGCTTTCGCGATAGATGTTGTATTGCAGGATGGGGGCGATGGAGAGTTTCTCCCAGACGACCAGGTTGTACCCGGTAGACGTGCTGACCGTCACCATGCATATCTGGGGTGCCAGATAAATGGTTGCCGGGGAGGATGAATTCGCACCGCAGGAATTGGAGACCACACAGGTATAAACACCTTCATCCGAAAAGGCGGGTTCCTCCAGGGTCCATTCGGGGGCGATCCTGCCTTCAAGGGGAATACCGTCTTTTTTCCATTGGTAGGACAAGGGCATGGTTCCCTCCACGTTAACCTTGAATGTAAAGGGGCGGTCAATTCCCAGCCACTGACTCAGGGGTTCGGTCAGTATTTCGGGTGCCTCTTTAACCAGCAGGTAGACCTGGTTGCTGGCCAGCTTCCCGTAAGCGTTGCTGACGATGCACCGGTAATTGCCCTCCTCGGCGGAGGTTACCGAATCATAACTCAGGATCGGGTATACCGCCCCCGGGATGTTACTGCCGTCCCGCTGCCACTGGTAAAGAACCGTGTCGCTGGTTTGTACCCGGAATACCACGGTCTCGCCCTCGCAGGCAATCCGGTTGCCGGGCTGTTCCAGTATCTGTGCCGGTTCATCCTGGTTTTCCATGGCCCCGATATCAATTCTCTCATTGTTGATTCTTGGGTTGGAATAAATATCCAATAAGGGTATTTCAAGTCCCCCGATATCCGGCTTTCCCGCATCAATGCACCCGGAGATTGGCAGCAGGGAGAAATCCGCGTCAACGGCATTCGTATCAGAACCTATACCTGCAGGAGGGTTCATGAAATGCGGCTTCGTATTGGTGATATTGTCGTTTGGGAATTCAATATGAACGGATGAAAGCCTCCCGATTCCGTGAAGACTGTCCTGTATATTACAATAGGAGAAGTAGGGCATGGAAATATCGTCATTGATGGTTACCTGTCCGCCGCAACAGCCACGGTTACCCCAGATGATGTTGTTCACCAGTAAGGGATTCGAACTGCCGATGTATAGTCCACCGCCGGCATCGGGTACTTCATTGAAGCAGATGGTATTGTTGACCAGGCGGGTATTATCCGAATCCCTTATGGCAGTGCCCCCTCCATCATGTGCGCTGTTGTTGCATATAAGGTTATTTACAAAATCAATCGTACCGGGAGCGGATATCCCGAAGTGACAGCAAATACCGCCCCCCCATATGTAGGCATTATTATTCATTACCCGGTTGTTGCGGATCAAACCGTAACTGCCCTCCAGGAAAAGGCCTCCACCGTATCCCTCTGATGCACAATTCTGGTAGATGAGATTGTTTTCAATGGTGACTTTCGAAGTGAAACATCTGATGCCTCCCCCTCCATTTTGCGTGCTGGTTGAATTATTCGCTATTTCGCAATTCCTGATCAGGATCTCCGAGTCGGCACAATAGATCCCACCGCCCATTCCCGACCGGTTATGGAAAATTTTGCAACGGATTATCACGGGTTCGGACCGTTCTGCGTAAATCCCTCCCCCGGCATAATGGGTGTTGTTGTTTCGGATGGTACAGTTCTGCAGGCGGATCCTTGAGAAATCATATATGCCAACGGCCCCCTGGTATTGATGGGCCGATTCCCTCTCCGGCTTCACGAATTCGATGGTGCAGTATTCGAATATGCTCGTATCGTTGTCGGACATACTGCCCGTGGAATTCGGGAAACGGATCCCGCTCCAGCCTCCCTTGGTAATGCTATCGATTGAAAAATCCAGCGTGTCCCGCATCGTAAAATGGATCGGATATTTTTCCGTACCCCGGGCATCCAGGGTACCCTGTACCAGTACACCGAAATGGCCCTGAAACTCGACCCGTGTATCGGGTACGATGGTAAGCTTAATATCGTCCTCGATCGTAAGATTACCCGTCACCTTGATCGTATCGGCGATCAGGATGGTATCCACGCCGATGCTGCCTTCGATCCAAAGGCATTCGATATGAACTTCGGATACCCCGATGTCGATCCTTCCGTGCTTTATCCTCGGCCTTGCATAAACATCGAAAAATGGGAGGGCATAACCGGAAACGTCAGGTTTGCCGCTATTCAGGCAGGCCGAATTTGTGTCGAGTGACCAGTCGCCTTCCAGTCCATCGTATCCGCTTCCAGTGCCGGCAGATGGAAAAACAAACCCGGGATCAGTTTCAAGGTTTTCCAGGTATTCCCCCTGGTAATTGCCCAGTATATCCGATCTACCTCCCTGGAGGACGCAGTACAGGATGTCCGGGTTGGAGATCCCCCCGAGTACTTTGATCTGGGACCCGGCACCTACGACGGTCTGGGTGTTTCCCCAGATAATATTATTGATCAATTCCGGTTTGGAATCCATGATTGCTATTCCTCCCACTCCCTCGCCGGAATGGTTGTATGCAATGGTATTGTTTAAAAGTAAGGAGCGGGATTCGGCAAGCAGGATGCCTCCTCCATTATTGCCGCAGGTATTGTTTACAATGAGGTTATTGATGATTTGTGGACTGTTGCTCCGGATGTGTATGGCTCCTCCCGTGTTGGCGGTATTATTTGAAAATATGTTGTTCATGATCAGATCGAGCGAACCTTCCGCCGCCAGGCCCCCGCCGCCTACCCACCACCATCCGGGATTTGAAACCAGGGTTTCATTATAGGTGAAGGTGTTATTCCGGATGATGTTTCTGGAGGCAATTGAACCAATACCCGCACCGCCCGGAGCCACGTTGTACTGTATCAGATTGTCCTCGATCAGGGCTTCACTCAGGTTGCAACAGATACCGCCTCCGCCATTATCGTAAATCCCGGGGTCATCACCGGAAGTCAGAAATACTTTATTATACCGGATGCGATTATTCCTGATGATGGGTTTGGATTTAATGCTCATGATCCCTCCTCCCCAGAGGCTGGCCATGTTGCTGTCGATTTCATTGTTGAGGATCTTGATATCCGCGCCCATGACCAATGCAATACCACCACCGAACCGGTATGAATAGTTATTTACGATCCTGCAGTCCGACACGACAACCTTTGAAAAGGATTTAACCGTGACGGCCCCTCCGGAGGAACCGAATTCGTAGGTTTCATCGGCCAGGTTTTTCGAGTACTGAAGGACGCAGTGGATCAGTTTGGAGGTATCGTTGTCGTACATGATCCCGCCCGCTCCCGGATGACCGTTGTTGAAATAGATCTTGTTCCAGCCGCCCTTTGTTATATTGAGGTCCATAAAGTCCGTGGTGTCGTGTATGGTAAAAAGGATCTTTTCGCTTTCGGTACCAACGGCCAGGAGCCTGCCCCAGACCTCCAGGGTATAATTCCCCTGGAATTCCACGCGGGTTCCCGGCTCGATGGTGAGGGTCACGCTGTCGCGGATCAATAGATCGCCGGTTATCCTTACCGTGTCATACGACCAGGTCTTGTTCTCGGTGATCTGCCCGGAAACCTTGATTGAATTATGAGAATAGGCATTCAATGCCGGAAACAGGAAACAGATGGACAGGAATGCAATGGGAAGCTTAGGATGAAAGCTTCTGTCTTTCATGGTACTGATTTTATGACCAGAGATGGCCAACTTTCCACGGGCGGCATCAGCCGTAACTTATTCGATCATCAGCCTCGCCCGGTAATTCTGTTTCCCGCGAAGCTCGAGCAGGTAGAGTCCCTTTGCGAGTCCATCGCGCCTGATTTCAACCTCCTGCCCCGTGATGCTACGGGTAACCCTCACCGTTTTCCCGGTTGCATCCCGCAGGATCAACAGGTATTGTTCGTGCCCGGGGTTCGGAAACCGGACGACGGCTGTTTCCGAGAAAGGATTCGGGTAAACCACAAGAGAATTGGCCTTATGGGTTTCGACCGAAACATCGATCCCGTCATCTACGGTAATGGTGAAAGAAGTATCGTACGACAGCTTACCATCCCCGTCATCGGTTGAACGGATCCTTACGGTATAGCTGTTTTTTGCCTCGTAATCAAATACTTATGCGCTGATTAGTAAATCGCTGAGCAGGGTGAAACTGGCATTGTCTTCGCCGCCCGTGCCGTCCACTAACCGGTACGTATGGCTATCGCCCGAATTCGGATCTTCGGTTGTAAGTCTTCCCACCAGGGTCCCGACGGGCTGGTTTTCATCGATGCTGTTGTAGCTGAGGCTGATACCGGTGGGTGAAAGGTTTCCGCCCTCCTCGTTGATGTCGGTTACCAGGATCGTGTATTCTTTTTCGATCGACAAATCGCCTTTGTCGACGGATTTGATCCGCACGTACAAGGTGTCCTGTGCCTCATAATCGAATACCTCGGCTGTGATCAGCATATCCCCAAGCGTAGTGAACCGTTGGTTGTCCGTATCTCCAATACCGCTGACCAGTTTGTAGATATGATGATCGGAGGTATCGGGGTCCTCGGTTGACAGGCGACCGACCAGCGCTCCCACACTGAGGTTTTCCTGGATGGTGTTGTTCGAGAGGTAGAGGTCGGTGGGGGACTGGTTGCCTTCGCCTTCCTTCAGCTTGTTGTCGTCCATATTCGAGAGCGCATGACTGTATGGGCCGGTACCCGCTTTCTTAGCCCCTCCCGTCGGGAAACAGGTATCGGGTTTTACCACCCCGATACGGTAATAGTTCACACCTTCCGGGGCATCCAGGTCGGTCCACGAGTTCAGGGATGAAGATATGGAATGCACCACGGAGAAATCCACCCCGTTATCGCTGCGGTAAATATCGTAGGTCGAGTATTCGAAACCATAGTATTTGTCCCATTCCAACTGGGGAACATTCAGCTCGGGATTGGTGGATACAAGCAAGTGGATGGTCTTATGTACGCGACACAGATCGATGTCCGATTCTTCGTCGGCGCTGTCGATTGCAGTGATCTTGTAAAGGTAGGCCTGCCCGGCAGGGTTGGCGGTGGTATCTTCCAGCACGCTCAATGCATCGTAGGGAACCGTCTCGATCAGGTCGTAAATGCCGGCAGCCATGCTTTCCCGGTACACGTTGAAGGCCAAAATCGGCGCGGAGGACTGTTTTTCCCAGACGACCAGGTTGTGCCCGGAGCTTTCATCAACGGTTATCATGCAGAGTTGGGGGGCCATATAAAGTGTGGCCTCATGGCTGGTATCCTTCCCGCAGGTATTGCTGATGATACAGGCATAGGTTCCTTCATGAGCAGTGCCTGGGTTAAGGATGGTCAGTTTTGGGATCACAGCTCCCGGGATGTTGGTTCCATCCTTCTGCCACTGGTAGTTCAGCTCGGTTCCCCGGGCAAAAAGTTCCAGGGTGACCGGCGAGCCGGCGCGCGCCCAGGTGTTCTGGGGACTCGCCAGGATCTCAGGCCTTTCCTTTACCTGGAGGAGGACCGGGCTGCTCAGGTTGGTGCCGTAGGCGTTGGACAGCCTGCACTGGTAGCTGGCCTGGTGGGCCAGTCCCACGGAATCGAAAACCAGCGAGGCGGAAACCAGGCCCGGAAGGTCCGTACCGTTTTTCATCCACTGGTAATTCACTGAATCGGTGGAATGAACCGTAAAAATCGCCTCTTCTCCCGAACATTTTACCAGGCTTCCGGGCTGAAGGGTGATCACCGGCAGGCCCGCCTGGTTCTCCAGGGCCCCGATATCGATCTGTACATCGTGTATTCGCTCGTTGCCGAGCAGATCTTCATCCGGAAGGTAGAGTCCATCGTCATCCCGATTCCCGGAATTGATCAGTGGGGAAGTAGAAAGAATCATCCAGCCGCCGGCGGGGACAGAAAAACCTGCTCCCGTTCCCCCGCTGGGTCCCGCAAAAACGGGCAGAGTGTCCACGTTGTTTTCAAGCTGTAGGGAAGATCCCCCGGTAACCGACCCGGAGCCGCCCTGAATATCGCAGTACCGGATGCTGGTCCCGTTCCCGTTAAGTATATGCAGGGCATTCTCCCCGCTCCCGTCCTCGTTTTCCCACAGGATGGAATGCGAGATGATGGGGACGGATGCTTCCGAATACATCCCCCCGCCTGAGCCGGCAGCCAGGTTATTTACCAGGGTATTGCTCGAGGTGGAAGGCGGGGAAGCATCCAGGAAGATCCCGCCCCCGTTGACAACGGCTGAATTGTTTGCGATCAGGTTACCGGAGATCAGGGAGGAACTCTTCATTTCGGTGCCGAATATGCCTCCGCCGTTCTGGGACTGGTTGTTTGCGATGTGATTGAGGATGATCCGGGGACTGCATTTGTTGTCGGTGTAGATCCCGCCCCCGTCGCCGCCGGAAACGTTGTTCAGCAATACGTTGCCCTTTATTTCAGGAGAGGAATAGGCAAACACCCGGATGGCGCCGCCGTCTCCCGCCGAATAATTGCCGGTGAACGTATTCCCGTATATCTTCGGATGGGACTGGGTCATGTATATGGCCCCGCTGCCCCCAGCGGTGTTGTTTTCAAAGACGGAATTCTCGATGATCGAGTTCGAGTAGGCCAGGTAGATGGCCGGTCCGTGTCCAAGGCTCCCAAAAGTCACGTTGTTGCTGAAACGGCATTCGCTCACGGTGATGGCCGAACCGTAAACCTTGATGGCGGCACCGTTGTTGGCCATATTATTGCGGAAACTGCTGTTCCGGAATGTCATCATGGGTGCGTTTGCCACATAGACGGCCCCCCTGGATCCCAGTGTCCCCTTCACATGGTCTATCCGGCAATAGGCCATCTCCGATGCTACCGGTGCGACGGGAACGCTGAAATAAATTCCGGTCCACCCCCCGTCCGCGATGCCCGGGTTGGAAAAATCGGTCGTATCGTCTATCGTAAAGACGATTGAATCCTCCGGCGTACCGATGGCCCTGAGGGCACCGCTGACCTCCAGGGTATAGGCGTCAAGGAACTTTACATAGACCCCGGGGTGGATGGTAAGGGTAACGTTGTCAAGCACATGTGTGTTCCCGCAGATGCGGACGGTATCGGCGGTCCAGGTGGTGTTGGTGCTGATATTGCCGCAGACCTCGTAGGAAACCTGGCTGTATTCGAAGGCGCCGATGTCGGCATAACTGTAACGGACCCTCGGGTCTCCGTTGTAATCCGTCGAAGGGAAATCCGCACCGACGACCTGGTCGGTTCCCATGTTGATGCATGCCGATCCCTGGGCAAGCCGCCAGTCCCCCGCCGTCCCGTCATCCGCATTCCCCGCCAGGGTGGTCGGGACTTCAAACCCCGGCTCCACATCGAGGTTGTCCTGGTAGGTGCCCAGGAGAACCGATCCCGGTGCCATGTTAAAAGTGTCCTTTCCCCCTTCTATGTTGCAATTGTAAAAGTCTGCGACCGGGTTCATCTGCGTGAAGTAGAACTGGTTGGCGGCCGCATCGGCCTCGTTCCCGTAAAAAAGATCGTTGTGGAACCGCGGAACGCATTGATCGTCCACCGTCACCGCCCCTCCCGAGGAGGCATTGGTGGCCAGGTTCATGCAGACGGTGTTGTTGATGAAGACCGGGTTCGAAGATTTCAGGAAGAGGGCGCCCCCAGACTTGGACTCGTTGTTCACCAGGATATTGTTGACAAACTCCCCGTTTGTGTTGTTCATGTGGATGCCTCCTCCCTCCAGGGTAGAATTGTTATTGGCCACCAGGTTGTTCTTCATCACCGGCACGCAGCCCGAAAAGGCGATTCCACCGCCGTATTTTACACCGGTGTTGTGATGGATCTCATTCCCTTCCATCTCTGCATTCTCCCCTGAGATCTGTATCCCCCCGGCATAGACCGTGCCCGAGTTGCCATAGACCTTGTTCCCCTTAAGGATGGTGTTCAGGTTGTCGGCATTGACAAATATGGCCCCCCCGTTTGAGTTGGTGGAATTGTTGTAGAATTCGTTGCCGATGAATACGTTCGTGTCGGCGTTACTCCAGAGGGCACCACCGCTGGGTCCACGGTTAATGTTATCGTGGATCAGGTTGCTGTCGAGTCGGGCAACGCTTCCGGAAAAAATATAAAAGGCACCTCCCGAACTGTTAAAGGCATCACTTGGATCGGTTTCGTTTTCATAGATGTCGTTGTGTGCCAGCCGGGTGTTGGTTCCCTGGAGGAAAAAAGCTCCTCCGTAGCGTTCCACCTTGTTGTGGTAGATTTCATTGGAGAGGATGTCCGCCCCGCCCAGGTTCGAGATGCCGATGGCGCCCCCGCCGTACCAGCAGGAATTGTCCCGGATCTCGTTATCACGGATCAGGGCGTAGCCGGACGAGATATAAATGGCTCCCCCCTGCTGTTTTGCGTAATTACCGGCAAACAGGTTGCCGCTGATGACAGTGTTTGAATTCTGCTGGCCGAAAGCCCCACCGTAATTATCGGGGCATACGTTGTTCAGAAATCCGTTATCCGTAATCCTGCCGCCGCTGTTTCTAAGGTAAACGGCTCCGCCCCCCTGCTTGGAATAATTGCATTCGAACAGGCAATCCTCAATTACCAGTTTGCTGAAATACAGAGAATTGAGTCCCGCCCCTGAGCATTCAACATAAGGCAGTCCGTAATCCAGGCTGGCCTTCCCGAATCGGACCTTGCAGTATTTGAGCACCGTACTGTCGTTATTGTTCATTCCACCATCGTTGTTGTCAATGATGATGCCTGCCCATCCGCCGCCGGTATTGCTGAAATCATGCCAGCCCGTGGAATCCATCCGTTCGAACCGGATCGTATCGGTGACGGTCCCAATGGCCAGGAGCCTTCCCTTTACCCGTATGGAATAGTAATCCGAGGCTGCCACCAGGGTGCCCTCTGCGATGGTCAGGGTGATGCCGTCCTCGACGATGACGTCGCCGGTTATGTCAACCGTATCGGCCGTCCAGGTGTCGTCAGAAGATATGCTGCCGCTGACCGAGATGCGGGACTGGGACAGGGAAAGGTTTACACCAAGGAATAAGATGGTCAGCGTGGTGAACCACCGGATGGATTGAGATGCAGTTTTCATAGTTAAGGGATTTAGCCAATCCTCCAATTTAGAATATTCCGGAAATCGAACCAATCGGATTTTGACCATCTTAAAAAAACCGCATACGAATGAAATGCCCGCTTGGTCGAATGGTTTTAAAAGGATCGATTAAATTGGATAATTGTTTTTTTTATATTTTTGCAGGGCTGTTTTAAAGTAACACCGATCTTATATGTATTCAGCGAAGCAATGCCCGAAAACATAAGATATAACCCTTCGATGGGCCTGAGGACCAGATCCCTGCTCTGGCGCAGGTTCTACGTGTTCTTCATTAACAGCTTCCTTTTATTTCTCCGGATCAAGATCAGGGTCTGATCGGGATTTCCCATTTGGCCTCCGGGTTTACAGTAAGCCTGGAGGTAATTGTTCAACATAATTTTAAATAAATGGGAAATCATGCAAGAATATACATCCATACTAGAAAAGAACATTACAAAACCCGTTCCGAAAACGGGTTTCTATACGGGGAACCGGATCCCCGTGGAATACTTTGAAACTTCCGGTACCGGGGAAAGCGACATAGCCATACATGCCGGGTCCTACCACCTGGCCCTGAAGGCTGCAAAGATCGAAATGTGCAACCTCATGACTTATTCCTCGATCCTGCCGGGCCTGGCCAGGAAAATCAAAAAACCCGATACGCTGCAGCACGGGGCCGTACTTGAATCCATCATGTCGGTCTGCAACGCCGGCAAGGGGGAACTGGCAACGGCCGGGATCATTTACGCATGGCTGTATGAGAGGATGAACGGGTCCAGGTTCGGGGGACTGGTATGCGAGCATGAAGGGAATTACGATCTGAGCGAACTGGAAAGAAGGCTCAAGGGAAGCCTCGAGGAGATTTACCACCACGGGTTTGAAAAGGATTATTACCTGGGCGATCCGCATATCCTGTCGGAATCTTTTATACCGCGTAAAACCTATGGAACAGCCGTGACTGCACTGTGTTTCACATCCTATTATCATCCGGTAATAAAAGTGTAACCGTATGCTGAGGTTTGGAGATCTTCCGGTAGCCTTTTCAAACAAGGATAAATCAAGAATCGTCCTGGTTTCCGTCCCCTATGACGCCACCAGCACCTGGATCAAGGGTTCCGCAAAGGGCCCCTCGGCCATCATGGAGGCATCCCGCAATATGGAATTGTACGATACGGAAACCGGTGGGGAGGTTTACCGCCGGGGAATCTTCACCGACGACCCTCTGAAGGTCCCCGATTCTGCCGACCTGATGGTGAACCAGGTACAGCATGCGGTAGGGGAATGGCTGAAAAAAGGAAAATACGTAGTCACTATTGGCGGGGAACATTCCGTTTCCGTGGGTGCCGTGAGGGCCCATCATAAAAAATACCCGAAACTTTCGGTCCTCCAGCTCGATGCGCATGCGGACATGAGACAGGAATACCAGGGATCATCCTATAACCATGCCTGCACCATGGCCAGGATCCGGGAGATATGTCCCATCACCCAGGTGGGGATCCGCAGCATGGACGCCGAGGAAAAAAAATACATGGACCCGGGAAGGGTGTTTTTGCAGGAAAAGATCATCGGCCAGAAAAAGTGGATCGACAGGGTTCTGGATACCATGTCGGAGCAGGTTTACCTGACGGTGGACCTGGACGTGATGGATCCTTCGGTCATGCCCTCCACCGGGACGCCCGAACCAGGGGGAATGGACTGGTACACGCTCCTGGAGCTGGTGAGGAAGACCGCCCAGAAGAAGGAACTGGTCGGTTTTGACGTGGTCGAGCTCTGTCCCTCGAAACAAAATAAAGCACCCAACTTTCTGGCAGCCAAACTGATATATAAAATTCTCGGCTACCGTTTTAACTCCTGACCCATGAAAAAATCGGACTACCTGAAGGAAAAAATCCAGCACATCGACATCAAGTCCTTTGATTCGACGCCCATCGTAAAAAGCATGGGCGATATGTCTTTCTCTTCAAGGGAAACCGCAAGGGCGGCTGAACTTTATCAACGGATGATCCGGGACCCGGAGGCGACCATCCTGCTGACCCTTGCGGGAAGCACAACGGCGGGGGGATGCAAACAGGTCTACATCGATATGGTGCGAAGCCGCATGGTGGATGTTGTCGTGGCCACCGGGGCTTCCATCGTGGACATGGATTTTTTCGAGGCGCTCGGTTTCAATCATTACAAGGGAAATCCTGCGGCCGACGACAAAACCCTGAGGAGCAATTACATCGACCGTATCTACGATACCTGCATCAACGAAGAGGAATTGCAGGTCTGTGACTCCACCATCCGCGAGATTGCCGACGGAATGGAGCCCGGGGTGTATTCCTCCCGTGAATTCATTCACCGGATGGGAGCATACCTGAAGGAGAAGGGTGGTAAACGGGATTCCCTGGTGCTTGCCGCATACGAGGAAGGGGTGCCCGTGTTCTGTCCCGCATTCAGCGACAGCAGTGCCGGATTCGGACTGGTCATGCACCAGTGGGAACACCCGCAAAGGCATGTGTCCATCGATTCGGTAAAGGATTTCAGGGAACTGACCATGATTAAGATGAAGGCCCCGACCACCGGTCTTTTTATGATCGGAGGAGGCGTTCCGAAAAACTTTGCCCAGGATACGGTGGTCTGTGCGGAAATGCTGGGCGAGGAAGTTCCCATGCATAAATATGCAGTCCAGATCACCGTAGCCGATGTAAGGGACGGTGCCTGCTCCAGTTCAACCCTGAAGGAGGCATCCTCCTGGGGCAAGGTCGACACCGTTTATGAGCAGATGGTCTACGCCGAAGCCACCACGGTGCTCCCGATCATCGTGAGTTACCTGTACCATGCGGGGGACTGGAAAAACCGCAGGGCAAGGAACTGGACCGGACTTTTTAAATCCTGGAAGAAATAACAATACTCCGGTTTGATAATGACGATACCCTGGTTTGATTATGTAGTACTCCCTCTTCTGATCATGATGGCCCGCGTGGTGGATGTTTCCCTGGATACCATCCGCGTGATCATGGTGGCCAAAGGATACCGGAACCTGGCACCCTTCGTCGGGTTCTTCCAATCCCTGATCTGGCTGATCACCATCACCCGGATCATGGCGAACCTCCACAACTGGTTCACCTATATCGGTTATGCAACTGGATTCGGATTGGGTACCTGGGTCGGTATGCGGTTGGAGAGCAAACTGGCCCTGGGTTACGAGTTGGTCCGCGTGATCACAAAGGCGGATGCAACCGAGCTGTTAAAGATACTCCGGGAAAAGGGTTTCCCCGTAACCTCTGTAACGGGCCGCGGCAGGGAAGGAGAGGTGGGTATCATGTTCATCATACTGAAACGGCGTGCCATACAGAATGTGGTCGAACTGATCAAACAGCACAATCCGAACGCTTTCTACACGATCGAGGATATGCGCTTTGTCAGCAACCATGCCTTCCTGCCGGGTGGGCGGAAAATTCACCGGCAGCGATTCCGGAACCGCTGATCCTGTTAGTTTAACTGCTGTTCGAGGATTTGCGTTTCGCTGATGCGCCGGTTCAGCTCGTAGAGATAATCCCTGGAATCCTTGTTCTTGTATTTCCCCCATGCCGCCTGGGCCCAGGTCTTGGCTTCGGCCAGGTTCCCCTCGATCTCGTATACGACCGCAAGATTATGGGCGGCCCTGCCCCTGGTTTTACGTTTACGGGCCGTGTCAACAGCCCTCATGAGAGCTTCCTTTGCCGCTTCCCAGTCGTTTACCTCCATCATCCGCGCACCTTCGGCAAGGTTTTCGTCTCTCTTGGATCTCCGGTAATAAGTACGTGAAATGCGGATCCAGCTTGGTGAAATGCGTTTGCCGTAGATCACACCGGCATCGTAGCTCACCTCCCTTATCGCATTGCTTTTGTCGAGCAGGGTCCAAACAACGCCTTCCAGGGTGGTAACGTTTCCCCCGATCCCCATTTGATGGGAAAAAACGTACTGGTCTATGATGTTCTGTTCAGCCGGATCGTACATCCTCACGCCTGCCTTGACCGTAACGGTCTGGCCCGCGCCCGGAACGATGATCAAATCGGAATCAAAGATCTCAATGGCCAGGATGGCGTCGACGTTGTATTTGGCGCAAAGGTCTGAGATAATTTGCCAATCCAGAGCTGCCGGGAAAGATGCCGAAACCGAGGATGCTCCCTGTAATACTTCCGTTGTCCGCACGAAGGCAAGGGTTGCAGAGTTCACCATGATGGAATGAATGCCGTCCATCATGATCTGGGTAGCCAGTTTATCTTCCCCCATCAGCTCACCCGTGAGTCCCCCTTCAATGGCGTCCTTCACTTTGTCGCCGGACTGGGTTCGGTCCACCATGGCCACCGATCGAATATGATCCGGGAAGCTCACCGCCGCGGGGATCATGATGTTGAAATTCATGGTCGGGGCGGCCAGCAAGACGAAAACAAATCCCAGAATAAAAACACGGTATACAAATCGTTTCATGGTTCAGGATTTTGGTATGGGTTGTATCGCAAATAACATTCCAAATTATTTTCGGTATCCCGATTTTTCAAGGTCGAAAATGAAAATCCCGTATCCGACACCCGCCATATACCGCCCGTCGTGCGACCAGCCCGCCCTCTGCCCGAACCAGGTCAGCCTGGTAATGCTTTCCGGAAGGTTCGCGGCCGGATCTTCCGAACCGCCGGCATCTGCACCGTCAGGGTTTTTCGGGGTAGAGCAAAACAATGCCGGGATTAAAACCGACAGGCAGAGAACGAACAACGGGTTTCTCATCTTTGGTGGTTTAAGGATCCGGCAAACGCTTATCCAGGAAAGGACGGCCCCGGATTTTATTATACGTAAAAATCCAAAATCGCGGGAAGATTAACAAATTCCTGATAAAAACTTGGAAAACCCGAATAGTTTTATGATTTTTGCGGTTTGTTTCAAAATCCCTGGAATGAAATTGCGAGACCGGATCATTACCGAAGCCTTTGAACTTTTCCTCAAATATGGTGTGCGTAGCGTCACCATGGACCAGATCTCAGGACGTCTGGGCATTTCCAAAAGGACCCTTTATGAGATTTTCAGCGATAAGAACGAACTGATCAGGGAGGGACTGGAATATTTTTCCAACATCAAAAGGAAAGAGGCGAAGGAACTGGCCGAAAAATCCGATAACGTCATAGAGACCATATACCAGCTGGCCAGGAAGGGGGAGGAGATGAAGCAGCAGATCAATCCCCTGTTCTTTGAAGACATCCGGAAATACCACCCGGATGTGCATGCCCTCTTGTCCAGGGAAAGCAGGTACAGGGATTACTCCTTGTCTCACAGGCTTCTGAAAAAGGGGGTGGAGGGAGGCATCTTTAAACAGGGACTTGACACCGAACTGGTCAATAATTTTTTTCACGAGGTCATGAACATCGTCATGAACGAAGAAGTGTTTCCAAAGGACCGGTATTCCCATGAGGATATTTTCCGGAACATCATCATGCCCTACCTGGTGGGCGTCTCGACGGAAAAGGGACAGAAACAGATCCGGAAATACTTCGAAAAGGAAATCAAACCGGAACAAACGTAAATAAAACAATAAAACCGATCCTGATGCATACGAAAAGAATCACCATCCCGCTGCTGTTGCTGGTAACGGTATCTTCCCTGCTTCCCGCGCAGGAAGAGCTCAGCCTGAGCCTTCAGGAGGCACAGCAATACGCGGTCGAGTATAACCGGACACTGATGAACGCGGGACTGGCAGTCGATGCTGCCGGTGAATTCATAAGGGAATCCGTGGCCATGGGACTGCCCCAGGTGGACGCGAACGTGGACTATTCCAATTTCCTGGGTGCTGAAATTGAGATTAAATTCGGAGAGGAAGCACCCACGACAAGGATCCCGTTCAAACCCACCAGCAACCTGGGTATAACGGTCGGCCAGCTCATTTTCAGCGGAACCTATATCGTGGGATTGCAGACGGCCCGGATATACAAGGAATTGAGTGAATCCAGCTACGACAAGACCGAACTGGACATTCGCTCACAGGTGATCGGGTCATACTATACGGTCCTGGTCGCGGAACGGACCCGTGAGATCATCGTGCAGAACCTGGAGAACATACGCGATGTCTATGACAAAACCAATGCCATGTACACGGTCGGAATGGCCGAGGTGACGGATGTCGACCAGATCGCCGTGCAGGTGACCTCCATGGAAAATGCGGCTAAATCTGCTGAAAGACAAATTGAGCTGGCTTATAACCTGCTTCGCCTGCAGCTCGGGGCGGATGTGGGTGCCGTGCTGAAACTTACGGACAACCTGGACGGGATCATGCTCCGGATAGACTTCGAGACCACCCTGGACGATCCACTGGTTCTGGATGAAAACATAGATTACCGGATGATGGAAACCCAGCAGCAATTGTCGCTGAAACAGGTCGAGCTGGAAAAGATGACCTATCTTCCGACCATAACCGGGTTCTACAGCCGCACCCAGAAACTCCTGAAACCGGATTTCGACATGACCCCTCCCAACATGCTCGGTCTTCAGATGAACGTGCCGATTTTCTCAAGCGGTTCGAGAAAGTCCAGACTTGACCAGGCCCGGATCAACTATGAGACCGTCCAGAACAGCAAGGCTTTGCTTACCGATCAGTTGCTCACACAGGAAAAACAACTACGCTTCAACCTGAGAAACAGCATGGAGCAGTACGATAGCCAGAAGAAAAACGTGGAGGTATCCAAGAGAGTTTACGACAACATCAACCTGAAGTACCAGCAGGGACTCGTTTCCAGCCTGGACCTGACCACCGCCAACAACAATTACCTGCAGGCGGAGTCAAACTACATCAATGCCCTCATGCAAATGCTGAACGCCCAGCTTGAGCTCGACAAACTTTTAAACAACCTGTAATGAAAAAAACCAGTATCCAAATAATACACAACATGAAACGCATTCTTTTTTATGCCGTCATCCCGTCGCTGATTCTGGCAGGGTGCTCTTCGGGAGACGATGGATCGGGCCGGGAGACCGGTTCCGGGAACAATAGCACAGACCAAGGCCTGTCCGGAAGGGAACAAATCGTGGAAACCATGGTGCTCGAAAAACAAATGATTTCCCGGACCATCGAATATACCTCCAGCCTGGTGCCTTTCGAGGAGATCCACCTGGTGCCGGCATCCCCCGGAAGAATCGAGAGGATTTTTGTTGAAATTGGTGACCATGTTAAAAAGGGCGACCTCCTGGTCCAGATGGACCGGACCCAGTTGAGGCAGGCGGAGATACAGCTTCAGAACCTCGAAAACGACTTCCGGAGGCTCGACACGCTCAACAAGGTAGGGAGCATATCGAAACAGAATTATGATCAAATAAAGGCCCAGTACGATATAGCCCGCTCCAACGTGGAATTCCTTCAGGAAAACACGGTGCTTCATGCTCCCTTCGATGGTGTGATCTCCGGGAAATATTACGAGAACGGGGAGTTTTATTCCGGGGCGCCCAATACCCAGGCCGGCAAGGCAGCCATTGTATCCATCGTCCAGATCAATCCAATGAAGGTCGAGGTAAGCGTTTCCGAAAAATACTTCCCGATGATCCGGATGGGCATGGAAGCGCTGGTTACCTGTGACATCTATCCCGGGAAAACCTTCCCAGGGAAGGTCGTGATGATCCATCCCACCGTCGACCCTGCAACCCGGTCCTTTACCATTGAGATAAGGATCGACAACAACCGTGAACTGCTTCGCCCGGGCATGTTCAGCAGGGTTACCATGAAGCTGGGAGAGGAAATGGCCCTGGTGGTCCCTTCGGTTGCCGTGATGAAATTACAGGGATCGAACGAGCGTTACTTATTTGTCGAGGAGGACGGCATTGCACACCGGATCACCGTTGAAATCGGAAAGCGGTTCGACGATAAGATCGAGATTATTTCAGACGAATTATCGGTTGGCAGCAAACTGATCGTAACGGGTCAGGCCAAACTCATCGACGGGGACCGGGTAAGGGTCGTCTCGGAGTAAGCAAACAAACACCAGACAGCCATGAGTATATACAAAAGCGCAGTCAACCGGCCCATAACGACGCTGATGTTGTTTGCGGGCATCATTGTCCTGGGAATATATGCCCTGGTGCACCTGCCCATCGATCTTTATCCGGAGATGGAGTTCCCGGCCATTTCGGTCATGACCACCTACCAGGGCGCGAATGCATCGGACATCGAGACCAACGTTACCCGGAAGCTGGAAGATTCCTTCAACAGCATCGACAAACTGAAGCAGATAACCTCGGTGTCCTACGATAACCTCTCGGTGATTTTCCTGGAGTTTGAATGGGGAACCAACCTGGACGAGGCCTCCAACGACCTGCGATCGGCCATTGATTTTACATATGACATTCTTCCGGAGGATTGTGACCGTCCCAGCATTTTCAAATTCAACACAAGCATGATGCCCATCCTGTTCTATGCCATCACGGCAGAGGAGAGTTACTCGGGACTGGCCAAAATGCTTGACGAGCGGGTAATCAATCCACTGAACCGGATCGAAGGGATCGGCTCGATCGACCTGGCGGGAGCCCCCAGGAGGAAAATCTATGTGGAAATCGATCCCAAACGGCTGGATGCCTATAACCTGACCGTCGAACAGATCGGAGCCGCAATCGGCTCTGAGAACATTGACATGCCAAGCGGCAATGTTAAGATGGGGAGGATGGATTACCAGCTCCGCATACTGGGACAGTTCACCGAAAGCCGGCAAATTGAAAACATCGTGGTCGGCAACATGGGCGGTAAACCCATTTACCTGAAGGACGTCGGAATCCTGAGGGATACGGTGAAGGACCTTTCCATCGAGGAGAGGATCGACGGGAAACAGGGCCTGCGCCTGTTCGTGATGAAACAATCGGGAGCCAACACGGTGAAAATCACACGGCAGGTGAACAAGCAGCTTGCAGAGCTGGCAGAGACCCTTCCCCCGGATGTGAAGATCACCACCATATTCGATACCTCCGATTTCATCATAGATGCCATCCGGAACCTGTCGGAAACCCTCCTGTGGGCACTGGTATTTGTCATCATGGTCGTGCTGGTCTTCCTGGGCCGGTGGAGGGCGACTTTCATCGTGGGACTGGCCATTCCGATCTCCCTTATCACTTCTTTCATTTACCTGTATTTCACGGGAAATTCACTGAATGTGATCTCCCTGGCCTCCCTGGCCATCGCGATCGGGATGGTGGTGGACGACGCCATCGTCGTACTGGAAAACATTGCCAAGCATATCGACCGCGGTACCAATCCCCGTGAAGCCGCGATCTACGCCACCAACGAAGTATGGCTGGCCGTCATCGTGACCACCCTGGTGGTCCTTGCGGTCTTCATGCCGCTTACGTTGGTCACAGGGCTGACCGGGGTTATGTTCCGGCAGTTGGGATGGATCGTTTCCATTACCATTGTGACTTCCACGGTCATTGCCATTTCCCTGACACCTATGCTGGCCTCGGTACTTCTGAGGCTTGCAAAAGCACAGGAGCGGAAACCACGGTTCGGATATGACCGCACCATTGGATTGCTGTTCGGTAAAATCGAAAGATTCTATGAGAGAAACCTGAGGTGGGCCCTGAGGCACAGGGGCTTTGTCCTGATCAGCGGCGGGGTGGTTTTCATCGCCTCACTTTTGCTCATGAAATTTGTCGGGACGGATTTTATGCCCGAATCAGACGAAGGACAACTGAACATCATGGTGGAACTGCAAAGCGGTGTCCGCGTAGAGGAAACCATGAAAACCACCCGCAGGATAGAGGGGATCATTCGCGAACATTACCCGGAGGTGGAGCTCACCTCTTCGTCAACGGGTTCCGATGACGAGGGGGGCTTTATTTCCATGTTCAGCCAGAGCGGATCGAACGTAATTAATTTCAGGCTGAAGCTGAGCTCCCTCGACCAGCGCGAAAGATCCGTATGGACCATAGCCGACGGCATGCGTCAGGAGCTTGATAACATACCCGAGATCATCAATTACGACATGAACACCCAGGCCCATTTTATGGGTTCGGCCGGCAACACCGTAAACGTGGAAATCTACGGTTACGATTTCAACCGGACCAGTCAGCTGGCCAGCCAGCTCAAGGATGTGATCGGCCGGATCGAAGGAGCCGAAGATGTTCAGATCAGCCGGGAAAAAGAAAGGCCGGAGCTGCAGATTGCACTGGACAAGGATAAGCTTGCCCGGCACGGGCTGAATACGGCCACCGTTTCCATGTACGTACGCAATCGCGTGGACGGCATGATCGCTTCCCGCTACCGGGAGGAAGGGGATGAGTACGATATCATTGTACGGTTAGAGGAAGAGTACCGCAACTCCATATCGGACATCGAGGAGATCAGCATCATGACCCCCATGGGGCAGAAGATCAAGATTGCCGAACTGGGAGAAGTCAAGGAGTACTGGAGTCCCCCGAACATCGAACGCAAAAGGCGGGAACGCCTGGTCACGGTATCCGTCAAACCGGTCGGCATTTCACTGGGGGAATTGGCCGGCAGGATTAAGGCTGAGCTGGAGGATATCAACATACCTTCCGACATACTGGTCGTTGTCGGCGGTGCCTACGAAGACCAACAGGAGGCATTCGCCGACCTGTTCCTTCTGCTGATGATCGGACTTATCCTGGTATACCTGGTCATGGCCTCGCAGTTTGAGTCCTTCGTCATGCCGCTGATCATCATGTTCACCATTCCCTTCTCATTTTCCGGCGTCATCCTGGCCCTGTTCATCACCAACACCACACTGAGCGTAGTGGCCGCCCTCGGCGCGGTCCTTCTGGTCGGTATCGTGGTAAAAAACGGGATCGTACTGATCGATTTCATCAACCTGATGAGGGACCGTGATTACGAACTGCATGATGCCATTGCTATTTCGGGAAAATCCCGCCTGCGGCCGGTCCTGATGACCTCCTTTACGACCATCCTGGCCATGCTGCCCCTGGCCGTCAGCACGGGTGAGGGATCGGAGATCTGGAGCCCGATGGGGATTACGGTTATCGGGGGACTGGTGTTCTCTACCTTCCTGACCCTGATCATCATTCCGGTAATGTACGGCTCCCTGATCCGGAAACCGGCCAGGAACCATAAGTTCAAGTTCAGGAAACTGTTCACTTTTATGGATGAATAAAAAACCACCGCATATGAAATCCGTGTTGATCGTATTCAACCAGGCCCATACCGAAAGGGTGGAGTACATGCTCGAACGACTCGAAATCCGGGGCTATACCTGGTGGAACGAGGTTCGGGGAAAGGGTTCCGAAACCGGCGAGCCCAGGATGGGAACCCATACCTGGCCTGAAATGAACTCCGCCGCACTGGTCGTCATCGAAGATAAAAAGGTAGAACCCTTGCTGAAAAGCATCCGCAAAATGGATGAGATCAACAAGGAGGTCGGGGTAAGGGCTTTTGTCTGGGATATCCTGCAGACGGTATAATAAATAATTCCGGATCCGCCATGGCCGGTTTCTGGTCATCTTAATGCTTTATGCATCGCACCAGGTCCATGACCAGGCATGAAGATACGGCAGTGCAAACGGTCATTAGCCTTTTGATAATCAGCGACCCGAATTGCTGGCCCAGAAAGAAGGCGAGGACAAGCACTGCATACGTTTGCCAGGCAAAACCCAGGTGAGATACCAGCCGCAGCGCTATAACGAATACCACCGGTATGTGAACGGCCAGGAACCATTGCAGGGAGGACCATTTCTCAGGAATAAAAAACAAAACCGACCGGAAGAATTTCGATCGAGCAACTTGTCCCTATTCAAGGTAGATCTGTTTTTCGGCCTGGCCTCGATTTTACTTGTGACTTTAAAGGCATAGGCCCAGCGGCAAAAAGTGATTTAAGAAATCATTTGTGCCAGATTCATTGATTTGCTGTCTCATCTGAATTAGTTTTGTAAAACCCTTGTATGGATAAATTAATAAAAACATTGATGAATATCATGAATACGGGTAATGGAAACTTATCATGGCCGATGTGAGCCATTTACGATAATTTTATTTAATAAAAGAATATGGTACTACAGTTGAGAAATCAATTTATTATGGCACCCTTAAAGCTTGGTTACAGTGACGGAACGGGAATTGTCAATGAAAGGCACCTGAGTTTTTACAGGATGAGGAGTAAACATATTGGGGCTGTGACACCCGAACCCTTTTACCTGGAACCAGGGTTGCGGGAATTGCCTGCACAACTCGGTATTGATAGTGAGAACAAATTATATGGGCTGAAAAGATTAACGAATGTAATTCATAAAAATGGAGCCAAGGTAATTGCACATCTAAACCATCCGGGAAGAATGGCAAACCCGAAAATCCCGGGTAATTATTACTGGTCTTCAACCGACAGAGCCTGTGAAAACGCAGGCGCCATTCCTGAAAAAATGAACCGGGAGATGATGGGCAGAGTAATTGATTTGTTTGTAAATGGTGCAAAGAATGCGATTCTCGCAGGATTTGATATTATTGAGATTCAGTTGGGACATGGGTATTTATTGGCGCAATTCTTATCTCCGGCGGTAAACGACCGGATTGATGAATACGGAGGCAGTTTTGAAACCAGGATAAAATTCCCGCTGGAAATCGTAAGGGCTGTTAGGAAAAACATTGATATCCCTTTGATTGCAAGGATAAGTGCCGATGAAATGATCCCTGACGGATTCCATATCGACGAAATGATAAAGTTTTCCAGGGTTCTGGGGAAAAATGGAATTGATGCACTTCACGTATCCGCAGGGACAGTCTGTTCGACTCCCCCGTGGTTTTTTCAGCACATGTTTATACCAAAAGGAAAAAACTGGGAACTGGCAGATGCCATCCGCAAAGCAACGGATCTGCCTTTGATCTATGTGGGCAGGATAAATGCAAAAACTGATATTGACAATCTGTTGACAAAAAACAAAGCAGATTATCTGGCCATCGGACGTTCTTTGGTTGCCGATCCGGATTTTATAGGGAAATACCTCGGGGAAGTGGAGGGTACCGTAACTCCATGCCTGGCCTGTGCGGAAGGTTGCCTGGGCGGAGTAAAATCCGGGCAGGGGCTTCAGTGCCTTGTTAATCCTCAGGCAGGTCATGAATCGGTGACTCTTAAGAAGGCAAAGGAACCTAAAAATTTGGCTGTCATTGGAGGAGGATTGGCCGGTATGGAGGCAGCAATTACATTGAAAAAACAAGGGCATACCGTTGACCTGTATGAGAAAGATCAACTGGGTGGGCAATTCAACCTTGCTCCCCTGACTCCCAATAAAAAATCCATGGCAACGTTGGTTCCTTATTTTATTGAAGAATTAAAAGAAAGGAAGGTCAAGGTGATCTACAAAGAAGTAACCGAACCGGAAACTGTTTCCGGGTATGATGGTGTAATCCTTGCAACGGGATCCATACCAACTGTGCCCGATATCCCGGGATTGGTAAAGTATTTCTGGGCCGAGATCCTGTACGGGGAAAACCTTCCTAAGAATAAAACCGTACTGATCATAGGAGGAGGCCTTATCGGAGTTGATATAGCAACGGCTTTAATCCCGCTGGATAATCAGATTATCATTGTTAAAAGAACAACCGATTTTGGCGAAGACATGGAAATGATTGCCAAGAATCTATCTCTAAAAATGATGAAAGAGAAACAAACCGTTTTCAGTGATCATACCTATATTAAAAGAGTGGATGGCAAGACCGTTTATGCGGAGAAAAATAACAAGAATATACAATTTGAGAATATTGATATAATTGTAGTCTGTACGGGAATGAAGAGTTATAATCCTCTTGAGGAATCCTTAAAAGACAATTTGCCGGTTTATGTGATCGGTGATGCCAGGCGGATAGGCAATGCTCAGGATGCCATTAGGGGGGGATATGAAATTGCAAAAACAATCTGAAATGAAACTGGAACACGTTGCTTTAACAATCGTTGATCAGGCCGATATCGAATCATTTTACCAGGACATTCTTGGGACAAGTGTGATAAGCAACTTCGTCCTGGAAAAAGATCTTGCCCGGCAGATCTTTGAAATCAACCGGGATACTCCTGTCTTTCTCCTAAAAAGCGATGATCTTTTACTGGAGTTGTTCATAAGTCCGGAAAGGAATCAACAGGATTTCAAGCATATCTGTATTTCCATTGAAAATAGAAAGGAACTTGTTGAGAAAGCCATACAGGATGGCTATGAATGCATTCAATTAAGAAGGAAAAAATCAGAATTGATATTCATCAAAGACAGAAGCGGTAATATTTTCGAAATAAAGGAAAGATTGTAAACTGTAAACGCATGTATTATATGCATAAATATTTGAAAATAAAGATATTGGCATTACTTTGTTTAATCATAGAATTCCTCGAGGCTCTGCCTCGGGGTGAAGAGGAAAGTTAAGA
>CAZNQG010000027.1:0-34303 GCA_964575235.1 uncultured Bacteroides sp.
GGTATATGTCAAGGGGCCGGGATCCGGAAGGGAATCCGCCATCAGGACCCTCCATTCGAACGGGATCGAGGTGACCGAAATCATTGATGTGACGCCGTTGCCACACAATGGTTGCCGCCCACCCAAAAGAAGAAGAGTTTAATCATATCGGAAATCATAACATCCAGCATAGATGGCAAGATACATTGGACCGAAAAGCAAGATAGCCAGGAAATTCGGAGATCCGATATTCGGATCGGATAAAGTCCTCGAGAAGAAGGCCTATCCGCCCGGAATGCACGGGACCAACAAGCGCCGCAGAAAGCAGTCTGAATATGGCATCCAGCTTAAGGAAAAGCAAAAGGCAAAATATACCTACGGTATACTCGAACGCCAGTTCGCCAATCTTTTTTTGAAAGCACAGCACAGCAAAGGGGTGACCGGAGAGGTCCTCCTGCAATTGCTGGAATCACGGCTGGACAACGTGGTGTACAGGCTGGGCATTGCCCCTTCCCGGGCAGCTGCGAGGCAGCTCGTCTCACACCGGCATATCACGGTGAACGAGAATGTGGTAAACATCCCTTCCTATACCCTGAGACCGGGCGACATCATTGGAGTCAGGGAAAAATCAAAATCCCTTGAAACGATCACCGAATCCATCAACGGATCGCATCGGTCCGCTTCCTCATGGCTTGAATGGGATTCGGACCAGATGGCCGGCAAGTTCCTGAACCGCCCGGAAAGGGATGAAATCCCGGAAAACATCAAGGAACAACTGATCGTCGAATTGTATTCAAAATAGAATCATAATTATTTATTTATGGCTGTATTAGCTTTTCAGAAACCCGACAAGGTCATCATGGTTGACTCGGATGAGTCGTTTGGTAAATTCGAATTCCGTCCGCTCGAACCGGGTTATGGCATAACGGTAGGAAATGCCCTGAGAAGGATCCTGCTGTCCTCCCTGGAAGGGTATGCCATCACCACCGTTAAAATCGATGGTGTGGAACACGAGTTTTCAACCATTACCGGTGTCATCGAAGACGTTACGGAGATCATACTTAACCTGAAGCAGATCCGTTTCAAGAACCAGATTGACGATGTCGATGATGAAAAAATAATGGTAACCATCACCGGCCAGGAGGAGTTCAAGGCGGGTGATCTCAATAAATTTTTAAGCGGATTCAGGGTGCTAAACCCGGATCTGGTCATCTGCCACATGGAAGAGGACGTTAAGCTCCAGATGGAACTGACCATCAACAAGGGCAGGGGATATGTTCCTGCAGAGGAGAACAAACCCATGGAGGCGGAATTCGGACTGATTGCCATGGATTCGATTTTCACACCCATTAAGAATGTGAAGTATTCGATCGAAAATTACAGGGTTGAACAGAAAACCGACTATGAAAAGCTGGTTCTGGAGATCGCTACGGACGGATCCATACATCCCAAGGATGCCTTGAAGGAGGCGGCAAAGATACTGATCTATCATTTCATGCTCTTTTCGGATGAGAAGATCACCTTGAATTCGGATGAGAAATTTGCCAATGAGGAATTCGACGAGGAGATACTGCATATGAGGCAGTTGCTGAAAACAAAGCTGGTCGACCTGGACCTTTCGGTCAGGGCCCTGAACTGCCTGAAAGCGGCCGAGGTTGAAACCCTGGGTGACCTGGTTAAGTTCAACAAGAACGATCTTCTGAAATTCAGGAATTTTGGGAAGAAATCGCTTACCGAACTCGATGAACTGCTGGTTAGCATGAACCTGAATTTCGGGATGGACATCAGCAAGTACAAATTAGACAAGGATTAGTGCGATGAGACACAAGAAGAAGTTCAATCATCTGGGCAGAACGGCACCGCACAGGAAGGCAATGCTTGCCAACATGGCCTCCTCCCTGATCATTCATAAAAGGATTACAACCACAACGGCCAAGGCAAAGGCCCTGAGAAGCTTTGTGGAACCCGTTATCACGAGTTCCAGGGAAGATTCAACCCATTCGAGAAGGTTGGCTTTCAGGTATCTGCGAGACAAGCATGCCGTATCCGAACTGTTCCGGGAGATTGCCGCCAAGGTTGGAGACCGCCCGGGCGGATACACCCGGATCATAAAACTGGGCAATCGTACCGGCGATAACGCAGACATGTGCATCATCGAACTGGTCGATTACAACGAAAATCTTCTCGCCGAAAAAGCTGCTGCCAGGCCGAAGTCTACCCGGCGCAGGCGGGGAGGCAAGAAGAAGGCTGACGATGCGGGAATTGCGGTAACTGCAACTGCAGATGAGGCCATGCATGAATCCGTCGAGGCGCCCGAAACGGAAACCTCCGAAGCGGAAGCTGCAGGACCCGAAACGGAAACCTCCGAAGCGGAAACCAAGGAGACGGAACAGGAGGCTGATGCAGCCGGACCGGAAAAAACCGCAGCACCGGAATCCAAAACGCCTTCAGCACAGACGGAAGATGGTGCAGAAGATACAGCAGCTTCTGAAGAGGAAACAAAAGAGGATGACAAAGAAGAAAAAAAGAAGAAAGGGGAATAATCAATTGGAATTTCATATGAAACAGGGGAGGGATAGAGGAATGGAATGTACTTTATCCCTTTTTTCGTTTGAATGAACCATAAATCTAATAGAATATAAAATGCCACAGATTATTAGCGTACAAGCAAGAGAAGTCCTCGATTCAAGGGGCAATCCCACTGTTGAAGTGGAAGTATATACCGAAAGCGGTATCATAGGAAGGGCCATTGTACCCTCCGGCGCCTCCACGGGAGTTCACGAAGCCGTGGAACTGCGTGACGGCGATAAGGGACGGTATCTCGGCAAGGGAGTATTGAAGGCCGTGGAAAACGTCAATAAGATCATCAGCGAGGAAATCACCGGCCTGTTCGTGACGGACCAAAACCTGATCGACGCAAAGATGATCGAGTTGGATGGTTCTGAGAACAAAGGCAACCTGGGGGCAAACGCCGTTCTGGGCGTATCCCTGGCCTGTGCAAAAGCGGCTGCCCAGTACACCGGTCAGGCACTGTTCCGCTACCTTGGGGGCGTTAATGCCAACACCCTTCCAATTCCGATGATGAACATCCTGAACGGGGGACAGCATGCCGATAACAAGATCGATATCCAGGAATTCATGATCATGCCCGTAGGAGCACCCAGTTTTTCCGAAGCCCTGCGAATGGGAGCCGAGGTCTTCCATAACCTGAAGGCGGTTCTGAAATCCAGCGGACAATCCACCAACGTGGGTGATGAAGGGGGATTTGCACCGAACCTGGGGTCGAACGAGGAGGCCATAGAAGTTGTAATTGAGGCGATAAAGAAAGCCGGATACAAACCGGGCAGCGATGTATGCATTGCACTGGATCCAGCAGCTTCCGAATTCTACAACAAGGAAAAAGGAGTGTATGAATTCGAGTCAACCGGGCAGACCCTTACTTCATCCGATATGATAGCCTACTGGAAGAAATGGGTTGATCAGTATCCGATCGTGTCCATCGAGGACGGGCTGGACGAGGATGACTGGGCCGGATGGAAGGAGCTTACAGCCACCATCGGCGAACGGGTACAGATCGTCGGGGATGACCTTTTTGTTACCAATGTGAAAAGGCTTCGGAGAGGGATCGATGAACGCTCCGCCAATTCCATTCTGATCAAGGTAAACCAGATCGGAACCCTGACCGAGACCATCAACGCGGTACAGCTTGCCACCCAGCATTCCATGACCTCCATCATTTCGCACCGATCGGGGGAAACCGAGGACACCACGATTGCAGACCTGGCGGTCGCACTCAATACGGGACTGATCAAGACCGGTTCGGCATCCCGATCGGACCGGATCGCCAAGTACAACCAGCTGATGCGGATCGAATACGCGCTCGGAAGTTCTGCCAGGTACCTCGGGAAGGATTTTAAATACCTGAAGTAAGATTTTCCCCCAAAGAAACGAAAAAGGGCCGTGACCATAAGGACATGGCCCTTATCATATTATCTTGATGGCCTGATCAATTCCAACCTAACAAAGGGTTCAAAATGCTGAAAGAAAAACTTCGTAAGATAATCGATGAGCACCGGCCAAGAACCCGGAAACCCCTCCGGGATAACGGTGACCATGTCATCGACGCTTTCCCCGAAGGCAGCCACCCGATGGCCATTTTATCGTTTGCCATTCTGAGCCTGAGCCCTAAATCCGAATTCAGCTGGAAAGACCAAAATCCCTGACGACCAAGATGCTTGAAGGCCTCGTTGCCGGCGGGAGAAAAAAAACACCCTTCATGATCCTTCCCAGGAACAGCCAAGGCCATTGGTAAAGAGGTCGATAAACCTTAAATTAGCCTACCTGTATGCAGCGCATCAGGAACATACCAATTGCCGGATTGCTGGTTCTGGGGGGAATGTTCAGCACTCCGGCGACGGCAGATTCAGACGAACTCTTCGGTCGCCTGTTCAATACAGCATCCGGGTTGAGTCATTCAAAGGTTTATGCCGTCATGCAGGACAGCCTGGGGTTTCTATGGATCGGGACGAATGAGGGATTGAACAAATACGACGGCTATTCCTTCCAGCAATTCCGCTACCAGCCGGACACCGTTTCCCTTTCCAGCAATTCAATACGATGCCTGGCGGAAGGATCCAACGGCACCATATGGGTGGGAACAGATCATGGCTTGAACAAACTGGACCGGATACGCGGATACCTGTGGACCCATTACATGCCGGGCAGGGGTGACTCGATCCACGATGAAATCATACATTCCATCTGCATCGGCCGGACAGGAGAGGTCTGGATGCGGACGGATCGAAGCCTTGTAATGCTGGACCCGGACGGGGAGGAATACCAGTATTACGACCTGTACTTCGATGCGAACGATCCACCGGAATCCAATGAATCCTACTCCATGCTGCTGGATACCGCGGGTCGCCTTTGGATGGGTACAGGCAACGGGCTTCAGGTCCTGGATACGAAATCCGGTGAACTCCTCCGGTATGCGGCGGGCAATGATGTGGGACTGACCGGTGACCGGGTGCGGAAGGTTTACATTGACCGTGAGGGCAGAATGTGGTGCGGGACCGAAAAAGGATTGTTCCTGTTCGATGAGAACCGGCATCGATTCCTGGATGCGGCAGGTTTTATAACGGGACTGGGCAGACCGGATGTCCTTTCCATCGCTCAGAACCGGAAGGGGGAAATTCTCGTTGGTACCACGAACGCCCTGCTCAGGGTACAGCCGGACCTTAGCCGCTCTGAATCCTTCGATGGATTCAACAGGCCCGATCTATATACACGGTTCGATAATATACACGGAATTTACGAGGACAGGTCTGAAATACTCTGGCTGGCAACCGATGCCGGGATGGTGAAAATTGATCAGAAACCACGAAAATTCCAGACGGTAAACACATCCAGCACGGGGTGGAGCGGGTTATCCTCCAGTACGGTGACCAGCATCTTCCAGGATGAGAACGGCGATCTGTGGATTGGCACCGACGGGAAGGGACTGAACCTGTTTCCTTCGGGTTCCCGCAGGTCCGTACACTTCCATTCGCACGCCGGCGAATCCGTGCGGACCCTGGCAAACGACCGGATCCGTTGCATCACGAGAGACCGTGAAGGGAATCTCTGGCTGGGGACAGAAAACGGTCCCTGCCTGAGGAGGAAAGACTCCGAAGGATTCACCGACTTATGCCGGGGCGAAGAAAATCCCTGGTGCGAAGCACTGGAACGGCAGCAAGTAAACGATGTATGCGAGGACAGGAACGGGACGATCTGGATCGCCGCCTCCAACGGAATACACCGCTACGACCCGGCCGGCAGGAATTTGCTCAGTTTTAAAAGAATACAGCATGGTTCCGAATTGCTCGAACTACAGGATGTCTTGTGTATTCGGGAAGATGCCCGGGGCAGAATATGGTTCGGTTCTTCGGTGGGTCTGATCCAGTATATACCCGATGGGGAACGCTTTGAAATATTTCAGGCAGGCATACCGGCAGGATCATCAAACATCAACAACAACACCGTCCTTTCACTTCATGCAACTGAAGATGGGAATCTCTGGATCGGTACTGCATCCGGCCTGAACCGGTACGACCCGGAAAATAATTCTTTCGAATTCTTCGGGGATCCCGTCGAACTTTCAGAACTGAGAATACTCGGTATTCTGGAAGACGCAAGGGGGAACCTGTGGATGAGTTCGGACAGGGGACTGGTCATGTACGATCCGGTCCTGGAAACCTTTATCCAATACGGGGCTTCCGACGGATTGGGAAATTTTGAATTCCTGCAGGGATCCTGTTTCCGGCATCCCAATGGCAAGATGTTTTTCGGCGGTACGCCCGGTCTGTTAACCTTCCATCCGGACTCCATCCCTTATAATCCCTATCCTCCGGAGCTTTCCTTCACACAGTTCATTCGCTATCGCGAACAGGGGGGAATGTCCAAGCCCATCGCGCTGGACCGGGTGTCGACCGTGATCGTACCCAGGGGTGTCCAGATCGTAACCGTCCGTTTTTCAGCCCTTGAATTCACGGCTCCGGAAAAGAACCGTTACCTCTACAAAATGGTCCGGAAAGGACAGGATGGCCTGTGGATCCATAACGGGGAACAGCATTACGTTACCTTTTACAACCTGAGCCCGGGAAAATATACCCTCAGCATTAAGGGATCCAACAACGACCTTTTATTTTCGGAGGTTGAAGTTCAACTGGGGATCGTCATACAATATCCGTTTTGGAACCGGGCCATGGCATTCCTGTTGTACCTTGCATCCGGTACAGTAGTACTTGTGGTTTTTGTCCGGCTGCGCACCAGGAGCCTGCGGATCAGCAACCGGATCCTGCGCGAGAAGGAGATGTCTGCAAAGGAGATCGAAAGGCAGCGGGAGGACCTTGCCAGTAAGAATAAAAACATCACGGACAGCATAAACTACGCCAGGAGGATACAGCATGCGCTGCTTCCTACGGATGAAAGTTTCCAGAACCTGCTGCCGGACTCGTTTGTTCTCTTCAAGCCCAAGGATATTGTCAGCGGTGATTTTTACTGGATCAACCAGCACGGGAAAAAGGTTTATGTGGCAGCGGTGGACTGCACCGGCCATGGCGTTCCCGGGGCTTTTGTTTCCATCATCGGGTTTGAACTCTTCCGCAAGATCACGGCGAGTGACCAGGGCAGCAACCCTGCCATGATCCTGGATACCCTGAACGACAATTTTACCGATATATTCTCGGACGGAGAACAGGTATACCTGAACGACGGAATGGACCTTTCGCTATGCATCATCGACCGCGAGGAAAAATCCCTGGATTATTCGGGGGCCTTCAACCCACTCTACCTGGTACGCGATGAAACCATCGTGGAAGTCAAAGCCGACCGGTTCTCCGTAGGTGCCGACGTGCATTTCTCCACCGAGCGAAAACTGTTCAAGAGCCATAAGATCTTCCTTCAAAAGGACGATATCCTCTATATGTTCTCGGACGGGTACGCGGACCAGTTCGGGGGACCGGAAGGCAAAAAGTTCAAATACCGCAGGTTCAGGCACCTGCTGCTGACCATCCATAAATTACCCATGGAGAAACAGAAATCCATACTGAATGCGAGCATTGAAGAATGGATGAGCGACATGGATCAGGTAGACGATATCCTGGTGATCGGCATCAGGCCGTAGTGGACTTGGCGAGCAGGTTCTTCATTTTATCAATCAGCATATCGAACTGGAAAGGTTTGCAGATATAATCATCCATGCCCACCGCCAGGCATGTCTCACGGTCCCCCGACATGGCATTGGCTGTAATGGCAATGATGGGTGTGAAAGAGTTGGTGCTGGCTTCGATCTCCCTGATCTTCTTGGTGGCCAGAAAACCATCCATAACCGGCATCTGTATGTCCATCAGGATGATATCGTAATTGGAGGTGCCGAACTTATCGAGGGCTTCCTTCCCGTTGTTGGCAATGTCGATGTTCTTGACCAGCCCTTCCAGGCTTAGGATGACGATCTTCTGATTGATCATGTTGTCCTCCACCAGCAGGATGCTTGCATCCTTGAGCTCGATCCGGCGTTCGGGTTTGAGGGCTTCCCGTTCGGCCTGTTGTGCAGCGGGCATTTTCCGGATCTTGATGTCGCTTTTCCTGAATTCCAGTGTGAAGAGGAACTCCGATTCGGTTTCACCATCCCGGCAGGTTAACTCACCCCCCACAAGTTCGGTAAATTTCCGTGGGATGTCGAGGTCCGCCCGTTCAAGGGAAAGCGGCACACCGGATCCCTCTTCGTGCGACAGGCTTGCGCTGATCCGGAACCTGAGCTGTATCTTTTGTTCGGTCTCCCGGTTGTTAACGATCTGGATCCGGACCTTCAGCAGGCTCTCAGGCTTTGAAAACTTGAGGATGTTTTCGAGCAGGTTCAGGAAAAGCTGCTTGATCCGGATGGGATCACCCTGAACCTGGTTCGAGATGGTCGGATCCACAATTAAGCTGCAATCCAGGTTCGGGTATTCGGAGGTTGGAAAAAGATTCAGGATGTTATCAACTGCCGATCCCAGGTTAAAAGCGATGCTGGTCTCCTTAATGCTTCGGATGCCGATATCGGAAATCTTCACGATGTTGTTAACGGCCTCTACCAGATTGTTCGTGGATGCGAGTATGGTATCGATGAGATCGCGCTGCTGCTGATCCATTTTTGTATTGCTCAGAAGGTTGCTGACCAGGGTGATGTTGTTCAGCGAGGTCCTCAATTGATGGGAAAGCCTCGATATAAACTCATCCCTGGAGCGGGTTTCAAAGGTTGCTTCTTCCAGGGCCCTGTCCAGCTTCATAACGTTTTTCTGGCGCAGGTATTCGAAGGCATAGATCAGGATATAGATGCCCAGGTAGGTGAGGACATACCGGAGGCTGAAAATCCGTTCATAATCAACCCGGACAAATGAAAAATTCCCGAAGAGTATGGTCCCGGCCAGTAAAAGATATACCAGGGAGGAAATGCTTCCCCTTTTGAGTCCCATCAGGATCAGGGATATAATGGGGAAGGTGAGTCCCCATAAATAACCGGTTGCCCTGGTGCCCCCGTTGACCAGGAGGAACATCAGGATGAACGCCATCAGTCCCAGCAGGAAGGGAATGGAATGGTGGACGTTCCTGGTCCAGACCATGTATAACACATTCAACACGATCAGGACCATAGCTGACAGCAGCATCCAGGCAATCAGCCGTTCGCCGTTGATAACGGCCATGACGGTAAACAAGACGATGAAAAGAATAGCAAGTGCACTAAAGATGTTGGTTAAAAGAATACGGGTTTGAATCTGTTGGTCCGTTTTTTCGTCCAATCCGAAAGAGAAAAATTTGAATATTTTCTCCTGTGCAAGCATGAATTCCTGGCCTATTATTGTGTAAATTTGTAGATGTCTGAACGACAGATTTTTCATAAATATAATCAAAAAAACGATCTTCGTAAAGCCGTACCGCTTTCCTGCTGTATCATATAATACTTAGTTAATTGCAGCGTTGTTTGATTGTGGTGTTGGAGGTTTGACTCAAAGATCTGATCATGCACGAAATGAAAAAGCGTACCGGGTTCCCTGCCTATTTTATCATCCTTACCATCCGCCTGCTTTCCTCCGGCAAATGTCTGCAATCACAACGCGACACCCTGAACATGGTGAAATACACCCCGGAGTTCAAGTTCCGTGACGGTATCTTCCTGAACCATGAACAGGTAAAAAACAACAATCCCATACCCCAGTCCCGGATCCTCACAACGGTTGACTACAGCGACCGGGATTTCTACCCGAAGGTGCTCGAAGAAAAGAACCTGATTTTTTACGATAACCTGGGCATGAAAAAGGAGGTGAAATCGGAAAATGTTTGGGGATTCAGCAGGAACGGAGTCCTGTATATCGGCCTGGATGGCAAATACCATCGCGTAACCATCGTCGGCAGGATATGTCATTTTGTAGCGACCATAACCACCTATGATACAAGATACTACGACCCATACTATTACAATCCCTATGATTATTACTACCGTTACGGAGGCTACCCGGCCAATACACAGTCCTCCGAAATGCGCCAGTACATCATGGATTTTGAAACCGGGAAGGTATATGAGTACGATGTCCAGAGTCTGGAAGTACTGTTGATGCAGGATCCGGAACTGCACGACGATTACGTACAATTGAGAAAGAAAAAGAAGCGTCAGCAAAAATTTGTATACCTTAGGAAATTCAACGAACGAAATCCTCTGTTTTTGCCTAAATAATAAAACCACCCACCGTCATGAAAAGAGCTGTCCTTATCGCCCTGCTGATTATCCCGGGTCTCCCGGCAATCAGTCAGTACGTTCCCACACCCGAAGACCTTGAGCACTTCCTTACGACCAAGACCCTCGTTGTAAAGGATCAGAATCCGTTGAACACCTATGATGGAGAGATTGAGAAAGTTATGAAAGAGGAATGGGATATTACCGAATGGGAGATGATCCCCTACGCGCAATTCGAGGAGATGCGGAAAAATCCAGAATATTCCTTCCTGATCCTGACGAATGTGATTTTCGAGAAGGACGAACTGCAGGCCAGGTATAAATTCCTGAACCTCTCCCTCGGCGGAAATTATGCGAAGCTGAATATGATGCCGGACCTGGTGTCCGTGCCCGTAGCCTATGCCAACGTGGAGGATGAATCCTACAATTATAAACTGGGGATTCTGGTCCGCTTCATCCAGAACCACATCCGTCTTATCCATGAGCATCCGGAGATCATCTCGTCGAATGTATTCAAGCATTACAACGACAACATGAAGGATGTCAAGACCAAGGCCCTCTACCTGCTTCCCGGGGAGATGGCCAGAGACGTCAACTCCGCGGCGCGCATACAGAAGATCTATCCCTATCCCTTCCGGCTGGTGGAAAAGGATGATATCAGGGAAGCCGTCAGCAACCGGGACACCACGGTGGTATTCCTGCACAAGGTGGGTCCCGAAGGCACCCGCCTGGATGCGAGATGTTACAAGATTCTCATCGGTGCAGGCGATGCCAGCTTTTACTATTTTGACTACCATATGATCAACGATAAGAATCCGGACGGATTCCGTGCAAAGGACCTGAAAAAGATCAGCAAATAGACCGCAAATCCGGTGAAGAGAGTAGGCATACCCAAAGGAACCCGTGATTATTCTCCTTCGGCAATGGCCCGGCGGGGTTATATTCTTAGGACCATCGAAGAGATCTTCCGCATGTACGGATACCAGCCTATTGAAACGCCTGCCATGGAGAACCTGGATACCCTGCTGGGGAAGTACGGGGAGGAGGGCGACAAACTCCTTTTCAAGATACTGAATTCGGGCAATTTCATGTCCGGCCTGGACGATTCAAAGCTTCATTCGGGAGATACCGCGGGCCTTGCCGCCAGGATTTGTGAAAAAGGACTGAGGTACGACCTGACCGTACCCTTTGCACGGTATGTGGTACAGCACCGCAATGAAATAACCTTTCCCTTCAAACGCTACCAGATCCAACCGGTCTGGCGGGCTGACCGCCCTCAGAAAGGAAGGTATCGCGAGTTCTACCAGTGCGACGTGGACATCATCGGGAGCATATCCGTCCTGAATGAGCTGGAACTGATCGAGATCATCGACCGGGTTTTTGAACGCCTTGGGATCGGGATCGTCGTGAAAATCAACAACCGGAAGATTCTTGCCGGCATCACCGAGACCATGGGGGAACGTGGGAGGCTGACGGAGATCACAACGGTCCTTGACAAGGTTGATAAAATTGGAATTAACGGCGTTATCAGAGAGTTAAGGGAGCGAGGGATTACTCCGGCTGCGATTGAAAAACTGCAGCCCGTTATCAGCCTGAGCGGATCCCCGGAGGAGAAACTGGCCGGTCTTGCCGGAATCCTTTCCGGTTCCGAGGAAGGAACCAGTGGTGTGGAGGAGATGACCCGATTGTTCGAATACCTTGAATTACTCGACCTCAAAGCACAGGTCGAACTGGACCTGAGACTGGCAAGGGGACTGAATTATTATACCGGTGCGATCATTGAAGTCCTGGCCAGTGAAATGAAAATCGGGAGTCTTTGCGGAGGAGGCCGATATGACGATCTGACAGGGATTTTCGGGCTTGAGGACGTTTCGGGTGTTGGAATCTCATTCGGTGCAGACCGGATCTACGATGTACTGGACCAGATGAAGCTTTATCCGGAGGAGGTGACCACCGGAACCCGCCTGATGTTCGTTAACTTTGGCGAGGCAGAACAGCGGTATATCCTGAAGATCCTTCCATACTTCAGGAGTGCCGGCATACCTGCGGAAATTTATCCTGAAAGCTCCAAACTCCACAAACAGATGAGTTATGCCGATAAAAACAGCATTCCTTTCGTAGCACTCATAGGAGAGAATGAGATCAGGGCCAATACCATTAAGATCAGGGATATGGGATCCGGCAAGGAACAATACTTATCGAAACTGGAAGCCATTAATCTCCTGCTGGGCAGGCATGTTAAATAAACCGGACATGCAAGAGCACGCAATTTCTCCCGACGAACTCGGGTTTTCCGTCATCCGGCAGATCATAGAGGAATCCGTACCCCTGAGGCTCTCCGACAAAGCCGTGGAACTGGTCCGGAAATGCAGGGTTTACCTGGACAACAGGCTTGAAAAGACACGGGAACCCCTTTACGGGATCAATACCGGCTTCGGATCGCTCTACGACCGCCTGATCAGCAAGGAAGACCTTGGCATCCTTCAGAAAAACCTGGTCCTGTCCCATGCCTGCGGGCAGGGGGATGAGATCCCGCAGGAGATTACCAGGCTGATGCTCTTTCTCAAGATCCAGTCCCTCGCCTACGGCAACTCGGGTATCCAGCTTTCCACCCTGCAGCGGCTGACTGATTTTTTCAACCGGGGTGTCATCCCGGTCGTCTACAGCTATGGTTCGCTGGGTGCTTCCGGGGACCTGGCACCCCTGGCCCACCTGAGCCTCCCGCTCATCGGGGAAGGGGAGGTGTATTACAAAGGGAAAAAGCAGGAAGCTGCCTCCGTGCTGAAGCAACTGGGCTGGGAACCCATCACCCTGGCCTCGAAGGAGGGACTCGCCCTGCTGAACGGAACCCAGTTCATGAGCGCTTATGGAGTATATTGCTGTCTTAGGGTGTTCAAACTTTCGCAGCTTGCCGATATCATAGCCGCTGTTTCCCTGGATGCCTTCGACGGGAGGATCGAACCCTTCCACCCCCTGGTACAGGAAATCAGGCCGCATCAGGGACAGATCAAGACGGCACGCCGGATACGTTTCCTGCTGGAAGGAAGCGAACTGATGAACCGTCCGAAAAACCATGTGCAGGATCCGTATTCCTTCCGGTGCATACCGCAGGTGCACGGCGCTTCCAAGGATTCGATCAATTACGTTGCTTACGTTTTCAAGAACGAGATCAACTCCGTTACGGATAACCCGACCATATTCCCGGATGAAGACCTGATCGTTTCGGCCGGCAACTTTCACGGCCAGCCCCTTGCCCTGGCGCTGGACAACCTCTGTATCGCCATGTCCGAACTGGGCAATATATCCGAGAGGCGAACCTACCAGCTGCTCGGGGGGCATCGGGACCTGCCGCCCTTCCTGGTCGCCAGGCCAGGGCTGAACTCCGGGTTTATGATCCCGCAGTATACCGCCGCAGCCATGGTGAGCCACAACAAGCAATTGTCCACTCCGGCATCGGTCGATTCGATTGAATCCAGCCAGGGCCAGGAAGACCATGTGAGCATGGGGGCCAATGCTGCCATCAAGGCATACCAGGTCCTCCTGAACCTGGAGAGGATACTTGCCATCGAACTTTTCAATGCCGCGCAGGCCCTGGATTTCAGGAGGCCCCTCAGATCGTCACCCTTCCTGGAGGAATTCATTGCCCGGTACCGGAAGCGGGTCAAATTCGTTGACAACGACCGCATCCTTTACCCCGATATAAACAAAACGGTGAGATTCTTACGGGAGGAGGAAACGGGCCTTCCGGAGGAATAGAAACCGCCCCGCAGCCTTTGAAAGGCCGGATCACGGTTTTTCAGTGCCTGATTGCTGATCCGGCTTTCGCATCAACCGCCACAACAGGAACCCGAGGAATGCAGTGGCAAGTCCCCATGCCGATTCCAGCGGCCTGTAGATCAACCCGTAGACCATGATCCAGGCATTGATCAGAAGGAATATGACCGGCAGGAGGGGGTAGGGTTTCAGCCTGAAGGGCTGCGCGGGCACCGGTGGATGGCGCTGCCGCTGAATGATCAATCCAAAGACCGTCAGGAGCGTCATCAGGTTCAGGGTGAACCCGATGTAGGTGATCATCTGCTCGAAGGTCGAACTCAGAAGGTAGACCACTGCGAGGGCTGCCTGGATGTAAATGGCCCTTGCCGGTGTATCCCTTTTCCCGACATGGGCGAACCAGCGGATAAAGGGGTAGTCTTCGCCCATGACCTGGGTGATCCGTGGGCCCGTAATGATCAGGGAGCTTACCGTGGAAAAGAGCAGCAGGCTGAACAGGATGCCAATCAGCTTTCCGGCCCGGATACCAAGAATCTCCTGGCCGTAAAGGAAGCCTACCTCGATCCTTCCATACATGAGATCGATGGGGACTATCCTCAGAAAAACCCAGGTGATCCCGAGATATAACAGGGTGACCAGCACCGTGCCGGATATCAGGCTCAAGGGTATGTTCCTGCCGGGGTTCCGGATCTCACTTGTAATATAGGCCGCTGCATTCCACCCGGAATACGAAAAACTTACGAAAAACAGGGCGACGGCGAACGGGGCACTGATCATCTCCCGCAGGGATTCCCTGCTCATTGAGAAGTCGACGGAGGATAAAACCGGACTTTTCCATCCCAGGTAGATGAAAAACAGCAGGACGGCTATCTTGAGGCTCGTAGCAATGCTCTGGAACCCGGCTCCGGCTTTTTTCTGCCGGGCATGAAGGAGGGTCAGGCCGGCGATCACCAGCAATGCAATCAAGGTCTGGAATGCTTTCCCGGCCAGCCGTTCCGGCAGATCGACGGCAGCCGTAAAATAACTGGAGAGGGCAATGGATGCAGCTGCCGTGGGAGCGGCAAACCCGACGATGAACGATACCCACCCGGATACGAATCCCAGTGCCGGGTGGTAGATCCTTGAAAGGAAGTGGTATTCCCCTCCCGAACGGGGCATCAGGACGGCCAGCTCAGCATAGGCCATGGCCCCGATCAGGGCCGTGATACCCCCGATAAGCCAGAGCATGAGAAGCGCAAAACCGGTATGCAGTTCCATAACCTGGAATCCCAGGCTGGTAAAGATGCCGGTACCGATCATGTTGGCCACAACGATCGAGGCTGCCGGGTATAATCCGTATTGAGTCTTCAAGGGATAAGATCGGTTAGTCCTGGATGGGGTCCCTGGGGTGGACCATGGGGACGAATCGTACGGGTATGATGTTTTTCCGCTTTATTCCCTTGTGGTTTTTCGTGATGAGAACCAGTTCCTGGAAATGGCTGCCTACGGGAAGAACCATTCTTCCTCCGACCGCAAGCTGATCGACCAGCTTCTCGGGAACCGTTTCCGGGGCGGCGGTGATGATGATACAGTCGAAGGGAGCATTCTCCGGCCATCCCAGGTACCCATCCCCCCACCGTACCACAACGTTATTATAGCCAAGCCTTTCGAGCCGTTCCGCGGACTCTTCCGCAAGCTCCCGTACGACCTCGATGGTATAACATGTATCCACGAGCTGAGACAGTATGGCTGCCTGGTAGCCTGAACCCGTACCGATCTCCAGGACTTTTTCATTCCCGGTCAGCTGAAGGTATTCCGTCATGATGGCCACGATATAGGGCTGGGAGATGGTCTGCCCGGAGCCGATGGGCAGGGGATGATCCCGGTATGCCTGCTCCTGAAGGTTTTTCGGGACAAAAAGGTGCCTTGGGGTATTTTTCATAGCCCGGATGACCCCTTCATTGCTGACCCCCCGGGCAATGATCTGGCTGTCAACCATCTTCTCTGCCTTGCTGACCCACCAGGATTCTTGTTTGGACTGGGTTCCGGTCATGTCATCTTTGCGTGTCGTCCCGGAACAATTCAGGAACAGTACAGAAATGACGCTCAGATAGTAAAAACTCTTTAACATAAGCCGCTGTTTCCTTCCGGGCCTATGTAAAATTACAACGAAATTCTGAAGAGTTCAAGGGCCCTTCATGTTACTGCCTCCCAGGCCCGCGTTGCGGGCCACCCCTTTCTTCGCGGATCCGCTGGAGCATGTATTCCCTGAACCGGACTTCCGTAATGTAGAACTTCATGATTTTCTTGGCGGGAAGTATTTTCTTGAGCTCGCTATGGAAATCCATATCCACCTGCAACTCCTTCTGCCGGATCTCCATGTGGTTGTCTATGATCTCTTCTGCTTCCGTCTCGGTTAGTTCCTCGGCCTTCTGGGAGAATTCCCTCGAATTCATGCGAAGGCTTTTCCAGAGTTCATCCTTTTTTTGTTCATGCTGGTTGTACAGGGGCCAGAATTTTTCAGCTTCCCCGGGTGTTAGATCAATGTTTTCTGTAAAGTATGCGATTTTCATAGCATGGTATCTCTCCATTTTTTCCTGTCGACCCGGATCCTGTGCCGCAGCGGACAGGCCGAAGAGTACCGGCAGAATGAAAACCAAACATCGGGGCGAAAATGATTTCATAGCTTTAAATTTAAAAATCGTTTAATAAATCGCTGAAATCAATGTCTTCTTCTGAAAGATACTGAATAATCTCGTCCGTTGCATCGGATGATTCCGGAGCCAGGATGACGTCGGATTCAAGGACAGCAGACACCAGCATGTCTTCATCCATTTCCCAGGCAAGGTGCTCCATGGTTTCATTCAGTTCCTTTTCGCTCAACAGAGGAAGGTTTTCACGGGGCGAGACGATCCGGAACCCCGCATAACCCACTGCGAGCAGTCCCACGAATACGGCTGCCATAGCCAGTACCCTGCTGAAGGTCCGGGTACGCGGCACCCTTTCTTCATCCAGGCGGTCCACGACCCGGGAAGGCAAATACTCAAAATAGGAGTCCGGCACTTCAAACGGCAGCTTTTTGCCGGCAGTGCGGATGGCGTCCGGTATGTTTTCCTGCTTGGCCATTTTTACCTTACTCTTTATTAGACATGGTTTGACAGACAAAGTTTAATCTTCGGTCAGATACTTCTCCAGTTTCTTCAGGGCATGGTGATAGGAGGCCTTGAGGGCACCCACCGAGGTATTTAGTATTTCAGAGATCTCCTCGTATTTCATCTCATCAAAGTATCTCATATTGAAAACGATGCGTTGTTTCTCCGGAAGCCTCAGGATTGCCTGCTGCAATTTCATCTGTATTTCGTCTCCATTGAAATAAGGATCGGTTCTCATGCTGTTTGAGAGATGGCTCGGGTTCTGTTCCTGGAAAAGAAGAGCCGTCCTTTTCCTCTTTTTAAGCAGGGTCAGGGATTCATTGGTTGCGATCCGGTAAAGCCATGTAAACAGGGATGCATCCTCCCTGAACCGGTCGAGCGCTTCGAAAGCCTTCAGAAACGTATTCTGCAGAACATCATCGGCATCGTCATGGGAAATCACAATCTTCCGGATATGCCAGTACAGCCTTTCCTGGTATTTCCGGATCATTATGTTAAACGCCTGATTCCGGCCGCTTTCCTGCCGGAATTGCCGTATGAGTTCCTTGTCGCTATGATCGGCCAAGCTTTCGAGATTTGCGATGATCCCGCAATGTGACTGTATCGTTTGGATGCCCTGCAGGAAACATGGTTTAATCCAGGTCTCAAAGTTAATACAATTCGATGGCGGAGGAACTTCCTGCCCTGACCTCGAATTTCTTTGTGATCGTGTTGTGTGTGAATTTTGAATTGCCCGAGCGGAAAACCACCGTATAGATCCCGGGCTGGATGGTGAGGGACTGGTTGGTTTTGCGACTGTCCAGGTTTGCGATCCACACCAGCTTTCCTCCATCTTCCCTGTAAAGGCTTCCAAAGCCGTTTGCCGTTGAAATAAAGGTCACGATCCCGGGCCGGGGGATCTCGACGGTGGTCGTATGGCTTTGTTTTATTTCAACGTCGGTAAGCAACATCTTCGGAAGGGTCGGGAACTCCAGGTCGTATTTGCCGATCAGGTATTTTTCCGTCTCATACATTTTCTGGTGGTGCAGTGTTTCCATATGACCGTGCTTTCTCACGATAAACTGCATATCCCTGTAATGAGTCCGCCCGATGGTCCTGGCCTCGAGGTATCCCTGCGGCGCATCGGCAGCAATGATGGTGTGTTTGCCGGCCACAACCCGGACCGTGTCGATGGTAATGGGCGGGATGGTATGGATCTCCAGACGGTATGTGATCAGGGGATCGAGGAAGAGGGTGTCCGGATTCCCCTTGTGGTTCATCGTGTGCACAAAATTATGCTTCACCTTGCCGGACAGCAGATCGTAGAAGGTCATGTTCACATTGGTTTCCGTGGGCAGGTTATCCTGGTCCAGCAGGTTCACCTGTGCTGTGGTTGTATTCAGGGCCTGGGTAATCACGACACGGAGGACTTCCCGGAAATTCTTTTCCCGGGCTGCATTGTAGTAATACCCAACGCAATCAAAGGTCTTCCTGAAGTTGGGATCGATTCCGATCCCGATGACAAAAGGTCTCAGGGCAATGCCCTGTTCCTGAAGCTTGCGTGAGGCTGCGCAGGGATCTCCACCGCATTCCTCGATCCCGTCCGTGATCATGATGATGATGTTCCGGCAGTCGCTACAGGGAGGAAAGTCGGTTGCGGCCTGTTCCAGGGAGTATGCAATGGGGGTGTTGCCGTTGGGCTTGAGGAAGCGGAGTTTTTGACGGATCTTATGCGCATTATTCACATCAAAGGTCACCTCCAGCTTGGTATCCTGGCAATCCTTCATGGGGACGGGACTCTGATGACCGTATACCCTCAGGGCCATCTGGACGTTCGGGAGGGTTTCCAGGCTGTCCACGACGCCGATCAGGAATTTGCGGGCGATGTTGATCTTCTGGTCGCTTTCCCAGTATCCCGACATGCTTTGGGAGGCATCAAAAACAAACAGTATGCGGGTATTGATAAAACCACCTTCCGTGCTGGCCTGTGCAAAGGTCCTTTCGGAGGGAAAGACAACGGGCAGGAAGAGCAGGGGGATGAGGAATCGCATCCCCTCAGCGCAGATATGCTTTACACGGCGGTTCATGCTCCGGGTGTTTTGGACCTTGTGGTCCGGCAGATGTAAGTTAAACATACTTGGCCAAAATCCACCCGCCCGGTTTGTTAATAACGATGGGCCGGGCCGGAGGCCTAGCGCTGCTCTTCCATGTAGGCAACGGCCTGGTTGAAAACATTGTCGGCGGTAAAGCCGAGTTTCTCATCCAGTACCTTGTAAGGTGCCGAATATCCGAAGGTGTTCATGCCGATGCTTCTTCCCTGCGGACCTACAAGTCCCGCTAGCGTAACCGGCAATCCCGCTGTCAGTCCCAGGACCGGAACCCCCTCCGGAATGATTTCCCTCTGATAGGCGAGACTCTGGTCCCTGAACAAACCCTCGGAAATCGCAGAAACCACCTGCACCTTGAGTCCCTTCTCACTGGACAGCCTGTCAGCACCCTCCAGCAGGGTTGAAACCTCGGAGCCGTTCCCGACCAGGATCAGGTCGGGCCTGCCTTCCGGGTGGCGCACCACATAGGCGCCTTTTTCCGCATGCAGGGCATCGGTGTAACGGTCTGAGCCTTTAAACGCCGGTATATCCGGGATGTTCTGACGGGACAGGATCAGGGCGGTCGGCGAGTCGGTATTTTCCATGGCTATTTTCCAGGCAACGGTTGTTTCGACGGCATCCGCAGGCCTCAAAACCAGACAGCTCCGTTTTCCGGAATGGTTCCGGAGGTGCTCCATCAGCCGGATCTGGGCTTCCTGCTCCACGGGCTGGTGTGTGGGACCGTCTTCCCCGACCCTGAAGGCATCGTGGGTCCACACGTATTTCACCGGGAGTTCCATCAGCGCGGCAAGCCTGACGGCCGGTTTCATATAATCGGAGAATACGAAGAATGTTCCGCATACCGGAATGACGCCTCCGTGAAGGGCCATACCGTTTGCCAGGGCAGCCATGGTCAGTTCGGACACCCCGCACTGCAGGAAAGCACCGCTGAAATCATTGCGGGCAAATGCCTTGGATTTTTTCAGGAATCCGTCGGTTTTATCCGAATTGGACAGGTCGGCGGATGCCACGATCATATTTTCAACCTTTTCGGCGAAATGCGCCAGTACGGTACCCGATGCCCCGCGGGTGGCGGAGTTTTCCTTTTGCTGTATCTCCCTGTAATTGATCGCAGGTGCCTGGCCTGAGAAAAAAGCATCGAGTTTCGCCGCAAGTTCCGGGTTCGACCCGGCCCAGGCAGCCTGTGCAGTCTTTCGCTTTTTTACGTCCTCGGCCTTGATTCTGAGGACCTTTTCAAAATGCTCCTTTACATCCGGGAAGATACGGAACGGTTGTTCCGGGTCGCCGCCCAGGACTTCCACCGTCCTGGCCAGCGATGCCCCTGCTGCGCCAAGGGGCATTCCGTGTGTGGACACCTGCCGCTCAAAGGATTCCCCGGTCTCGGTTTGGGCGCCTTTGCCCATGATGGTCCTGCCGATGATCAGAAAGGGTTTTTCCTTCTCCGAGCGGGCTTCTTCCAGGGCCCGGCGGATCTGTTCCACATCGTTGCCCTCAATGGTTTTTACCCTCCATCCCCAGGATTCGTATTTCTTAGCCGTGTCTTCCCTGCTGACGGCTTCTGTTTTCGTGGAAAGCTGGATGTCGTTTGAATCGTAGAACATCACCAGGTTGTGAAGTCCCAGAAAACCAGCTATCCTGCCGGCTCCCTGTGAGATCTCTTCCTGTATCCCGCCGTCGGACACAAAGGTGTAAATGTCGTGTGCCATCCATTCCCCGAAACGCTCGCATAGGAACCTTTCCGCAATGGCGGCCCCGATGGCCATGACGTGTCCCTGTCCCAGCGGACCCGAAGTGTTTTCGACTCCGCGTTCCACGTCGAGCTCGGGATGACCCGGGGTAGGGCTTTCCCATTGCCTGAAATTGCCGATGTCATCGAGGCTGAAGGTTTTGGACAGGGTCAGGATGGAATAGAGCATGGGGGACATATGTCCCGGATCCAGGAAAAACCGGTCCCGGTTCGGCCAGGACATGTCGGACGGATCGAATCTCAGGAACTCCGAATACAGGACACTGATGAAATCAGCTCCGCCCATGGCACCTCCGGGATGACCCGATTTGGCTTTTTCCACCATGGCGGCGGACAGGATCCGGATATTGTCTGCAGTGCGGGCAAGAATCTCCTTGTTCATGGTTTAAGCGTTATGATTTAGTTGCAAAAACAGGACTTAAAAATAGAAGTTTTTTTGAGAATCAGGAATATAACCGGACTGAATACAATGCGTATATTTGTTAGAAATTCGTATTCCCATGGCATTAAACTGCGGAATCATCGGGATTACCAATACGGGAAAGACCGCACTGTTCAATTGCATCTCGAATACCCGTGCGGAAACATCCACTTATGCATTCAGCTCCAGCAAATCAAACCTTGGTGTGGTAAACGTACCCGATCCGAGACTCTACAGCCTGGCTGAACTGGTCAGGCCTCCGAAGGTCACTCCGGCCACCGTGGAAATCGTTGACATTCCGGGTCTGACGAAGGGTTCCAGCCACGGGGAGGGCGTGGGGAACCAGTTTCTGGGGGATATCCGCAACACCGATGCTCTGATTCATGTTTTAAGATGCTTCGACGATGACCGCCTGCCCCACATCGACGGCACCGTCGACCCGGTGAGGGACATGGAGACCGTTGACCTTGAATTGCAGGTGAAGGATCTGGAATCGGTCGAGAAAAAAATGGAAAAGCTCTCCAAACTGGTTAAGGCAGGGGAAAAAGACGCTGGCAGGGGATTGGATGTCCTCCGGATCTATAAGGAGCACCTGGAATCTCTTCAGCCGGTAAGGACGGCCCCGGTGGAACCGGGAGACCGGAAGCACATCCGAGACCTTTTCCTGCTGACCGCAAAACCGGTCATCTACGTCTGCAACGTGGATGAAGCTTCCGCAGTGACCGGGAACGCATATGTCGAGAAGGTAACCAATGCCCTGGAGGGACAGGAGACGGAGATCCTGGTCATCGCCGCGGCACTGGAATCCGACATTGCCGAACTGGAAGATCCTTCCGACAGGGAAGCTTTTCTTGCGGATGCGGGACTCAAGGAACCAGGGATTAACCGGCTGATCCGTTCCGCATACCGGATGCTGAACCTGATCTCCTTCTTTACTACCGGCCCCAAGGAGTTGCGGGCATGGACCATCCGGAAGGATTCCACTGTATCCCGGGCGGCCGGCGTCATCCATTCCGATATGGAACGGGGATTCATCCGGGCTGAAGTAATTAAACACCCGGACTACATCGAACTGGGATCCGAATCCGCCTGCAGGGATGCGGGAAAGATTGCGTTGGAAGGAAAAAACTACATTGTGCAGGATGGCGATGTTATTTTCATCCGGTTCAACGTTTAGGAAGCGGACAGGGGAAAAGGTTTTACTGCTCCTTGCTCTGGGTTGCCTCTGCTTCAATGGGATCCTGATGGCCCAAGTAGATCCGGAGGCTATAAACAGGGCTTTCGATATCCTGGACAGGAGGGGGGAATTGGTATTCGAGTTCTTCACCGGAGATATCCGTACGGTTAAGAAAATCAATTCCTTTCTGTCGGTCGACCGCCAGACCCCGGAAGGGTATGAGGCTTATGCGGATAAAAAAGGATTCAGGGCCTTTCTTGAACTCGGCATACCCTTCCGGCTGATCGAACGGCAGGGCACGAAGAAAAGCCAGGCTGACAGCACCGGATTCCCCGGGAACTGGGATGTGTACCCAACACATGATCAATATCTAACCTGTATGCAGGAAATGGCCCTGGCCCATCCGGATATCTGCCGCCTGGACACCATCGGGTACAGTGTGCAGGGACGGGAAATCCTGGTTATGAAAATCAGCGACCGGCCCGGTGAACGCGAACCGGAACCGGCCTTTGTTTATTCTTCCACCATGCACGGGGACGAACCCACCGGTTATGCAATCCTGCTCCGCCTGATCCATCATATCTGTACCGGTTACGGAACGGATACAATAATCACAAGGCTGGTGGATCGTATGGAGATCTGGATCAATCCCCTGGCCAATCCCGACGGTGCCTGCTTTATGGAAAACGGCGTGCTGGTCCCGAAACGATTCAATGCCAACAACGTGGACCTAAACCGGGATTTCCCGGGACTCCTTGACGGGGAACCCGGGGATCTCTCCCTGGTACAGCCGGAGAATCGCGCCCAGATAAATTTTCTCCGCCGGATCTACATGGTGATGGGAGCAAACATCCACAGCGGAACCGAGGTCATCAATTATCCGTTTGATGCATGGAAAGACCTTCATGCTGACAACGATTGGTATATCCGGACGTCGGGGGAATACGCAGCGCTCGCACAGGAAAGGAGTTACCCGGTGCTCTATATGTCCGGCTTTGACAGCGGCATCACCAACGGATGGGAATGGTTCGAGGTACAGGGCAGCCGGCAGGACTGGGTGAATTATTACAACCATGCCCGGGAAGTGACCATCGAGATCAGCCGGGCAAAGACTCCCCCGCCATCGGAACTTCCCTACTTCTGGCATTACAACCATCCCTCCATGCTCCGCTACATGGAACACTGCCTGTATGGGATCCAGGGTCAGGTGCGCGACGCCGGCACCGGTAAACCCCTTGGGGCCAGCATCCGGGTACTGGATCATGACACCCTCCGGTCCATGGCATATGCAGACAGCATGAACGGTTATTTTGCACGGCCGATCGAGCCGGGAACATGGGATCTGGAGATTTCTTTCCCGGGGTATCATACTATGTTCATAAACGGCGTTCACGTGGAAGCTGACCGGGCCTCACGGCTCGATCTCAGCCTGGAACCCCTATCCACAGGCATCCGGCAAACAGGGCGGATGGAGGTCGCTCCAAATCCCTTCTGTTCCCGGATCGAACTGAGCATACCCGTAATTATTCCCGGCACGCATTCGGTCTTCGTCTATGACATGAACGGCAGGCTGCTCATACGGCAGAACAGGTTCTTCGATTCTGCAGGAAATAATGTATGGACGATTGAAGCTGGCCACCTGCCTTACGGTTTTTATATATTGAGGCTCGTTTCCCCGTATCAGAGTTTTTCCCTCAAGATCTTCAAATCCGAATGGAAATAAAAATTATCTTTGCCCCTTGACCGGGATCCTGGATCCCCTTTCCACAGGAAGCGTGCCATGAAGATATTGCAGTCCATTCTTTACATCAACCTCCTCCTGTTTTCCGGGGTATTGAATGCTCAGAGCCGGAGCAGGATACCCCCGGAAAAACCGAAGCTGATCGTTGTCATGGTGGTGGACCAGATGCGGTATGATTTCATCCACCGATACTGGGATAAATTCGGGGAAGACGGAATAAGGAAACTGGTCGGCTCAGGGACCTTCTGCAAGAACGCGTATTACAACTACCTGGTCAACGAAACCGCCGTTGGGCACGCCACGATCTCTACCGGCGCCCTGCCGTCCCACCACGGGATCATCTCCAATCACTGGTATAATAACTTGCGGAACGAAGTTGTGTACTGCGTCCAGGACGAAAAAGCCAGGACCGTTGGAGGAAGTTACGAATCGGGCCGCTTTTCACCCCATTACATGCTGGCATCCACCATCGGGGATGAAATTCATCTTTCCACAAACTTCAGGTCGAAGGTTATCGGGCTGGCCCTGGACAACAATGCAGCCATTCTGTCCGCCGGGCATTCCGCCGATTATGCCTTCTGGTATGACAATGAAACGGGGAACTGGGTGAGCAGTTCGTATTATGTGGATTCCCTGCCCTCATGGGTCCGGGAATTCAACGATAAGAAACTCCCGGAATCATACCTTTCCCGCGTTTGGGAGACCCTGCTGCCGATCGGTTCCTACACGGAGAGCGGCAGCGACACAAGCGTTTTTGAACCCGGGCTGAAAGGGCGCAGTATCTTTCCCTACGACCTGGACAAACTCAGCAGCACCGGGAGGGAACAGCGGGATTACGGTTTTCTGAAATATACCCCTTTTGGCAATGTGCTGACCGGGGACTTTGCCACGGTCGTGATACTGAACGAGGAACTGGGCCAGGACGACTATACCGATTACCTGTCCATCGGATTTTCCTCCAACGAGTACATCGGGAAATACTTCGGCTCGAATTCCGTCGAGGTCCAGGATGCCATGCTGCGCCTTGACCGTGAGATTGCTCATTTTCTGAGATTCATAGACCAGTATGTGGGCATACAGAACACCCTGATCATCCTGACCTCCGACCACGGGCTGGCATACACACCTGCCTATCTATCCGCAAGCAAGATCCCAGCCGGTGATTTCAACCCCTACAGTTCCCTGACCCTCCTGGGGTCATATCTGAATGCCGTATACGGCAAGGGGGACTGGGTGAAATACTACTACGCGCAGCAGATCTATCTGAACCATGAGCTCATCGAGACCTCGGGCATTTCCTACCAGGAGATACAGGAGAGGGCCGCGCAGTTCCTGATCCAGTTCGAAGGTGTGAGCAATGCCGTTACATCCTATACCCTCCAGACCTCCAACTTCTCCGAGGGCATCTTTCAGAAAATGCAGAACGGTTACCACCAGAAACGTTCCGGCGATGTTATCATAAACCTTGCACCCGGCTGGATCGAGAAAATGAACGGCGATTCTTACCATTCATCCTACCTCGGGGATAATCATGTTCCTCTGATCTGGTATGGATGGAAAGTGAAGCGGTCGAACGTAACACGGCCGGTCCGTATGACCGACATTGCACCCACGATATCGTATTTTCTGGATATCGAACGTCCCAACTCGTCGACCGGGGATATCATCCTGGAACTGGTCAATTAGGGCCGGCATGACGGATTTCCGCCACAGACTTCATCAGCGTTTCAAGCTCCTCAGTCCCGTTTTCGATGGCTGAGCCGACAACGATGATATCCGCACCGGCCCGGTAAGAATCCAGGATCTGTTCCCCGGTATGGATGCCGCCCCCCACAATGAGCGGTATACCGATGTGGGAACGCACTTCCCGGATCATCCTGGCGTTCACCCGCTCCAGCGCTCCGCTGCCCGCTTCCAGGTACATCAGTTTATGACCGAGCATTTCGCCGGCCATGGCTGTGGCGGAGGCCAGGTCGGTCTTGTCGGCCGGAATGGGCTTCGTGTTGCTCATATATTCAACCGAGGTGGTCCGGCCGTTCTCAACCAGGATATAACCCGTGGGGATGATCTCCAGGTTTGTTTCCCGCAGCAGGGGTGCTGCAATGACATGGTTGCCGATGAGGAATTCAGGATTCCTCCCGGATATCAGGCTCAGGAGAAGGATACCGTCGGCCTGGGCCGAGATTTGCAGTACGTTGCCCGGAAACAATATGACGGGCAGATCCGTGGAATCCTTGAGCATGGCGACGGTTTCATCGACCGAGCCCGAAACCAGACTGCCCCCGACCAGGATGAAATCGACGTGGTCTCCTCCCGCTATTTTTCCAATGGCCCGTAAGGATGCTTCGTCGTGCTTGTCCGGGTCCACCTGGATGGCAAACAATTTACCGGATTTCAGTTTTTCGATGATGTCTGTATAAATCATGGGGCTCATTTGCAGGTCCAGACCAGGATGTAATTTCCCATCCTCTGATATTCAAGATTATAGGTGTCGCTGCCGTAAACATTGTCAACCCTGCCCTTGATTCTCCCCTGGCCCTCGGGTGTGAAAGGTTCGATGGTCAGGTTCTTTTTAAAATTGATGTTTTTTTTGTCGCAGATCTTATACAGTGCTTCCTTGGCGCACCAGTGGATGTAAAGATGGTATCTCAGCAGCTCCTGCGATCCGGTGATCTTTTCACGGTCGTTGATAAACCGGTCCGCAATCTTGGAGATCCGGTGCGACATGTATTCCATATCGACACCGACCCGTTTGAACCGGCTCAGGAGGATGGAAGTATAATCCATTGAGTGTGAGATACTTATGTGTGACGAATTGTCCAGGAGAAAGGGTTTTCGGTCCTCGTTGTATACGATCCGTGTATTTATCCCCATCATCTCAGTGATAAGGGCCCTGACGCTGAGCCATTCCAGTTGGCGGTTGTGGTTCCTGAATCCCTCCAGCGTTTTTACTTCTTCGGATTCAAGGCTGATCCTGGACCGAAGTTCATCGTAATCTTCCGTTATTTCCCAGATGGCCAGTCTGCAGCCTTCCTCCAGATCTTCTTTTCGGATTACGCCCATAATCCTTTTTATCAGAAATCAAAGCCAAATTAGTTATTTCCATCTAAAAGACTCCATCAAATGGACAATATCTTCCCGGAAGTAGACGATGACCGGAGCGAGTGAATCCTTGTCGGGCTGTACATTGAAATACAGGGATCCCCTCAGAAAATTCCGGCTGCTGTCGGTAAGGTAAAACTGAAGGCTTGAGGCGGCATTGCCTTTGATATCATAAAGGATGCCGTGCACGTGAAACAGGGGGGAGGAATAAACGGTTTCCCTGATGGCGTCAGCCTTGATGGTATGTTTGTAGGCGAGCGACCTGCTGTCTTCGATGTACTCATTCAGATTGCCATCCACCCTTTTATACGATATATGTATTGTTCCGTCAAAGTCGGGAAAATATATATTGATCCAGCAGGGTTCGGAATTGTAGTCCGTATCGGGCAGTACCCGTGCATAAACCGGATATTCAAAGGTGAAGGGACAGGCAGAATCAAACAAAGTGTATTCCTTTTCGGGAAACTCGACCCTGAGGTATCCCCTGGGCTTGGGGGTGTAATTGCGCCGGCAGGCCGCTCCGCTTAGCAAAGCCGTCAAGCAGAGAATCAGGAAGACGTTATTGTGTCCGCGCAATGCCTTCATCGGGATTTTTCTTCTTTATTTTCGCGTGGATCTTGAGTTTTATCTTTTTGATTCTCCTGTTGTCAGCAGCGACGATTGTAAACTCATAATTTTTATATGCGGTTTTTTCACCCTTGTCGGGTAGTTCCCCTTTCAGTTCGAGTATGAGTCCCGCAAGCGTATCCGCTTCCCCTCTTACCTCATCGAATATCGGATCGTCCGTATCAAGTATTTTATACAGGTCGTTCAGCAGGATCTTGCCGTCGAAAAGGTATTCGTTTTCGGATAGTTTTTCATAGTGGATCTCGTCGTCGTCCGATTCATCCGTTATCTCACCGACGATCTCCTCGATGATGTCCTCCAGGGTTACAATGCCGCTTGTGCCTCCGTATTCGTCAACAACAATGGCCAGGTGCATCTTGTTGGTCTGAAATTCGTGGAGCAGGTCATCGATCTTTTTATTCTCGGGTACGAAGTAAGGAGGCCTGATGAGGGATTGCCATTTAAAGCTGTTGCTTTTCTGGATGTGTGGCAGAAGGTCCTTTACGTATAGTATTCCCTTCACATGGTCAAAGGTCTCAATGAAAATGGGGATCCTGGAATAACCCGATTTGACAGCGATCTCGACAAGTTCCTTGAAGGGGGTCCGGATATCTGCCGAAACAACGTCGATTCGGGCTTTCATGATTTCCTTCACATCGATGTTCCCGAATTTAATGATCCCTTCGAGTATGGTTTTTTCCTCTGAGATATCGTCGGCCGTCAGCTCCAGTGCACCCGACAGGTCATCCATGGAAAGGTTTTGTTTCTTGTTGGCAAGGCGTTTGTTAACGAGGGAGGTGGAAAAGACCAGAACGGTGGATATGGGGTAGAAGAGTTTCTCGCAGAATTTGAGAGGGTATGCCATGAACAGGGAAAAGCGCGTGGTGTAAAGGTTGGCGTAAAGTTTGGGAAGGATTTCTCCGAAGAGCAGCAGGATAAGGGTGACGATTACCACCTGGACCAGGAACTGAAGGGTCTTGGAAGTTCCGAAGTCCAGGATCCGGTTCATCAGATAAGCCGACAGGATTACGATTCCTACGTTGATGAAATTATTGGTTATCAGGATGGTTCCAAGGAGCCTTTCGGGTTTGGCCAGCATGTCCAGCACGAGGTTGGAACGCTTGCTGCTTTTTTCGGCGAGCTTCCTCTTTTCTAAAGGGGAAAGGGAGAAATAAGCAACTTCCGAACCCGAGATAAGCGCCGAACAGAATATCAGGACCAGTACGATGACAAGGCCTGTAAAGATTCCAGCCGTAAAGGGGTGGAAAGTTACATCGATCCGGGCAAAAATTAGGGATGCGGGCAATTCAGGATCCAAAACGCAAGGGTTGGTTTACACTAATCAAAAGGGGAGATCATCGGCTCCGGCGGATTCTTCGTCGAGGTCATTGAATTTATCCTCCCCGGAACCTTCTTGTGCCTGTGCCGGTGAAGCATCCTGTGACGAAGGAGCGTCGGGGGATTCCGGCTGTGTTCCGGTGTTATCCGCCCGTTTCCCAAGCATCTGCATGTTGTCACCCACGATCTCGGTGGTATATCGTTTGTTCCCGTCCCTGTCGTCCCAGGAGCGGGTTCGAATCCTTCCTTCAATATACAACTGTGATCCTTTCCTTATGTATTTTTCGGCTACTTCGGCCAGGCCCCTCCAGAGGACCACGTTGTGCCATTCGGTTGTCGTGATCCTTTCGCCGTCACGGTTGCGGTATGTCTCACTGGTGGCAAGCGGAAAAGAGCATACGGCAGTACCTCCCTCGAGGTACCGGGTCTCGGGGTCTTTACCAACATTGCCCACAAGTATAACCTTATTCACTGACATAGCTTCTCCTTGATTTTCTGGTCTGCTAATTTACGAAATTAATCGCTGAGTTTATCCAGGTACCGGCCTATAAGTTTGGGCACCGGGTAGCGGTCCAGTTCTTGCCTGCTTACCTTCTCATATCCCTGGAGCCTGACGGGATCGCTTGTCCGGACCCGGTAAAAAACAGCCTGGATTTCCTGGTGGCTCAGGGTGTGTTTGATGGGCCCGATGACTTCGGCCGGGCTGGAATGCGGACCCAGCATGGACTCCCATGCCTCCGATTTCACCAGGGTGGCGGGGCTCACTTTCTTCGTGGTCTCGATCAGAGGAAATTCATACAGGCCCTGCCAGATGTCCTTTTTTTGCCGGGGACCGAGCCAGATGCCTTTTTCATCGTACAGGACCAGGTAATGGAAATAGCGCTTCTTCCTTCTGCCCTGAGGGTTCCGCGGGGGGAGCTCGGCCGTCCGGTCCAGCAGGTGGGCAACGCATTCATCCTGCAGGGGACAGGAAGGGCAATCCGGTAACCCGGGTGTGCATACCAGGGCACCGAGTTCCATGATGGCCTGGTTATGTAATCCGGGATCCTCCACATCGAGAAGGGACTCGGCTTTCCCGGCAATCATGGTGGTGGGCCCGTACCGTTTCTCTTCTATTCCGTACAAACGGGAAAGTACCCGGTGAACGTTCCCATCCACTACGGCCCGGGGTTCATTGAACGCGATGGATGCCACCGCCGCCGCCGTATAGGTCCCCACCCCTTTTAACTCCAGCAAACCAGCATAGGATGCCGGGAATTTACCTCCTTTTTCGTTAAGGATGTACCTTGCCGCTTCAAGCATGTTTCTTGCACGGGAATAATAGCCCAGGCCCTGCCAGATCCGGAGTACCTCGTCTTCAGTGGCGCCGGTCAGGCTTTCAAGGTTTGGGAATCTTACCAGAAAGCGACGATAAAATTCAAGCCCCTGCATCACCCGGGTCTGTTGAAGGATGATCTCCGACACCCAGATCCGGTATGGATCCCTTGTCTCCCTCCACGGCAGGGACCTACGGTTTCCGAGGTACCATACCCTGATTTTTTCTGTAATTTCCAATCTTAAAATCCTGAAACGGTCTAAATTTTAGACAAATAAATAAAATTAATCGAATTGATTTCGTAAATAGAATGAAATAATATATATTTGCAATTCAATTTGGAATACTATTGTAATTAATTGATAATTAAAGATTTTAAAAATGACCAAAGCTGATATTGTAAATGAAGTTTCAAAGAATACGGGTATTGAAAAGGTAACCGTTCAGAAAACTGTTGAAGCTTTTATGGAAACCGTTAAGGACTCTCTGGTAAAAGACAAGAATGTTTACCTCAGGGGTTTTGGCAGTTTCATCGTGAAGAAAAGAGCCAAGAAAACGGCCCGGAATATTTCAAAGAATACGACCATCATTATCCCTGAGCACTTCATTCCCGCGTTCAAACCTGCTAAGTCATTTGTAAACAAGGTAAAGAATAACGTCAAGAGGTAGTCACGCTGCCCGGAATCAGTCGAGGAGAATTGGATCATGCCGAGCGGAAAAAAAAGGAAAAGACACAAGATGGCTACTCACAAGCGCAAGAAGCGCTTGAGAAAAAACAGGCATAAAAAGAGGAAATAGCCCCCTTCTTTTCTTACCGTAAAATCTTTAATGAATTAGTAATAATAGAAAGCCTAAAGATCTTGGAGGATCTTTAGGTTTTTACTGTATAATCTACTCCGGAAAGATTCCGGGTGGGATGCTAAAGATATTCACACGTGAGCAAGGAAAAGGAAGTCGTTCGAGAATTGATCATCGACGCCGCTTCCCAGGAGATCTCAATTGCCCTCCTTGAAAACAAGGAGCTGGTTGAACTGAATAAGGTCAAAAGCAACCTTGAGTTTTCGGTGGGAGATATTTACCTTGGGAAAGTAAAAAAGGTAATGCCCGGGCTGAATGCCGCTTTTGTCGATATCGGCCATGAAAAAGATGCTTTTCTGCACTACCTGGATCTGGGTCCCCAGTTCAGCTCCCTGAGCAAGTACCTCAAGCTGCATCTCTCAAAGAAAGGCAAGCAAATCGGTTTCCAGAAGTTCAAACGCGTTCCGGATATCAAAAAAGACGGGAAGGTCGCAGAGGTTCTTGAGGCGGGACAGAAAGTGATCGTACAGATCGTCAAGGAACCCATATCTACCAAGGGGCCCCGGCTTACTTCTGAGATCTCCATTCCCGGGAGGAATGTGGTTCTGATTCCCTTCTCGGATAAGGTTTCGATCTCTTCGAAGATCGAATCCCAGGAAGAGCGGAACCGCCTGAAACGCCTTCTGCTGAGCATAAAACCAAGGAATTACGGGTTGATCGTACGGACGGTGGCCGAGGATAAAAAGGTGGCCACCTTCGATTCCGAGATCAGGGGACTGGTGAAGAAGTTCGAGTCGGCATTTCACAAAATTGCAGGCGTAAAGCCCCCAAAGCTCCTGGTGAGCGAGCTGAACAGAACCACGGCCCTGCTTCGTGATATGCTGAACGTTTCGTTCAACAGCATCATCGTCAACGACGAGTCCCTGTACCGTGACATAAAGGAATACATCAACACCATCGCCCCGGAAAAGTCCAAGATCGTTAAACTGTATTCATCATCCCAGCCCATTTTCGAGCAGCTCGGCATAAACAAGAAGATTAAGTCCCTGTTCGGGACAACCGTCTCTTTCAAGAACGGGGCCTACCTGATCATAGAACATACAGAGGCTCTGCACGTCATCGATGTGAATTCGGGTAACCGCTCCCGTACGGTTAACGACCAGGCCACCAATGCCCTTGAAACCAATCTTGCCGCGGCGGATGAGATCGCGCGCCAGCTTCGTCTGAGGGACATGGGAGGGATCATCGTGGTCGATTTCATCGACATGAACAACCAGGATCACCGCCAGCGGGTATACGAACGAATGAAAGCCGCTATGTCGATGGATTCGACAAAGCACAACATTTTGCCGCTGAGCAAGTTTGGACTGATGCAGATTACCCGTCAGCGGGTGCGTCCGGAGATGAACATCGAGGTATCCGAGAAATGCCCTACATGCAACGGCACGGGCAAGATCGGTCCCAGCCTGTTGTATATGGATGCTCTCAAAAGCCAGATTATGGAGCGCATAGAGCAATACAAGCTCAAGAATCTGGAACTGCAGGTCCATCCTTATATAGAGGCTTACCTTACCAAGGGGCGTAAATCAATGTGCAGGCTATGGTCAAGGGAACTCAAGTGTAAAATAAGGGTCACGGGGATGTCCTCCTTCCAGCTTCTTCAGTATGCACTGTTTACGGAGAACGGTGAGGAAATCCCCGTATAGGGCCACCGGAAACGCTTTAACCTTTAATTAACACCGAACTCGCCTGCGGGCTTTTTTCATTACTCTTATCTTTACATGCAAAAATCCATGAACCGTACATTACCGAAGTGGTCTTTCGCACTCATCCTTGTCCTGGGGAGTTATACGTTACCCGCGCAAATCCTGGATCCGATCGACTGGAGCTTTTCACACGAAAGGACCGGCGAGAATGAAATCACGCTGATCTTCCGGGCGGATATAGAACCAAAATGGCATTTGTATTCTCAGCATCTCCCCGAGGGAGGACCCATCCCGACATCTTTTACCTTCTCCGGTTCAGAGAACTACGAACGGATCGGTCAGGTGGAGGAAATCTCGGAAGCGGAGGTCAAATACGATTCGAGTTTCGGCATGGAGCTAGCCATGTTCAGTAATGAGGCCTTGTTCAAACAGCGCATCCGGACTTCGGCAACGGATGATTTTGTCATTGAGGGAAGCCTGGAGTACATGTGCTGCGACGATGAACGCTGCCTCCCGCCAACGGAAGAAGAGTTCCGTTTTAACTTGAGCGGCCTGCAGGCTGGAACAGCAGGTGGAGAGGGCCTGCAGAAAGCCGAAACCCAGCTGGGGATCGGTTCCCCGCAAACCGGGGAAACGGAGCCCGGTGAAAGCCTGGACAGTTCCGGGAAGGACAAACTCCTTTCCGATGGGGCAGCAGGAGCGGAGAACCTGTGGATCTTTTTCCTGATCGCTTTCCTGGCAGGGCTGGCGGGCATACTTACACCCTGTGTATTCCCCATGATCCCCATGACCGTGAGCTTTTTCATGCAAGGCAGCGAGAACCGGGCAAAGGCCATTGTCAAGGGAATGATCTTCGGCCTGTCGATCATAATCATTTATACCGCCATCGGGGTGATTGTTTCCATCTCCAGCGTCGGGGCGGAGTTCACAAACACCCTTTCGACGCACTGGATCCCGAACCTGATTTTCTTTTTGCTTTTTATGGTATTTGCGGCGAGCTTCCTGGGAATGTTCGAACTCGTGCTGCCAAACCGCTGGGTGAATTCAGCGGATAAGCAGGCGGACAAGGGTGGTTACCTGGGCGCCTTTTTCATGGCATTCACCCTGGTGCTGGTTTCTTTTTCATGTACCGGTC
>CAZNQG010000028.1:0-33835 GCA_964575235.1 uncultured Bacteroides sp.
TTCTCGGAAAGTAAATAGAAAAGGGCCATCCCAAGTTGTTATGAGACGGCCCCTTGTCCTGAAATAATTACTAACCACTAAACCTAAAACAATTATGAGAAGTATGTTTTCTAAGCATTGGTTCCGGGATCCGCTTCAGGAACTTTCAGCATCCAGTCCTCGACCCTCAATTCGGGCTCCTGAAACTGGGGAATATCCTTCCGCATCCATTCGGTCCTGAGCATCCAGGATTCCACCTCCAGCCCCGGTTCGGATACGTTCTTACCGGTCTGGCAGAAAGCATCCAGAGAGATCATCCAATCCTGGAGGGTAATTTCTTTTTCAGCGTTCATATCGGCCCCGAAGTTCATTAAAATCGCCGAATAATGAGTCGGATTAGTGGCCCTTGCCGGCGAGGACAGGAAAAATCCCATCCCGATGGCGATTGCAAGTATGATGGCGGTCTTGTTCATTTCTATATCGTTTTTATATTGTTCAGTTCAGATTCGCAAAATAAACTACATAATGCGTGCCAAAATTCACAAAATGCTTTTAATCAATAATATACTAAAAAGATCTTAAAATCTTTTATAAGCAATTATGAACGATTTTGAGACATCACTGTCCGGAAATGAACACAGGGATCGTGACCGTGTTATGTTGAAAGGATCAACGGCCCGTATATCTTTTTAATACGGGGTTGCACCCGCTGCCTTTAGCGGTACAGGCTTTTAGGCCGCAGGCATTTCAGGATGGAGGAAAAAATAAGCGGGCGCCCGGACCGGGACCCGCTGAGGGGCTGTTTTCGCCTTAATTGACGGATTATGATTTATTGCGGTCTTTTTCGCGTTTCCATGCTTCGGACCGACCGAGAAACCTCATGCCCATGACGAATCCCTTGATATGGAGAACGGAATCGTCTTCTTCAAACCACATGAAGCAATCGTAAGTTTTACCGCTTTTCGGATCGTAAATGGTGCCGCCCGACCATTCCTTCTTTTTCTTGTTGTATACAAAGCCCTGCAGCAGGGGCAGGCCCATGACAGGACGCTGCTGCAGCTTGGGATCCGGGTTTTCGTCGTCGACCTTGGGCTTGCCGTTTTCGTTGGGTTCTTCAAGCCAGCTTATCTTGCCGTAGTATTTCCCATCCGTTCCCTTGTATATTTCGACCTGTGAATCGCCTTCTCCAGTAAGCCAGAAACCCACAACCTTATCCGCCTGGGCTGAGAGCAGTGCGGTTGTAAGGAACAGGGATGCCAGAAAGAAAAATAATTTTTTCATAATCTGTGATTTGGTTAATAACTTGACAACCTAAATTATGATTTTTTTCTCAATTACAAGTTCTGCATGCGGGTTATTAACGTTGAGATCAAAGCATCCTGTAAGGACCACGAGCGAATCAGGGACATACTCCGCAGCCGGAATGCCGGGTTCCGGGGAGAGGACAGGCAGGTCGATACGTATTTTGAGGTACCCAGGGGGAGGCTGAAGCTGAGGGAGGGGAAGATCGAGAACAATCTGATCTATTACGAGAGGCCGGACCGGAGTGGACCGAAGGTCAGCCGTTGCATGGTCCTTCCGGCCGGAAAGAACCCCGGGCTCAAGGAGATCCTGTCGAGGGCCACCGGAGTCCGGGTGGAGGTTAAGAAATACCGGGAGATCTGGTTCCTGGAAAACATCAAGATACACCTAGACCGCGTCGATGGACTGGGCAGCTTCATCGAGATCGAGGCGCAGGGAAGGGAAGGAGTTGCTGACCAGGCCAACCTGGAAAAACAATGTTCGGAATTGATGAGGGATCTGGGTATCCGGAAGGCCGACCTCATCCGGGAATCCTACTCGGATTTATTGACGAAGGAATGAAATTGCCGCGGAAAATCATATCGGGCGGACAGACAGGGGTGGATCAGGGGGCGCTTGATTTCGCCCTTGCAAGGGGAATGCCCTGCGGTGGGTGGTGTCCGCCGGGTAGGCAATGTGAAACGGGACGCATCCCGGACCGGTATCCGCTCCGGGAGGTGGAGGGGGACGATTACAACGAGCGGACCCGGCGGAACATCCTCGAAGCCGGCGCAACCCTGGTCATCACCCATCAAGGCCTGATGGAGGAGGGAACCCGTCTTACCATCGAGTGGACTGAAGCTTCCGGGCGGCCGTGTTTCCGCATGGACCTGGAGGACCTGAATGAGCCGGATACGGGTCAGGTTTCGGATGCATTGGATTGGCTGGTTTCCGTGGAACCGGAAGTACTGAACGTCGCGGGCAACAGGGAAAGCACGGCTCCCGGCATACGCCGGATGACCGTACGGATTCTCGAAGAACTTATCGGGAAAAGATAAGCTTCCTGAATGCATCCAGGGCCTGGGTGCATTTTGGCATGGCTGCCGCAGCACGGGTCCCTGCGTATTCCGGATCTCCCTATTTTCGCCGTTGATAGGTGACGAAGGAATACCGGAAACCGGGTTCCTCGTTCACCCCCTCTGCACGCTCCATCTCTTCCCAGGCTTGAGGGTCGATCTCGGGAAAGAAGGTGTCGGCTTCAAATTCCCGGTGCACCCAGGTGATGTAAAGCCTGTCGGCCAGGGGCAGGAACTGCCGGTAGACCATTCCTCCTCCGATGACATAGCATTCATCCCCGGGACGGCAAAGTTGCAGCGCTTCCTCGATGGAATATGCCATGATGCATCCCTCGTAGGTTTCTCCGGGGACATCCGAGATCACGATGTTGATTCGGTCCTTCAGCGGTCGTTTGGGCAGGGATTCATAGGTACGTTTTCCCATGATGATCTTGTGACCGGAAGTAATCCTTTTAAAGCGTTTCATATCCTCCGGGATATGCCAGAGCAGCTGGTTGTCTTTACCGATGGCATAATTTTCTGCTATGGCAACGATGATCGAGATCATACTCAGACGGATATTTCTCCCCGGATGTGGGGATGGGGGTTGTAATTCCGCAACTCAAAATCTTCGTAACGAAAGCCGAACAGGTCCCCCACCCCTGGATTCAGCCTCATTTCGGGAAGTGGCCTGGGATCACGGCTCAACTGCAACCGGACCTGCTCCAGGTGGTTCAGGTAAATATGGGCATCGCCCAGGGTGTGGATGAATTCACCCGGTTTCAGTCCCGTGACCTGGGCCATCATCATCAGAAGCAGGGAGTAGGAGGCGATGTTGAAAGGCACCCCGAGGAATATGTCCGCGCTTCTCTGGTAGAGCTGGCAGGAGAGCTTGCCATTGTTCACATAGAACTGGAATAATACGTGGCAGGGGGGAAGTGCCATTTGTTCCAGGGCACCGACGTTCCAGGCGCTCACGATGTGCCTCCTCGACTCCGGGTTCTCCCGGATGCTTTTGACGACCTGGCTGATCTGGTCGATCTGCCTGTCCTGGCCATCCCCCCATTTCCTCCACTGGTAACCGTATATGGGTCCCAGGTTGCCCTCCTGGTCCGCCCATTCATCCCAGATGCTGACCTTGTTCTGGTGCAGGTAATCGATGTTTGTTTCCCCCTTCAGGAACCAGAGAAGTTCGTGTATGATGCTCCTCAGGTGCAGTTTCTTGGTAGTAAGCAGAGGGAATCCATCGTTCAGGTTGAAGCGCATCTGGTATCCGAAAACCGAAATGGTTCCGGTTCCGGTTCGGTCCGCTTTTTTCGAACCGTTCTCCATCATATGCGAAAGAAGGTCGAGGTATTGCTGCATCGATCGGAGTGGTTTTTAACAGGGCACTAAATTACTTAAAAGGAAAAGATATCGAAAACCGGACATTCCGGTCCTGTTTTATCTTATATTTGAATAAGTATTTGAAAATTAATATTTTAGAACGTATCAGGAAGAACCGGTCCCAAGTTTTCGTTGATAAGTTTTTAATAACTATTCGGCTGTGGGATTCCGACGCAAATGCCTACTTTTGTTTTTATGAATCCAGGTTTACGATATTTTCTCATCGCACTCGGTCTTGTCCTGCTGGGTTTTTTGCTCTGGTATTTTTCGGCTATCGTTTCCTACATCCTGGTTGCCGCGGTCCTTTCCCTGATCTTTCGTCCCCTGGTGGTCATGCTGGGACGAATTCGGATCCGGAAATTCAGTCTGCCGGAAGGGGTCAGCGCCATGCTGGTCCTGATGCTGATCTGGCTATTGGTCTTCGGGTTTTTCCGGTTGTTCGTCCCCCTCATAGCCAACGAGGCGAACGAACTTTCACAGATCAATTCCGACATTCTGGTACAGAAACTGGAAGGGCCGATTCAAAAAGCTGAAAAGCTTTATTATGACTACAATGCAGGCAGGGAAAATGTCCTCAGCCTGGAAGACTTCATCTCGGAAAAGCTGAAAAGCATACTGAGCCTGTCCGTTGTGAGCAACCTCTTCAGTTCGGTGATCGGTTTGATGGGTAACCTTTTGATCGCCGTATTCTCCATTTCCTTCATCACCTTTTTCATGTTGAAGGAACAATCGCTGATTACGGACTTCATCGTGTTGCTGATCCACGCGAAACACGAAGAGGCCATACGCAAGGCCATGGGATCGGTAAGGCACCTTTTGATGCGGTATTTTATCGGCCTTGCGGGACAGGCAAGCGGTATGATCATTCTGACCAGCATCGGGATGAGGATTGTGGGGATCGATTTCGGACTTGCCGTGACCATCGGGCTTATCGTTGGACTGATAAACGTGATCCCCTATCTGGGTCCCTACCTGGGCGGCAGCATCGGCATCCTGCTCGGGGTGGCCAACAACCTTCAAATGGATTTTTCGGTCGAGCTCCTTCCCCTGGTTCTGTCCATGCTGGCCGTCATTGTATGCGTGCAGCTGGTTGACAATTTCCTGTTCCAGCCCCTGATCTTCGGCAAAAGCGTAAAGGCCCATCCGCTTGAAATCTTCCTGGTCATCCTGATTGCGGGGACCCTGGCGGGCATCCCGGGCATGATCCTCGGTATACCCACCTATACGGTGATCCGGGTATTCTCCAAGGAATTCCTGAGCCAGGTCCGGGTTGTTAAAAAATTAACCCGCAATATTTAAGGCCTTGCAGGCAATTTTAATATATTTGAGCCAATAAGCTGCAAATGAAGATTTTGAGGCATACCATCCCGATGTTGCTTTTATTTATTGGAATTCCAGGACAGGCCCAGATCACCTTCTTTGCAGACACCACTTCCGGATGCGATTCCCTGGAGGTAACCTTTACATACAGGTACACCGGTTTCAACGGCGATACCGTGACCACCGTGGAATGGGATTTCGGCAACGGGATGACGGGTACGGGAAAGCAGGACCAGAAGGTGCTTTACGATACGGCCGGTTCCTATACCGTCAGCATCCTCATTAACGGAAACACCACCTTTGCCAGGCCCAGGTACATTCAGGTGCATTCCACCCCCAGCGCCCGCTTTTTATGGTCCGATTCCCTGGAACTGGGACTCTACACCGTGGTCTTTTTCAGTCCCCCCCAACCGGTCGACACGGTCACCTTTCGTTACCAGTGGCTATTTGACGACGGGGGTACGGGAGATACGCAGGCGTTGATCCACGGCTTCCCGCAGGAAGGGAGTTACCTTGCCACACTGAGGGTCACCCATCCGGAGGGGTGCATGGATCAGTGGTCCGACCTTGTAACGGTGACGGATACCCTGGATTGTCCCAATGTATTCACCCCCAACGATGACGGGATCAACGATTTTTTCGTGGTTCGCTCGAACGGGGTTACCGTTTACAGCCTGCAGGTATTCAGCCGTTCCGGCGTGCTGGTTTACAAGGCCGAATCCCCCATCCTGATCTGGGACGGGAGGAACCTTTCAGGGCAGCAGCTTTTACCCGGGACCTATTACTATATTATCCGGCCGGTTGGCGGATCCGGGAACTTTGAGCGGAAAGGTTTCGTTGAAATTTACCGCTAGGTTTAGACTTCCAACCAAGACACATTGATCCGATCCATGAAGATGCGGCCTTTATCCTGCCCGCATTGCTGGTTATTTTCTGAAAACGGACGACCGATCCGGAAACGTAAGAATGCTTAAAGATACTTCCTGGCCAGGTACCCGAATGCCCAGGTCGTAAAGAAGGAGAACGAGCCGTAAACCACTGCGACCATGGCGATGGTGTAATTGTTAAGCAGGCTCCCGGCTACGAAAATGGCCAGGGTGGAGTTCTGCAACCCTACCTCTACCGCAATGGTAACCCGGTTGACCCGGTTCAATCCGAAAAGCCGGGGTGCATATAATCCGGCGAACATGGATAGGAAGTTCAGGGCAAAGGCATAGGGCAGGATCCTGGTAAAATCGCGCAGTGCAATACCGCCGTTGCCCCTTTCAAGGAAAATTACCCCCGAATAAACAAGCAGAAGCAATATGGGCAGGATATAGCGAAGGGGCTCCTCCAGCCGGATGGCAAATCTTTCCCGGTAATGCCTGATCAGGATCCCGGCCGTGGCGGGTAGTACCGTTAGTTTAAAAATGTTGAATACCGCTTCCGGGAAAGAAAGGTGTATGCTCGCCTCCTGGTGCATGAAGAGATCCATGGCGAGCTGGGCGATGAGCGGTATGGTAAAAATGGTGATCAGCCCGTTTACCACCGTGATCGAAAGTGAAAGTGCCACGTTGGCACGGACCATGTAATTCACCAGGTTGGATGTCGCACCTCCCGGGCAGATGGAGATCAGGATCAATCCCACAGCCAGTTCCGACCTCAATCCGGTTACATAGGCTATGGAAAATGCGATCAGCGGCAGCAAGAGCAGCTGGCTCAGTAATCCAACCAGGATGCTCCGTGGAAACACCACGATATTCCGTATGTTCTGGAATGAAATGGACAGTCCAAGGCCGAAGGTTATGACGGCAAGGGTGATGGGAAGAAAAACAACCGAAAAAACGGTGGTATCCATTTCCGGGAGGCTTGGAATCAAGCCCCAAGATAGGAATAAAAACCAGGATTATATGTATTCCCGGATGCTGCTGATCAGGATCTGGGGACTGATGGGCTTGGTAATAACCTTGCTGCAGCCCGCCTGAAGGATCATATCTTCCTCATGATTGTAGCTGAATGCAGTCTGCGCAATGATCGGCAGGTTACTCCTGAACTTCTTGATGGCCCTCGTGGCATCGATGCCGTTCATTTCCGGCATCCGGATGTCCATCAAAACCAGGTCGATCCCCTCGTTCTCAATGCAGGCCTCGACAGCCTCCCTGCCGTTCTGAACCCAGATGACCTTCACCCTGGTCATGCCCAGCACTGCCTCAATGAGCATGTAATTGGCGGCAACATCCTCCGCAACCAGAATGGTTTTATTTGACCAGTCATGCGTCCTGTCCGCCACTCTACTGAATGTATAATTCGTGTATTGCATATTCATGTGTGAGAAGGGTACTTATACTACCCTGAGTCTAATATCATCACGTTCGAGCGGAACTGCATCTCCGCACCTGTTGCAGGGACTGTCCCCGGCATGACCGGTGGTCATTTGCAGATGTCCCTCGACCATCTCCGCCAGTCCCCCGGCAAACCGCAACGCCGCATCCCTGTATACCCTGAGTTCGCCGAGGATCTGTTCCATCTTTGCCATGATGTCCTGGTAATCCTTCACATACCGGGCGTACCTCAGCAATACCTCAGGGTCAAAGAATCCTTCGAGTTCCTCGGTATGCTTCCTGGCAAGCACGAGGATATCCCGGACGTATTCCAGGCTTTTAAGATCCCCTGCCTTACCCGGGTTCCCCGGTTCCGGCGCGCCTGGCGCCGGAACCACGGACCGGATGCTGCTTAGCAGATTCAAGATGAGCTTTTTCGTACCTGCATCCATGTGCAGGTCTCCGCAATATGGAAGGGCATTTTCCAATTTGCTTGATGGCTGTTTAGATTATTCTCCTCCGCTCATTTGTTGATGGGGGGAGTCGGATCATCATCATCCGGACCGCCGCCGCGTACACGGATCATTTCCTGAATGCTCAGTCTTTCTTCCAGCAATTCATTCCAGTTTCTGTCTGAAGTTTTCATAGTAAAGGTTTTTTTAGACTCCTACTCTGTTATAGCTTTTCGGATGCCGCTTTTTGAAAAGGTTCTCTATTGTTTAATCGGAAAAAATCAAAAAGGTAGCCGGTGTTTTTGCACTTTTTTTTAAAAAAAATTTACGACTCAATTGTAAATACAAGATAATCAAATACTTGGATGTATAATATTTTTTATCTTTATCGCCTGTGAAATGCAGGCAAGGAAAGCGATTTGCAGGCTCGGGTATCTTTGGTAATTTTAATCCGGCAAATTAATGCCGGCCGGGATAAGAAGCAATTCAAATGAAGGTGTTGCTTTGTGTATTTTTGATCTTCGGGACATATTCCCTCGATGTCCCATCCGGGGATTCCCTTGCCCTGGCATACCTGGAAAGGACGGGCATCCTTTACGATCGGTCCGAATACGACAGCCTTCCCTATTATTACGAAACCGCGGGCGGGATTTTCGAGCGCCTGGGCATGCCCGGATACCGGGCCCGGTGCCTGCTGGGCATGGTAGATTACTACCGGATGATGAAACGGCAGTCCGAGGCCCTGAGCGCGATGGATTTGGCCGGATCCTACATCGAAAGCCGCATCGGCAGGGAAACCGTGAGCTGGGCGGACGCCCTTCTGATCCGCGCCAAGCTTTACAGTGACCTGAACCGGAACCGTGAATCCATTTCTGACCTCAAGGAATGCCTGGTTCTACAGCACCGCCTAGGGATGCCACCGGATAAAACGGCCAGGGTTTATAATGTTCTGGGTGTCAATTACTACATCCTGGGTGATATAGACAGTGCAGAGACGAATTACCGCAAATCCCTGGAACAGTATGCGATGATTTCCCCGGAACCCTCGGCCGAAAAGGGAATGCTGCTGTTTAACCTGGGACTGGTATACAACCGGTACGGAGATTATGAAAGCTGGGCCGATTACACCCTCCGTGGCATCGAGAACAACATAAGCCTTTTCGGGCCGGATTTCCCGGAACTGGCCACGAACTACAGCTCCCTCTCCAGTTATTTTATACGGACCGGCCTTTTTGATTCGGCCTCCTACTACCTCGACCGGGCAGAATCTATCATGGTAAAATCATTCGGCGAGGATTATCCCGATCTCAGCTTCCTGCACATAAACCGGGCCAGGATCTACCGGTACGAAGGCAATTACCAGGCCTCCCTGGAGTATTACCTCCAGGCCCTGCGCATCGTCGAGAGCCAGGAGATCCCGGATGCATTCCGGTCCTATTCCCTTTACATCAACATCGGGCAGCTTTACGAGGCCATGGGGGAATACGGGACCGCCCGTGAATATTTCAGCAGGCTTCTTGAAGCGGAAGGGAAGATTCATCCGTCAAGGATGGCCTCGTGCTACTACAACCTGGCCAGGATCAACATCCACCTCGGAAATTACCGGGAGTCGGAGCGGTATTTCCGCAAACTGTTTGCCATTCGCAGGGAATATTTTTCACCGATTCATCCCCAGTACTCCTACGATTATGAAGCATACGCCGTCCTTATGGATTCCCTGGACCGCCCGGATGATGCCGAAACCTGGTACAGGAAATCGCTGGACATAGCGCTTAAAAATTATGGAAGGTTTCATAACCGGACATCCAACATCCTTTACACCCTGGGCGGTCATTATCAACTGGCGGGAGATCCGGAACGGGCCCTGGAGCGTTACCAGGAAGCCATCCGGGCCCTGGTCCCGGAATACAGAGTGACGGACCCGGACCGGAACCCGGATCCGCAAGAGGTCCCTGACCTTTTGCTGTATCTGAGGATTTTAAAGCACAAGGCGGGCATTCTGGATGAAATGGCAGATCGGGCAGGAAAGGGCAGCCGTTCCCTGGATTTCACGAAAGCTGCCTTTCATGCCTACCTGGGTTCCGTGCAGGTGATTGAGCTGCTGAGGAATTCCTACCTGAACGATGAGGGCAAACTGTATTTGTCCGAGCATGAAAGGGACAGCTATGAGAAGGGTGTGCGAAGTGCCTTCCGGTGCTTTGAGCTGTCCGGGGACCGCGAATACCTGGTGCATGCCTTTCGCATGGCGGAGGGCAGTAAATATGCCACCCTCCGCTCCGTTCTGCAGCGTGAAGAAGCCCTGGAGTTATCGGGGATCCCGGAGTCACTGCTTGAGAGGGAATCGGCCCTTAAGAAGCAATTATCGGCCTACCAGGGATTGCTCATGGAAAGAATGGAGGATACCCTTCCGGATATGGCTGAAGTCCAGAAATACCGGGACGAGACCTTCAGGCTGAAAAACCGGATTTCCGGGATTCACCGTACACTTGAATCGGATTACCCGGATTACTATGAACTCCTTTACCTGCAGCGAACCGAAGATCCTGCAAGCATCGGCAGAAGACTGAACAGAAAGGAAAAGATCATCGAGTATTTCCTGACTAAGGACGATCTTTATATCTTCGAGATCGGCCGCAGGGGCTTCAGCTGCCGCAGGCAGCCTTTCGACAGCTCCCTGGTGGCGGATCTGGGCATGGTTCAGGAATACGTCAGCGGAACCTCCATTTACAACACCGTTCAGGATCATCACCATGCCTTCATCGGGGCTGCCAGCCGCCTTTACAGGATACTTATACCGGAATCCGGTTCCTACAGAGATCTGATCATCATACCCGAAGGGGTACTTTCCTATTTCCCGTTTGATGTCCTCATAACGGAACCGGTTGATAGTTTTTCGGGTCTGTTCAGCCAGGTCCCCTTCCTGATCCGGAGCCACAATATCCGCTACGGTTATTCAGCCGCTCTTATGGACCGGAAGACGAATATGAACCCGGGGACCATACACCGGTTCCTGGGATTTGCGCCCGGTTACCTGGGCGTTCAGGGTGATGGGACGGGCGCAGGGAACCACAGGGAAATCAGGATCGACCGGAAAAACCTTCCCCCACTTCCGGGAAGCATCGATGAAGTGGCCGGGATCGGCAACCTGCTCGGCGGCAGGTACTTTACCGGTCCGGATGCCTCCGAAGGAAAATTCAAGGAATTGGCGGGGGAGGGCCACATCATCCACCTGGCGACCCATGCCTTTCTTGACGACAGGGACCCCCTGAGGTCCACGCTTGTCTTTTCATGGGACAGCACGGATGCAGAGGACGGGCTTCTGAGGGTTTATGAACTGTTTAACATGGACCTTAATGCCCGGATTGTGGTCCTGAGTGCCTGCAACACGGGCGCCGGGGAGCTCCTGGGCGGGGAAGGCATCATGAGCCTGGCCAGGGCATTCTTTTATGCGGGTGTACCCAACATCGTCATGACCCTGTGGACGATCAGCGACCGTCAGGGCTATGAACTGATGCTTTCCTTCTATAGGTACCTGAGCAGGGGAAGAAGCGCGGAGAGTGCCCTTCGCCGGGCCAAGATTGAATACCTGGGAAATGCCCCTCCGGTTTATCAGCATCCCAGGTACTGGTCCGGGTACATACTTCTCGGCAACCCGGGGAGCCTCATGCTTCCCTGGTATTACCGGCATTTCCTGTGGATAGCGCTGGTCGTCCTGGCCCTTCTGTCGGGCTTTCTGGTGTTACGGAAGTTCAGGGCAAAGAGATGATCAGAGCTTGCGGAGGAGGGCCAGGGCATTGTTTTTGTGGTACCCCTCGTCCCGGATGATTTCCTGCAGCGTCTGTCTGGCGGAATCCGGCTGCTCCATTCCCAGGTAACAGAGGCTTTTATACCACATGCCCTCGTGCCGGAGGATCACATCATCGTCGAGCCTGCTGAGGATTTCAATGGCCAGGGGATAATCCCCGAGCTCCATGGCCGTGAGTCCCATATAAAGGAAGTAATGACTGCTTACCGTTCCTTCCGGTATGGATTCGAACAGGGACAGGGCACGGGCAAATTCGCCGTTGTTGTAAGCCCTCAGGGCCTGGTGGTATGGATCATCCGTCTGACCCATAATGGACCGTTCAACGTCCGCGATGCGGGGACTATAGAACTGGGCGTACAGGTCCGCATAGTCCGTATGGCGGTCGCCCACAAGCAGTACGGTGCCAACGGCAAGCAGCACGGCAACCGAAGCTGCTGTGATCCAGACCGAGAGACGGTTGACGAGGATCTTTTTGCTGTGCGACCTGCTCAGTGCATCCTCCATCCTGGTCTCGGTTATCTTTCTTTTCAGGTCGGAAGTTCCGTCGCGTGATGAGCTGATCTTCCTCACTTTCAGGCCTTCCAGTTCACTCTGGATTTCCTGCTCCCGGATGATGTTCTCCAGATCGTTGAAGTCTTCGAACAGGCCGACCGGATCCTGCATCCGCTGATGCTGTTCCTTCAGGAAACGGTTCAGTGAACGGATCCGCTCCACCTCTTCGGCAACTTCGGGCTTCCTGAGGATCTCGAGCTCGAACCTGCTCAGGGCCTCTCCGCTCAGTTCCCCTTCCAGGTATTTCTCAACCAGCCAGGTGTATTTCATCTTGCAGTCTTTTGTATTCGGGGTTAGCCGTAATTTTATCGATCAGGGATTTCTTGCACCGGTATTTCTTGTCTTTTGCGGTCTGTACGCTTTTATAATCCATGGCGACACAGATCTCCTCCATGGATGCATCCCGGAAATACATGTTGAGTACTTTCTGGCATTCCTTGCTCAATTGCTTGAAATGCAATTCGTAGAGTTTAAGTTTAGCGTTTTCGCTTATCCTCTCATTCGCCGCCCGGTCATCGATGATGTCCTCCAAAGCCAGGTCTTCCCGTACGGATTTATTCCTCTTCTCCAGTTCCTGGAGCCACAGGAACCTGCAGACCGAATAGAGATAGGTTCCGAATTTGCATTTCAGCTCCAGCCCCTGCCCGTTTATTTTCTGGTATACCTTTATCAGCCCTTCCTGGAACAGATCCTCGGAATCGTGCTCGTTGCCCCCGTTCGTAAGTACCAGTTTCCGTACGTCCTGGTAGCATGTCCGGTAGATATACCGGATCACGCCGGACTTGCGCCTGGCCAATCCTTTTACGATCTCAACGGTAGAATATTCCCTCATCGGGATTTTCAGTGCTTTATAATTACAATTTAAGAAATAAATTGGAATAAAAGAATCTTTCCTTCCGTAAATTGAAGGTAAAAATAGATATAACAGGCCTTGGAATTGAATTTGGTCCGGTGATACGGATCATCGGCCGGTCCGGTTCCATGAAGGTCTCACCTGTAAATTGCCGGGGTATGATCCGGATCAACCTCTCTGTCAGCGGTCCGGGTGCCTGAAGTATTCCAGGATCAGGCTGATCACTTCAAAGCTTACCGGTCCCCCGTAACTCAGCATCAAGCACTTGTTGTATCCTTTCACCACATCGGCATCGGGTGTAAAGATGGAATCTGCCACGACCTTGATCCTCACGGCATCTTCCGGGTTTATTTATATCCGATCTAAATATTGAAGGTTGCAGGCAGACGGGTCCACGTGCGCCTTATTTTTATATTTTTGGGAGGAATACCAGCCGCCTGCCATTGCCAAAAAATGTTATCATACGGATCTTCCGGTTCTATTACGATGGCTTCCGTAACATGACCGTGGGAAAACGGCTCTGGTTGATCATCCTGATCAAGCTTTTCATTTTTTTTATCATTCTCAGGTTGTTCTTCTTCCCGGATTTCCTGAAAACCCGCTTTGATACGGACCAGGAACGGGGAGAATATGTACTTGACCAACTTACACAATAAATACAAATATGATTGACGGTATTGATCTTTCACTGGTAAACTGGTCGCGCGGGCAATTTGCCCTGACGGCATACTACCACTGGCTTTTCGTGCCCCTTACGCTGGGACTCAGCTTTATTCTGGCCTTCATGGAGACCCTGTACGTCAGGACCGGTGACGAAATATGGAAAAAGATCACCAAGTTCTGGATGACCCTTTTCGGGATCAACTTTGCCATAGGAGTGGCTACGGGGCTCATCATGGAGTTCGAATTCGGGACCAACTGGTCCAATTATTCCTGGTTTGTGGGTGATATTTTCGGCGCACCCCTGGCCATCGAGGGCATCATGGCCTTTTTCCTGGAGTCCACATTCCTAGCGGTCATGTTCTTCGGGTGGAATAAGATCAGCAAGAAATGGCACCTGGCCTCCACCTGGCTGGTCGCCATCGGAGCAAACCTGTCTGCCCTCTGGATCCTGGTGGCCAATGCCTGGATGCAGCATCCCGTCGGCATGCATTTCAATCCGGAAACGGCACGGAACGAGATGCTCAACTTCTGGGATGTTCTGTTCTCACCGGTGGCCGTGACCAAGTGGCTGCATACGACCACCAGCGGGTTTGTCCTTGCTTCGGCGTTCGTAGCCGGCATCAGCGCCTGGTTCCTGCTTAAGAAGAGGGAGGTCCTGCTCGCCAGGAGGAGCATCGTGGTCTCGTCGGTCTTCGGGATCCTCTCGAGCCTGTTCCTGATCTGGTCGGGGGATAAATCCACACGGCAGATCGTACACGACCAGCCCATGAAACTTGCAGCCATTGAAGGGCTTTATAACGGACAGGAGGGAACGGGCCTGGTTGTGATCGGGATCATGTCCCCGTCGGAAGAAGACCCGGGAAAAGAAAACATAAGGGATTTCTTGGTGAGGATCGAAATCCCCAATTTCCTTTCCTACATGGCTTACGGTAAATTCGATGCGTTCGTACCCGGGGTCATCGACCTGATTGAGGGCAACGAGGAAAGGGGCATTCTTTCCGCATCCGAAAAGATCGAACGGGGGAAATATGCCCGGGAGACCCTCAGGGAAATGAAGGATGCCCGGGCTGCGCACGATTACGTGACCTACGAGGCCCGGAAGGCCAAGTTCATGGATCCGGCTTTCCAGGATAACTACTTCAGTTATTTCGGCTATGGTTTTATAGAGGATCCGGACAGCCTGATTCCAAACGTCCCCCTTTCATTCTACAGTTTTCATATTATGGTGGGACTGGGATTCTATTTCCTGCTGTTCTTCACACTTGCCCTGGTTATGGCCTACCGAGGCACCCTGTCGCGCAGGCGGGGCTTTCTCAGGCTGGCCATCTGGACCATCCCGCTTGCCTACCTGGCGACCATTGCAGGGTGGGCCGTGTCGGAGATGGGAAGGCAGCCCTGGGTGATCCAGGACCTGATGCCCACCTTTGCTGCCGTTTCACAGATCGATGCACGCATGGTGCAGGTTACCTTCTGGCTGTTCGCCGCCATATTCACAACCCTGGCCATTGCCGAGGTGAAGATCATGATCAAGCAAATCAAACTCGGACCTAAAGAAGGGAGGAAATAAACATGTTTGGAAATCTTACTCATTTGGCACTGCAGCAGTACTGGTGGGTGATCATATCCCTGCTGGCGAGCCTGCTGGTTTTCCTGATGTTTGTCCAGGGCGGTCAGACCCTCATTTTCACCCTCGGTAAAAAGCCGGTTCAGAAGACCATGCTTGTCAATGCCCTTGGTCGTAAATGGGAATTCACCTTCACCACCCTCGTTACCTTCGGTGGGGCCTTCTTCGCTTCCTTCCCCCTGTTCTATGCGACCAGTTTCGGGGGGGCGTACTGGGTCTGGATGGCCATCCTGTTTTGTTTCATCATCCAGGCCATTGCATACGAATTCAGGTCGAAGCCCGATAATTTTTTGGGACAGAAAACCTACGATGTATTCCTGTTCATAAACGGGGCGCTGGGGACGATCCTGATCGGGACGGCCGTCGGCACGTTTTTCAACGGTGCACAGTTCTCCGTCAATGAGATGAACCAGTCCCGCTGGGAATTTGCCTCCCATGGCCTTGAGGCTGTACTGAACTGGCACAACCTTGCCCTGGGACTCACGGTATTCTTCCTGGCCCGCATCCTGGGGATCCTTTATTTCATACGCAATATCGACGATGAGGAGCTGGTTGCCGAATCCAGGAGGCGGCTGCTTTACAATGCAATGCCCTTCCTTGTTTTCTTCCTGGCCTTTACGGTCCGCCTCCTCCTGATGAAGGGGTTTGCATACGATCCCGAAACCTTTACCGTCAGCATGGAAAACTTCAAGTACCTGCACAATCTGCTGGCCATGCCGCCGGTACTGATATTTTTCCTTGCAGGTGTGCTGCTGGTCCTGTTCTCCCTGTATACCGCAATATTCAGGAAAGCCATCGGAGGATTCTACTGGGGGGGTGCGGGAACGGTCCTCGTCGTGTTCGCCCTTTTCCTGGTCGCCGGCCTCAATAAAACCTGTTATTATCCCAGCCTCTTTGACCTGCAGAGTTCCCTGAACATCGAGAACAGTTCTTCCAGCCATTACACGCTGACGGCCATGAGCTATGTTTCATTACTTGCCCCGCTGGTGCTGGCTTACATCTACCTGGCCTGGTCGGCCATCAACAAAAAGAAAATAGATCCCGGAGAGATGGAAAACGAAACCCATGTATATTGAAACCCAGAAAGACATGTACCTGTCCTCCATATTATGGTTCCTGAGCTGGCCCGCATTCATTGCGCTCAGCTACTTCGTGATCCGGTGGGCGATCCGGAAAGTGGAACATAAAAATCCGCCGGAGAAAGAATAGGGAATTTTGCCGGTCCCGCAGGACCTGCGAATGCACTGCCCGTAAGGTCTTTTATTCCCGGTGAAGGGTGTAATCATACCCTTCGATGATGGGGTTGCTCAGGATTTTCTTGCATGCCTCATCCACCCTTTCCCCGGCTGCATTTTCCGAATCCGCTTCTATTTCAAGGGTGATGTGCTTTCCGATGCGTACGTTTGAAACTTCATTGAAACCAAGGTTTTTCATGCTGCTGGTTACTGCCTTTCCCTGGGGGTCAAGCAGGGCCTTCAGCGGCATGATGTTGATTTCTGCGATGTACTTCATGGTCTGGTCTTTGCGATCAAGGATATGGACAGCAGCAGGTAAACCAGGATAATTACCGGTAATGCAATTTCCTGCAATATTATCAATAAAATACCAGAAAAGGCAAGAAAAACGTAACGAATCCGGTTGGCCTTCCACTCGAAATTTTGGAATTTCAGGGAGAACATCGGGATCCTGCTGACCATCAGCAGGCTGAGTATGATTACATGGGCCAGCAGTACCGTTGGTTGAAGGAAAAAATCGGAGGCCGGTGTTCCCATGTGACGGATCAGGGCCATGCTTCCGCCCGCAATAAAGATGGCCACGGCCGGGGTTGGCAGACCGGAAAAATCCGAACGGTCCGCCCGCAGGTTGAACTCCGCAAGGCGCATGGCTGCGCAAAGGACCAGGAGTATGACAGAGAACAGGAGCAGGCGTTCCGCGAGGGAGGTATCCTGGATTCCTCCGTAAAAAATGTCGCCGCGGATCCCGTATTCCATCAGTTTGTATGCGATTGCCGAAGGTGCCAGGCCGAAACTGACCAGGTCTGCGAAAGAATCAAGCTGCCTGCCGAGCGGACTGGCCGCATTCAGGATCCTTGCCAGGAAGCCATCCAGGAAATCCAGGAAAGAGGCCAGAAGAATCAGCCAGGCTGCGAACCGTATCTGGTTCCCGAGTGCCATCAGCACGGCAAGGACCCCGACGGCGAGATTACAAATGGTTACCATATTCGGGATATGCCTGCTGAGACCTGGGCTCTTTCCTTTCAATTTGCTTTCTTTAGACAACAATAAAAGTAGGGATTTGTAAGTTAAAAAGATTAATGATCCGAAAGATTCTCATCCCTTTTGTGGGACTCCTCATCCCGGCCGGAACATGGGCCGAACTGCCGAAGTATAGCAACGAATTCCTGTCCATTGGGGTCGGGGCAAGGGCTTTCGGGATGTCCCATGCAATTACGGCCAGTTCGACGGACGTTACGGCCGGGTACTGGAACCCTGCCGGATTGACACAACTGGAAAGGGATGCCGGCATTGCACTGATGCACGCGGAATATTTCGCAGGTATTGCAAAGTACGATTACGGGGGATTTGCCATACGGATCGATGAACGCAGTGCGGGTGCTTTCAACCTGGTCCGTTTTGGGGTGGACGATATTCCCAACACCCTGGAACTGATGGATAATGAAGGTAACATCCGCTACGACCGGATACGTACTTTCTCGGCAGCGGATTACGGATTTCTTTTTTCCTATGCTCGGGATTCCCGGATGGATGGACTGAGCTATGGGGGCAACCTGAAGCTGATCTTTAGGAAAACGGGGGAATTCGCCCGTGCCTGGGGATTCGGTTTCGATGTGGCCGCACGGTACCGGATGGAGAAATGGGACTTCGGGGCGGTCATCCGGGATGCAACTTCCACATTCAATGCATGGAGCTTCCATACCGAAGACCTGGAGGAGGTTTTTAACAACACGGGGAACGAGATACCCCGGAACTCGCTTGAACTGACTATGCCCAGGATCATCCTGGGCGGGGCCAGAACCTTCCGCCTTTATGAAAAATTCAGCCTGCTGGCAGAGCTGGACGCGGATATTACCCTGGACGGGAAACGCAACGTGCTGGTCCGGACCCCTGTCTTCAGCCTGGATCCCCATGTGGGGGTCGAACTGGACTACAACCGCCTGGTCTTTCTCCGACTGGGTATGGGGAACATGCAGGTCGTCCCGGATTTCGACCGCGAGAAATCCTTCGATTTTCAGCCCAGCCTCGGCATCGGGATTCACTGGAGGAATTTTACTGTCGACTACGCGCTGACCGACATTGCGGACCAGTCCATCGCCCTGTATTCGAACGTTTTCTCGCTGAAATACAGTTTCCACCTGCCGGGTTCCCTGCAGCAGGATTAACCAGACATCCGCAACCTCCTGCCATTGCCTCCTCTAAATCCCCGATTCCCGAAAGAGCGGACAGCGCCATTACAAATAAATTCCAAATAAGGATCGGGTCCGCGCGCTTGAAGTATTTGCTTATTTTTACCATCTGAAATACCGCATAAACCCAAATAAAAATGAGCGAAGGCATCGATAAGTTCACCGAATCCCTGTACCGGGCCAACCGGGCATACGCCGATGAGGTACCCTCGGCCCGGGATACCCACGCATTTGTCGACAAAATAATTGATTTCCTCTTTCCGTTCCGGGTAAAGAATATGTGCAGCAGCAGTGAATTGCAGGAGAGGCTGAACGAACTGGAGACCGATCTCGCATCCCTGCTTGGACCAATTGGGAAAAAGCTGGGTCAGGAAACTTCGGGGATTTGCGAGGCGTTCATGGACCGGTTGCCGGCAGTTTACGAACGGATGATGGAAGATGCCGGGGCTTTCATGCAGTTTGATCCGGCGGCTGAATCCGTCGAGGAGGTGATTCTCTGCTACCCCGGATTTTTCAGCATTGCCGTATACCGCCTGGCCCATGAGCTGCATATGTTCGGAGTTCCGGTCCTCCCGAGGGTGATGACGGAATACGCCCATGGGAAGACGGGGGTGGACATCCACCCGGGGGCAAAGATCGGCAGATCCTTTTTCATTGATCACGGGACGGGTACGGTGATCGGGGAGACCGCGGTGATCGGGGACCATGTCAAGATATACCAGGGGGTCACGCTGGGTGCGCTGTTTGTGCGAAAGAGCATGGCCAAACAGAAAAGGCACCCAACCATCGAGGACAACGTGATCATCTATGCCCGGAGCACCATACTGGGAGGGGACACGGTCATAGGCCATGATTCCGTGATCGGCGGGAATGTCTGGTTGACCGAAAGCGTTCTGCCCCATTCCGTGGTCTACCAGAAGCACCATGTCGTGGTCAGGGACAGCAAGGAAATTTCCGACCAGATCAACTGGGTCATTTAAGGTCCGCCGGACCCTAATCATCGAAGCTATGAAAGCGAATAACATCCTGGAAACCATTGGGAACACAACGCATTTAAGAATTAACAGGCTTTTTCCGCCGCAGTACGAGGTCTGGATCAAGCTGGAAAGGGAAAATCCCGGCGCCAGCATCAAGGACAGGATTGCCCTCAGCATGGTCCGGGATGCGGAGGACCGGGGGATCCTGAAACCCGGCTCCGTAATCATCGAGCCTACCTCGGGCAATACGGGAATCGGCCTCGCCATGGTTGCTGCAGTGAAGAACTACAGGCTGATCCTGGTGATGCCCGAATCCATGTCCGTAGAAAGGAGGAAGATCATGGAGCTTTACGGGGCCGAGTTCGAGCTTACCCCGAGGGAAAAGGGAATGAAGGGATCCATAGCCCGTGCCGAGGAATTGTGCCGGGAAATAACAGGGGCATGGATGCCCTCCCAGTTTGACAATCCGGCCAATCCGGAGATCCACCGGAACACCACGGCCGTGGAGATCATCCGGGATTTCCCGGAGGGCATCGACTGCCTGATCACCGGGGTGGGGACCGGAGGCCATATAAGCGGTTGTTCAGAGGTGCTTAAATCCGAATTTCCGAACATGAAAACCTACGCGGTCGAGCCTGCAGATTCCCCCGTCATCAGCGGCGGCGAACCGGGACCCCATCCCATCCAGGGCATCGGGGCCGGTTTCATCCCTGAAAACCTGCGCCGGGAATGGCTCGACGGCACCATACAGGTGGACCGGGATTCGGCCTTTGAATACCTTCGCCGGGCAGCCGCGGAGGAGGGCCTGCTGGCGGGCATTTCTTCGGGTGCAACCCTGGCGGCCATTGCACAGAAGATACCGGAACTGCCGGCCGGAAGCCGCATCCTGGGCTTTAATTACGATACCGGCGAAAGATACCTTTCCCTCTTGTAAGCTGCGCTCCAATTTGTATTTTTAAGGCTTAAAACCGAATTCCATGAAAATAGCCATTGATTTCGATGGTACCATTGTGGAACATAAGTTTCCCGCCATCGGGAAAGAATTCCTGTTTGCTTTCGAGACCATGCGGGAACTTCAGAAACAAAAGCACCAGCTGATCCTGTGGACCTATCGCAGCGGTAAGGAACTGGAGGAAGCCGTTGATTTCTGCAGGGAGAAGGGGATTGAGTTCTATGCCGTGAATAAAAACTACCCGGAAGAAACCTGGGACGAGAGCATTCCCAGGAAAATCCAGGCGGATGTCTATATTGATGACCGTAACCTGGGCGGATTCCCGGGCTGGAGCACAGCATGGCTGCTGCTGAATCCCGAACAGAATGATCCGGCCGAGGAACTCAGGCAGCTAAAGAAGTCCGGGAAATCAGGGAACTGGTTGAAAAGAGTATTCGGGAGGCACTGAAATGAAAGCATCCGGTCACCTCCATGCAACAGTCGCGCTCATCCTGATTTATTCCATAGCTGCCGGCTGCGGTAAGAAAGTCCAGCCCCGGGACAACCGGGAACCTTCGCCCCGGGAGGAAGCTTCCGGGCGCATTTCCGGCCTGAGACTGACCACACCGGAAGAAAACCAGCAGTTCACCCGGGGGGAGTCCATACCGGTCCGGCTGGAACGCACCGCGGACACCCTGCCCGGCATCGATTCTGTGGAATTTTTCATGGAGGGGGACCGGCAGCATACCTGCCTGGCAGAACCTTATGCATTTACCTTTGACAGCAGGGGATTGCCCGTAGGCAGGCGGTTGATCCGGATCATTGCGCATTACCAGGACGGCAGGAAGGAATTCCACAACCCTGGGATCGTTCTCCTTTCGGATGTTCAGCCCCCCTACATTTCATACCGGATCCTCCATGCATGGCCCCATGACAAGAGGGCCTATACCCAGGGACTAATATACGAAGACGGTTACCTGTACGAAGGGACGGGGCAGTGGGCCGAGTCGTCCCTGCGGAAGACCGAAATCCGGACCGGGGAGCCGGTCCGGATAATGAACCTGCCCGCCGATGTATTCGGTGAGGGGATCACCATACTGGGCGATAAAATCTACCAGCTCACCTACCGCTCCCAGGTGGGTTTTGTATACGACAAAGAAAGTTTCAGGCGTATTCAAAAGGTCTATTACGAGAACAGGGAGGGATGGGGACTCACACACGACGGCGAGAACCTGATCATGAGCGACGGGTCGCACCGGATCTACTATATGGACCCGGAATATTTCACGGAGATCCGGGAGGTTGAGGTTTACGACGATCAGGGACCCATTAGCCACCTGAATGAACTTGAATTCATTGAAGGCCGGATTTTTGCAAATATATACGGGGAAGAGGAAATCGTAATCATCGACCCGGCAAGCGGCAGGGTGACCGGGAAGCTCAACATGACAGGAATCCTCCCGGAAGAGGACAGGGACAGGCGCACCGATGTATTCAATGGTATTGCCTGGAATCCGGATGCCCGGATCCTCTATGTGACCGGCAAATACTGGCCGAAACTTTTCGAAATCAGCCTGACGGAGCCCTTTACCCCGTAAGCAAGCCCTTCGGTGCGAATCAAACGGAGGGAACCATCATGGGATAGGAAAGCCCGGTTAACACCTTTACGCTTTTCGGGATGATTCTGAATTCAAAGGGCGTGTGGCCCAGGCTCTCCCCGTCTGTTTCCAGCCGGATCATATCCCTGGATTCCACCCGGATGGACCTCCCCGTGTAACTGTCCACCTTCGGATGCTTGTGTATGGTTCCGTTGTACAGCCGTTTCAGACTTAAAATGACGTTCGGTTTGCTGAGCTTCCGGATCACGGTAAGATCGAACAGACCGTCATCGGGTATGGCATTGGGCACCTGGATCATGCCTCCCCCGCTGTAACGTCCGATGCCGACGTTCATGCTGAAGATCTTGTTCTCCACATCAAGCCCGTCCACGCTGATTAGTGCTTCCACGTGCCTGAAATTGATCAGGCTGGTGAAGATGTTCACAAAGTAGAGCAGGACCCCTCCCTTTCCTTTTTCCTTCAGACGGTTTGTCCTGCGTGCAACCTCGGCATCGAATCCCATACCTGCAATATTGACAAAGTAACGGTCCGCCGACCGGTCTCCGTAGCAGTAGCTAACCACACCGGCGTCCTGTATGAAGGTCCGGTTCAGGGTGAGAACCCGGATGGCTTCCTCGTAATCGCTCGGTATGCCGAACATCCTGCCCCAGTCGTTTCCCGTTCCGACGGTTATCATACCCAGGGTTATGTCCGTGGTTTTAAAGCGCTTTTGCATGAAAATGCCGTTCACCACCTCGTTCATGGTTCCATCCCCTCCCACCACAACGATCTTCCGGTAACCATCCCCTTCGACGTGTTCAATGACGATCTTCGTTGCATGGCCGGGGCACTCCGTGAAAACCGGATTGAATTCAAGGTTCTGATGAATGAGCAGGCCCGAGATCTTCTCCCAGTCCAGAAGCCCCCTGCGCCTTCCGGCATTGGGATTGACGACGACCAGCCAGCTCTGGTCAAGGGTTTTGCTCTCCGACATGAGGTTTATGCTTAACTCCCGTATTCAAATATCTTAAAAAAAATTGATGCAGGGAACAAATCAGGAACACTTGAGGAGGCTTTCCGTATGAAAACGGACTGAATAATGGACCCGGGACCCGGCCGGGGACCATCCTCCGAGGATAATCGTAAACATCAGGAATACAAATAGATAACCCTTGTTAATAAGGTGTTAACAACTGCATGGGAAAATGTTTACAATAAGACTCGAATAAAAACAGAGCGATGCTTCAGAAGTTATTAAATTTGAATCCCACTGAGTATACAAAGATCAAACGTTTAAGAATGGGTAAAGTAATTGCACTAGCAAACCAGAAGGGGGGGGTTGGAAAAACGACAACCGCGATCAATCTGGCAGCCAGCCTGGCTGTGCTTGAGCAGAAGGTGCTGATCGTGGATGCGGATCCACAGGCCAATGCGACCTCGGGTATCGGTTTCGATACCAAGAACATCAAAACAACCATTTACGAATGCCTGGTGGATGAGATGACCCCTGCCAACATCATCCTGAATTCGGAAATCGAGGGACTGGATATCCTTCCTTCCAGCATAGACCTGGTTGGTGCGGAGATTGAAATGCTGAACCTTCCCAAACGTGAAAAGGTGCTTCGCAGGGTAATCGACCAGGTCAAGGATGGATATGATTTCGTATTGATCGACTGTTCGCCCTCCCTTGGCCTGATCACGGTGAACGCGCTTACGGCGGCCGATTCCGTAATAATACCCGTGCAGTGCGAGTATTTTGCCCTCGAGGGACTGGGAAAACTCCTGAACACGATAAAAATCATACAGAACCGGCTGAATCCGGATCTTGAAATCGAGGGCTTCCTGCTGACCATGTATGATTCCAGGCTGCGTCTTTCGAACCAGGTGGTTGACGAGGTCAGGAAACATTTCCAGCAGATGGTCTTTGAGACCATCGTGCAGCGGAATATTAAGCTGGGCGAAGCCCCGAGTTTCGGAAAGCCTGCCATATTGTACGATGCCGACAGCAAGGGCGCCGCAAACCATCTCAACCTGGCGAGGGAACTGATGCAGAAAAACGATAAGACTCTGATAAAGAGCGTCGAAAAAATAATCGAATAATACCGAAATATGGCACAAAAGAATGCTTTGGGAAGGGGACTGGGAGCACTCATCGATGACGCGGACCGGGAGAAGGTGGCTCAGGCGGCAGCCATCAAGGATATCGACATTGACAACATAGAGATGAATCCCTACCAGCCCCGGAAAAATTTCGACGAGGAATCGCTGCGGGAGCTGGCGAGCTCCATCCGCGAAATCGGAATCATTCAGCCGATTACCGTCCGCAAGGTTAACGGAGGATCCTACCAGATCATCACGGGAGAACGGAGGTTAAAGGCAGCCGTTATGGCGGGACTGGAAACCATTCCTGCTTATGTCCGGGTGGCGGAGGACCAGAATATGCTGGAGATGGCACTGGTGGAGAATATCCAGAGGGAAGACCTGGACTCCATCGAGGTAGCCATCAGTTACCAGCGGCTGATCGAGGAGGTGAACCTTACCCAGGAAAGCCTGAGCGAACGCGTGGGAAAGAAGCGTTCCACCATTGCGAATTACCTGCGGCTGCTTAAACTGCCTGCCGAAATCCAGCTCGGGATCCGGGACCGCCTGATCAGCATGGGTCATGCCCGGGCCCTGGTAAATGTGCCGGATCCCAATGTTCAGCTTGAGATCTACCAGAAAATTCTGAAGGACGACCTGTCCGTACGCAAAGTCGAAGAGCTGGTCCGCCGTACCATGAATGCCCGCGCGCCACGGCAACCGGCGGAAAAAAAGGAGCAAAACGAACCGGAATACACGGAACTGAAGCAACAGCTTTCCGGTTTTTTCGGGACCGAGGTGGAATTCCGCAGGAACAATAAAGGCTCCGGGCGTATCGTTATACCCTTTGCATCGGACCAGGACCTGGAAAAGATCCTGTCCCTTCTGGATCGTATGAACGAAAAATAACACAACCCCGACTGCCCGTTTCCCGCAAAATAAGGATCGTCCCGGCCGTCTGTTTTGGCCTGCTTGCCCTATCCTGCCCGCGCCTGAAAGCCCAGGAGACGGCCTACAAGGTGGTCCAGGCCGACACCGTCGAAGTGGACAGCTTTCTGATGGACCATTCACCCCGCAAGGCGGCCATGTATTCTGCCGTATTTCCGGGCATGGGACAGGTCTATAACCGGAAGTACTGGAAACTGCCGCTGGTTTACGGGGGACTGGGGGGGTTTGGGTATGCGGCCATATGGAATACAAGGCAGTACAGGCATTATTTCGACCTGTACAAATACATGACCGACAACAACCTGCAGGAATACGAGGGTAGGACGTTGCGTGAGGTGACATGGTACAAGGATTCGCACCTGCGCTACAAGAACCTGATGATCATCCTGACCGTCGGCTTTTATGCCCTGCAGATCGTGGATGCCAGCGTGGACGCACACCTGTTCTATTACGACATCAGTGATGACATCTCCCTGAACCTGGACCCTGTCCTGCTGGATCCGTCCCCGTTCGGACCGGTAATCACCCGAATCGGTCGGGACCAGGCCACTTTCGGCCTCCGCTGTTGCCTAAATTTCTAGAAATCCCTTATTTTGTGCCTTTATAAGAACCCCGACATGCAAAGAAAGCTTTTTCTGTTGCTGTTCCTGACTGGATTCGTTGCGTGCCTGAAGGCGGGGAACGGAGATGTAGATACGATCCCCATGGTCCCCCAGGAACTCAGTTATTCGGACAGCCTGGAAATCGGAAGCCTCTATCAGGCTTTCGAGAACAACCTGGACAGCCTGCTCAACCTCTGGTATGTCGGCAACGCCATGGCGGAGGAGCCGGACTCGGTAAGCCTGGCGGAAACGGATTCGCTTGGACGGCAATTCACAGACAGTGTATACATCGAGAGGCTCTCCCGGCTGCCCTCGGCAATGAACCTGACCTATAATGCCTATGTGCGGAACTACATCCATATGTATACCGGTAAGCGCCGCGAGCTGGTTGAGGTACTGCTGGGGCTGTCGGAGTATTATTTTCCCGTTTTCGAGGAAATATTCGATTATTACGGTATTCCCCTGGAGCTGAAGTACTGTTCGATCATCGAATCCGCGCTGAACCCCAGGGCCGTTTCCAGGGCGGGTGCTACCGGCATCTGGCAGTTCATGTACGGCACCGGCCGCATGTACGGACTGACCATCAACAGCCTGGTGGACGAACGGCGGGATCCTGTGAAGTCGACCGATGCCGCAGCCCGGTTCATGAAGGATCTTTACGGTATTTACGGGGACTGGCTGCTGGTGGTTGCGGCATACAACTGCGGACCGGGCAATGTGAACCGGGCCATCCGGCGGTCGGGGGGAAGGAGGGATTTCTGGGAGATCTATTTTTTCCTGCCACGGGAGACCAGGGGTCATGTGCCTGCCTTCATCGCGGCAACCTATACGATGAACTATTACCGGGAGCACGGACTTTGCCCGAAATCTTTCGAACTCCCAATCCCGGTCGATACCATCATGGTCAGGGACGACCTGCACCTTGACCAGGTGTCCCACGTGCTGGGCATCCCGAAGAAAATGCTGAGGGATATCAATCCCCAGTACAAATGGGATATCGTTCCGGGAAAGGAAAAGCCTTACGCACTTAGGATTCCAGCGGAATATTCCATGCAGTTTATCGAACTGGAGGATTCGATATTCGCCTGGAACGATTCGATCTATTTCAATCCGGCTGCCCGCACCAAATCCCCTTCCCACTATACCTCGAATTATGTGCCCGAACCTCCCTCGCCCAACATGGTAAGGCTTACCTATACCATTAAATCCGGCGACAACCTCGGTTACATCTCGGAATGGTACAACGTACGCATCTCGGACCTGAAATACTGGAACAACATCTATGGAACCACGATCCGCTCCGGCAGGAAACTGATCGTTTTCGTACCCAAAAGCAAGGCAGACCATTACCGCAGGATCGATTCGATGAGCTTTGCCGAAAAACAGCGCAGCATAGGCAAGGAAGTAGCGGAATCGACATCTCCTCCCGGCGGGGAATTGCCGGGAAGCGACGAAGACTATGTCCTTTACGAGATCAAGTCGGGCGATACCCTGTGGGACATTGCGAAAAAATTTGAGGGGGTGACCGACAGTGACCTGATCCGGCTGAACGGGCTCGAGGATGGGAACAAAATTAAACCGGGCATGGTGATCCGGATCAAGCCCAAAGAATAATTATCGTGCGACCACCAAAAGTCCTGGCATTTGTTTTCGCGGTAATTGCCATCCTGTTTCTCATGACCGTCGTCTTCCCGGAAGATGGCATCCGGGTCAACGACAAGGTCACCCTGCATTTTCTCACCCTGGACGAGATCCTGGGGAGGGACAGCACCCGGTATGCCGATATCACGGCGATCATCAGGGACAGCCGGGCCATCAGCGATTCGGCATACCTGGCCATGCTTGAATCGGACCCGGAAGAACCCATCCCTGCGGATACCATCCGGGCCAATGAGGACAGCCTGAAGCTGCGGGTTCACCGCATCGAATACCCGGGAGGGGACAGCACCCTGCTGTATCCATTTTTCCGCAGGATGCGCAAACTGACGCAGACCGGAGGCAGCCTGAGGATCATGCACTACGGCGACTCCCAGATTGAGGGAGACCGCATGACCTCCTTTATACGGTATAAGCTGCAGAGCCAGTTTGGAGGAATGGGCATCGGGATCCAGTCCCCGGTGCAGCTTTACGGCTACCAGCTCTCCCTTCTCCATACTGCCTCCGATAACTGGCGGCGCTACACCGCGTTCGGGAATGTGGACAGCACCCTGGGGCACAACCGCTATGGCGCGCTCGGCTGTTTCGCCCGTTTCACACCTTACCCCGACAGCATGAATGCCGGACCCGACACCCTGGTCTCCGAAGCCTGGATCAACCTGGAGCAGTCGCGGCGGACCTACCGGCGGACGAGGATGTTCCAGGAATGCAAGCTGTTTTACGGAAATGCAAGCCAGCCTGTCTATTTCGAAATCTACGCAGACGACGAGCTCTATGATGCGGATTTCCTGGAGGCCTCCGAAGGATTGCGGATCAAATCCTGGACCTTCGGGGAAACACCGGAACGGCTCAAACTTGAGTTCAAATCAACCTGCAGCCCTGACTTTTACGGGATCGCCCTGGACGGCGAACGGGGCCTCAGCGTGGACAACGTACCGATGCGGGGAAGCGCGGGACTGATCTTCAGCAAGATGGACGGCGAATTGCTGAGACAGATGTACGACAGCCTGAACGTGAAACTGTTGATCCTGCAGTTCGGCGGCAATGTGGTGCCCTATATCTCCGAGAATTACACCTATTATGAGAAGTGGTTCTACCGCGAACTGTCAAGGCTAAAATCCATCGTGCCGGAGATTTCCATCATCGTCATCGGAGTTGCCGATATGTCGGTGAAAGAAAAGGACCGGTTTGTGACCTATCCGAATCTTGAAAACATAAGGGATGCACTTAAAAGCGCGGCATTCAGGGCGGATTGTGCATTCTGGGACATGTATGCTGCCATGGGGGGTCGGAATTCCATGCCCAGCTGGGTATATGCACAGCCAGCCCTGGCCAGCTCCGATTTCGTTCATTTCAATGAACGCGGGGCCAGGGTTCTTGCCGAGATGTTTTACAATGCATTCATGCACGATTACAACACCTATGTCCTTTCGCTCCATTAGATTCCTGCTGGCTTTTACGATGGGAGGGATGTGGTCAGCCTCCCTGCTGTCCCAGGCACCGGGCTATCCATTCCTGCCACAGGATTACGATTTCATCCGCTACGATTCAAACCGCTATGTTTTTCCCGGGGACAGTTCTGCATGGATTGAATTTATGGCCGGATTCAGCCGCCTGGTGAATTTCGGTGAGGGACAGCTATGCATCGTTCATATCGGGGGTTCCCATATCCAGGCCGATATATACCCGGACCGGATACGAGGCAGGCTGCAGACCTTTCAACCCGGCAGCAATGCCGGCAGGGGGATGATATTCCCGTATTCCGTGGCCCGGACGAACAATCCCTCGAATTACCGGGTTGAATACAGCGGGCGCTGGACCACCTGCAGGAACACCCGCAATGAGGAAGGCTGTGTATTGGGACTGACCGGCATTTCGGTAAGTACACGAGACACTTCCGCCGTCATACGGATCGGATTTCCGGAAACGAACGGGATCTCCTACGATTTCAACCGGGTAAGGGTATTCTTCCTCGATGACAGCCTTTCGTACGCATGCCGGATCCATGCCGGTCCCAGGATTATAAGCGTGGACCGGGAAGGGGAAGGAATCCTCACATGGAGGCTGGAAGGATATTCAGACAGCCTGGAACTGGGACTGGAAAAGACAGGCAACCACCAGCAAAGGTTCACCCTCTTCGGGATCAGCCTGGAAACCGACGATCCCGGGCTGATTTACCATTCCATCGGGGTGAACGGGGCCAAGATCCCTTCCTTCCTGGGCTGTAAACTGCTGCCCGGACAGCTTGCGGCCCTGTCCCCCGACCTGGTGATCCTTTCCCTCGGCACCAATGATGCAAACACGCGCTATTTCAGTCCCCAAACCTACAAAAGCAACTACGATTCACTGATCCGGGAAATCCTTACCGCCGTCCCGGGCACCGCCATTCTGCTGACCGTTCCGAACGATAGTTATCTTTACAGGAGGTATGTCAACCGGAACACTGCCCTGGAAAGGGATATGATCATGCAACTGGCCCGGGAGCACGGATGCGGGGTTTGGGATTTTTATACGGTTATGGGGGGATTGAATTCGATCCCGGCCTGGCAGCACTTCGGATTAGCGAAAAGGGACGGGATCCATTTTACCAGGAAAGGTTACCTGCTGAGAGGCGACCTGTTTTTCGACGCCTTTCTAAGGTCTTATGATGCCTATATGGATCGTCTGAACCAAACCGGGAGCCTGCATTGAATTACCTGAGAGATATATTCGTCTATAACCAGGATGCTCCCCTGTTGTTCACCAGGGCCTATTTCTGGGGATTCCTGCTGCTTGTCCTTGCTGTATATTCCATCCTGTATAAAAGGAAGGGGCTGAGGAATTCCTACCTGTTCCTGGTCAGCCTTTTCTTCTATTACAAGACCAGCGGATTTTTTTTCCTGCTGCTGATCTTCTCGACCGTTTCGGATTACCTGATCGGTCTTGCTATCCATAACTTCCGCCGGAAACCATGGAAGAAGGTTATGGTGGCCCTCAGCGTGACCATCAACCTGGGGGTGCTTTCCTATTTCAAGTATGCGTATTTTTTCACGGACACCTTCAACCGGGTCTTCCATACCGACCTGGAGGTCGTTAACTACCTGGCCCTCTGGGCCAACCAGGTCAGCGGGTCCCACTTCGATGCCTCCGTCATCTTCCTGCCCGTGGGCATATCCTTCTTCACCTTCCAGACCATCAGTTATGCCGTGGATGTATACCGGGGGAAATGCCAGCCGGTCAGGAACATCGTAGATTTCGGTTTCTACGTTTCCTTCTTTCCCCAGCTCGTGGCCGGGCCCATCGTCCGTGCTTCCGAGTTCGTTCCGCAGCTTTACGCCAAATATTCACTTACCCGGGAGGAGTTCGGCTTCGCGCTCTGGATGATCATGAAGGGGCTGTTCAAGAAAATGGTTCTGGGAGATTACCTGGCGGTGAATTTCATCGACCGGGTCTTTGACACTCCGACCCTGTACACGGGCTTTGAGAATCTGATGGCTCTTTACGGGTACTCCCTGCAGGTGTACTGCGATTTCTCCGGGTATACCGATATTGCCATCGGGGTTGCCCTGCTGATGGGATTCCGGCTGCCCAGGAACTTCAACTCCCCCTACAAGGCGGAGAATGTGGGGGATTTCTGGAGGCGCTGGCACATGTCCCTTTCCTCCTGGCTGAAGGATTACCTGTACATTCCCCTCGGGGGGAACCGCAAGGGCAGGCTCCGGACGAACATCAACCTGATGATCACCATGCTGCTCGGGGGATTGTGGCACGGGGCGGACATGAAGTTCATCGTCTGGGGGGGACTGAACGGGATCGGGCTGATCGTCTACAAATTCTGGAAGAAGATCAGTCCCTGGGAAAACCGCAAAAACATCTTCGTTCACGCATGGAAGATATTTCTGACATTTAATTTCATAACTTTTACCCGGATCTGGTTCCGGGCCGATGACATGGACCGGGTGAGAGCCATGCTGTTCCAGCTCAGGCACAGCATGGACCTGGGGGTGATCCCCCGGGTACTGGCTTCGTACAAGCTGGTGTTCGGGATCATGCTTTTCGGGTATATCCTGCACTGGTGGCCGTCCAGGTGGAAGGACCGGTATATGGACTGGTTCATCCGGATGCCGCACTGGCTGAAGGTGATCCTGATCGTGGCCCTGGTATTCCTGATCTACCAGTCCCAGACCACCGACCTGCAGCCCTTTATCTATTTTCAGTTTTAAACTGCCGGCGATTCTGCTGTCGTCCAGCGCCTTCAGGGTCCCGGTGCTGCGCACGATCAGCCTGGACCGCGGCTCCATCATAAGCTCACCGTCCTCCTTCAGCAACAGGGTGCTGAGGTTGTCTATGGTAAGGCTGGATCCTTTTTCAAGCACCAGCTTCGAACCCGGTTCCAGGATCAGGATGCTTGGATCCGTGAATACAATCTCTTCCCGGTATATGAGCCCGTCTTTTTCCTTTGGGTCGCAGGCTCCGAAAACCAGGTGATTGTACCCTGTAAACGGGTTCCGGCTTTCCTGGGCTGGCAGGGCCGGGAGGATGCCCATGATCCACAGCAGCAAGCAAGCTGTTTTTTTGCGGGAACTTTTCCCATTTCTACTCCTTGATCTCCAGCCAGAAAGAGCCCCCGTGTCTTTCTGCCCCTTCCAGGTTCGGATGCTCCCATAGCGGTTCAAGAATCATGTCCAATTCCGGGTCCTCCGAAATGAAAAAGTTCGGAAGGATCGGCCGGTACCTGCCAGGGTTGGCCATCAGGAGCATGGCGAGCCCGTATTGTTCGGAATAATAACGTTCGCACATTTCCGGCGGATAATCCCAGGGAAGGTAAATGTCGTGCAGGTGCACGATCACGCCTTTTTTAAGACGGGGAATCACTTCCAGGAAAAAGACCATGGAATCGGAATTCGGAAGGATCCGGTGCGAGTTGTCTATAAAAAGAATATCGCCTGTTTCCAGGGCTGTAAAAAATCCGGCATCGATATCCTCGAATGGCTGCCGGATGATGCGGTCGGCAAGTGCGTCGATTCCGGTCCGCGGCTGCGGATCGACCGATACGATCTCCGTTTTCGGCGACTGTTCCTTCTTGGCCTTATAAGCCACCTTGGTTGAGGTTCCCGATCCGATTTCAAGGTAACGGCCGGGCTTTCGTTCCGCCAGCATGGCATAGAGGGCGAAAATGTCCAGTCCGGGCAAAAAGCCGTTGTCCCAGACCGGCTGGTCGGAATCGGTTTCGCTGACGGAAGGCCGGATGGCCTGGATACGGTCGGTGTGGCGGAGTGCTTTATGCAGGAATTCGCCGTATTCCTTCCTTCCGGCATCGATGATCCTGTACAGTTCAGGGTGTTCAGGCTTCCCGTGCCCGTAGCGCGGCCGGAACCTTACCGGGTAGTCAAGGTACAGGTTCTGGTATTTCGGGGACAGCCACCGGTATATTTCCTTCATTTTTATCATGATAATAAATATAGCCATTTCCCCCAGATTTCCCGCCCGGCATAATTTTTTCCTTGTCGGCATTGGTTATCTTTAGAGATTAAAACCGGAAGACCGATGGCACTCAAATCATTTCTGTCCTTTGCCCGTTCGGATAAAGCACCGAGGGCAGTCATCCTGTTCCTGCTGATCCTTTATTTCGGGACCAATTTCATCCACCGTAACTGGATCCGGGAAGAGGGTCCCCAGCGCGGCGTTATCAAGTGGGATATCATTTCGTATTACGGATATCTCCCCGCCACCTTCATCCACCACGACATTACCCTGGAATTCACGGAAGGGACCAACTACAGGCTTGACGGCAAGTTCTGGTACGAAGAGACCGAAACCGGTGCGAAGGTTATCATCACCTCCATGGGCATGTCCTACCTGTATTCACCTTTCTTTTTCGTGGCGCATGCCCTGGCGCCGGTATTTAAAGAACCGAGGGATGGTTTTCAGTCCATCAACCAGTTCTTCCTGGTTTTCAGTGCACTTTTTTATCTGGCACTTGGATTTTACAGCCTGTGGAAATTGCTGTCACGATATTTTTCACCTGGGGTTACTGCCCTGAGCATGCTCCTGGTGGGATTGGGGACCAACCTTTACTACTACAGCACATTCGAGGCAGCATTATCGCATTCCTACAGTTTTTCGCTGATCTGTACCCTGTTCCTGGTGATGTCCCGGTGGTACGATGCGCCGGACTGGAAACGAAGCCTGCTGGCAGGATTCCTGTTTGGATTGATCGTACTGATCCGCCCTTCCAACGTGATCCTGGCCATACCCTTTCTGTTCTGGGGCGTAGGCAGTGTGGAAACACTCAAAGCCAGGCTCCGCCTTTTCCTGCGACATGCACCTCTTCTGCTGCTCATGCTGACCGCCTTCATGCTGCCCTGGAT
>CAZNQG010000029.1:0-33735 GCA_964575235.1 uncultured Bacteroides sp.
AGCTCTGTACCACGGGCGAAGAAAATGGACCTGCGGGCACCCTCGGAAGCATCGAAATGCCCGTCCGCCGTGGATACCATCCAGTCATCCTCACCCAGGAACAGATACGTCAGGAGAAGTTCCCCGGTTTGCAGGTCCCAGGCCTTCAGCGTGCCGTCGTGGCTTCCCGTGACCAGCCAATGCCCGGAGGAATCGATGTCTACGGAACTTACCGTGCCCCGGTGGCCCTCGAAGGTCCGGATCACCTCTCCCGTCCGGATATCCCAGAGCTTGGCCGTATTGTCGTCGCTTCCCGTTACCATGGTTTTACCCGTTTCGTCGATGTCAAGCGCCTGCAGCCTGGCCCGGTGGGCCGTATACTTCCTTAGCTGCATGCCGGTGGCGATGTCCCAGAGCCGGGCCTTTCCGTCCCAGCCCACCGTGACCATCCGGTTGTCAATGGGATGCCTCCTGACGGCTGATACGACGTTGGTGTGGCCAATGAATTCCCGGACTTCCTCGCCGGTATCGATCTCGAACATCTTCAGTTTGCGGTCCAGTCCCCCGCTGATTACATACAACCCGTTATGGCTGAACTGCACGGAATAAGGCGAAACGTCATCGTGCGCCCGGATGCGCTGCAGAAGCCTTCCCGTTTCCACTTCCCATATCCTCACCATGCCGTCCCAGCTCCCGGTGGCCAGGAGTTTTCCGTCGGGACTGAAATCCACCGAGAAGCAGGGTATGTCGGCCGTTCGTTCCGGCAGGCAGGCCAGCATCCTGCCGCTCATGACCTCCCATATCCTCGCCGTGCCGTCTGCCGCACCGGTGGCCAGGAGTTTTCCGTCGGGACTGAAATCCAGGGAAATAACCATGCCTTCGTGTCCACGGTAGACCTGCACAGGCTTCCCCGTATGGAAATCATACAGGCGGGCCAGGTTACCCATTTTACCGATGGCAGCATACTTACCGTCAGGGCTCAGCCGGATTTCGTTCATGAAAGCCACCCAGTACATATATCCATCACTGAGGATCTTTTCATCGACGTCGTTCAGGTATCCCCTGAGGCTCAGGAGTTCCTTGCCGGATGGTATTTTCCAGATCTTTGCCGTACGGTCCTCGCTGCCCGTGATCAACAGGTTTTTCAGGGGATGGAAGCGGATATCCGTAACATCCTTCAGGTGGCCTTCCAGAACCGCCAGCGGTTCTCCGCTGGATGCATCCCAGACGTGGCAGTTACCGTACAGTGTGGACGCAATATACCTGCCGTCCCGGCTGAAGAAGGCGGTTCCCCAGCCGCCCCTGCGGGATTTCATCCGGCGCAGGGCTTCGGCAGTCGAGGTATTCCATACCAGGACCGAATCCATGTTCCCCGCAACGATTTCCCCGCCCGAAGGCGAAAAATGGGCGTTTATGGAACAGGAGGTACAGGAGCTCCGGTCGCTCTTGAACTTACGGATCTGCTTTCCCGAATGCAGGTCGAACAGGAAGGCGGTGCGGTCGTTGCTGCCGGTCAGGAGTGTTTTTCCGTCGGGACTGACCTCGACGGAGAGGGCCGTGGGGTACCCGAAGTTTTTTTGCATGGGGATATCGGCCGTATCCGGCCTGTAACGCTGAGTTTCCGAACCGTCCTCCAGGCTGTAGCGTACGGCGTGGTTCCGCTCCGTGCCGGCTATGAACGAATTACCGTCCGGGCTGAAATCCACGGACAGTATGCGGTCCCCTTCCCGGAAAACATCCAGTACCTCCCTGCTGGTCGGGACCTCCCAGATCTTCAGATGGTTGTCCAGGTCCACAGAGGCCAGGTATTGTCCCCTTGGACCAAAAGCCAGGCACCGGATGTCGTGGGTATGCCCTATGTAGGACCGTATTTCCCTGCCGGAGGAAGCCTCCCAGAGCTTCACGATCTTGTCGGCACTGCCCGTGGCTGCAAAGCGCCCGTCCCTGCTGAAGGCAGCCGCGGTGACCGCTGCATAATGCCCGGTCTGGACCACGGTTTCGATGGGGTAATCCTGAGCCACGGCAGGAAGGGTGGAGAAAAGGGCTGCTGCGATCCTTAGGGCATGCGATGCTCTCATGGGTAGTCCGGTTTTGGTGTAATGGAAAATTACGAATTAATCTTCAAATAGTTTTTCTATCTTCGAATGACCTAAATTCCTTTGCATTGAACCGAATTTCCCCGCTGCTGGTCATCCTGCTGCTGATCTCGGGCAACGCCTGCGAGAACAGGGAAACCATCTGTACGGAGGAACTGATATCCAGGGCCAATGCGGGATTTTACGTACGGGACGATGCGGGGGAGCGGGATACGCTGCTCAGCAAGCTGACCTTCTACGGGGCTTCAAGGCCGGACAGCCTCCTGTATGACGAAGCTTCGGACAGGGGATCGATCGAATTCCCCCTGCCCGGCGACCCGGAGGAATACACGAGTTTCGTTTTCCGTGTGGACACCCTCACCGACACCATCCGGATCTGGCACACCCCGATTCTTGTGATGGTCTCCTATGAATGCGGATTTACCGCCCACCATAACATTTACTGGCTCAGTTACCAGAAAAATGCCATCGACACGATTGCCATAGCAGAACCCCTTGTGGACCTAACGGATGAAGAGAACCTTAAAATATACATCAGGCCTCCTGTTGACACTGCTGTTGCTGATACAGCCCGGTAGCCGTCTTGCAGCGCAGAGGAGCGATAACGCCCCGGACACGGTCCACCAGGGAAGCCTCCGGGTCAGGGGACCCAGGATCGGTTTCGACGTGGCCGGCCTTGCCCTGCTGTATTTTGAGCCGGAACGCAAGATCTATACTTTTTCGATCGATTATGAGGCCTGGCAGGATATTTACCCGGTGATCGAGTTCGGGTACCAGAACGTGGTGGTGGACCGGGATACCTACCGTTACGGTTCCAGCGGCATCTTCGCCAGGGGGGGAGTGGACATTAACCTACTGAAATACGAGGAGACCAATGTGTACGAGATGATGTATGCCGGCCTGCGTTACGGGATCGCCTATATGACACACCAGGTCGACGATATCCACATCCGGGAAGGCTATTTCGGGGACCTGGACGGGGCCAGTTTGTCGGAAAACGAGATCAACGCACATTGGGTATCGCTGGTGGCTGGCCTGCGCGTGGAGGTTTTCCGGAATTTCTTCATGGGATGGTCCGTTCTGGCCAACTTCAAATTTGCACAAATAGAGGACATCCAGGTGGAGCCCTACAACATCCCGGGTTTCGGTCCCGGAGACAAAAAGGCCAGCATCGTCATCAATTACACCCTTGCCTACCGCATCCCCCTGCAGCGGTATCACCCCCGAAAGATCATCAAGAAAAGGAGCGATAAGAAATAAGCGAACGGGGTTGTCTCAAAAGTCCCTCATTTACAGATTCCGGGGGATGCTAATGGAGTAACCTGGCATTTCTTACGCAGTAAATAAGCACGTTACGAATTAGCATCCCCGGGGATAGAGTAGGGCTGCCCCTTTTGAGACAGCCCCGTTCCATTCCGCCTGATTAGTTACCCTGATTCAAAGGGATCCGGGCATGTTACGGGTTCGCCGTTGGAAGCATTCTCAGGATGCGGTCGCCTTTTCGAGTTTTTTAAGGATGGAGAAGATAAAGGTTGCGGCCATCAGGCACGCTGCAACCAGGATCCCCCAGAAAATCCATAGCTGCACCTTGTTCCACAGCAGTCCCACGAGCGCCACACCGTAATTGCCGATGGCCGTTGCCGCCAGCCATGCTCCCTGCATCATTCCCTTGTACTGTGGCGGGGATACCTTCGAGATGAAGGATAATGCCATGGGGCTCAGGAACAGTTCTGCAATGGTCAGGGTAAAATAGGTCATTATGAGCCAGTAGGGCCCGACCAGGCTGTCCGCCGGGGCGCGGATCTCTCCCAGCTCGGCGGGGGAATAGCCCATCAGGCTAAGGGAACCGATCACCATGATGACAAATGCGAGAGCTGTAATGATCATGCCGATGCCGATCTTTTTCGGGGCGGAAGGTTCCCTGCCCCGGGCTGCCAGCCAGGTGAAAAAGCCGACGATGACGGGAGTGAGGGCCACGATAAAGAAGGGATTGAAGTGCTGGAACTTCTGTGGTGTAAAGTCATTGTCACCCGAATACCCTCTGATCCGGAGCCAGGCGAGGACGGCAAAACCCAGGAAGGTGATGGCCCCGATGAGTCTCTGGCTGGTCGAGCTCCTGGGACGGATCACAAAGATCAACCCGATCAGGGAAAGGAATATGGGCAGGAGGCCGAAAAGATCGAACCAGATATTGGTGTATTTTCCCACCGAATCGACGGTGTAGTCCCTTGCAAAAGCCGTCATGGCAGCCCCGTTCTGGTGGAAGGACATCCAGAAGAACATGGCCACGAAGAATACCAGGAAGAGGGCGATCATCCGCTCACGGACCTGAGCGGGACTCAGCACGACCATTTGCCCGCGGAGGCTTTCATCTTTGGACTTCTGTTTCTCGGTCATGTCGGCATGCCTGTAATGCTTCCGGAAGCCCCAGAAGATCAGCATGGAAGCAACGAGGGAAAGGCATGCAACCCCGAAGGCCCAATGATAGGACTCGGCAAGATGGTTGATGTAATACTCCGAAAAATGAACCAGGTCCCCGCCCATCCCGGCAAAGGCCGGCTGGTCGGCCGCGAATCCGCGGAGGCTCTCAGCGACCGAGCCGTCTCCGCCCAGGAACCGGTGTGCCAGGGCGGGTATGTCCGCTTTATAGAAGAGATCGTACCTGCGGAGCATCATGTTGCTGATCGATTCAGCGGCCGTCGGAGCAAACATGGCGCCTATGTTGATTCCCATGTAAAAGATATTGAAGGCCACGTCCCTTTTCTGGCTGTATTTCGGGTCGTCGTAGAGGTTGCCAACGAGGGCCTGAAGGTTACCCTTAAAGAGCCCGGTCCCGATGCTGATGACGGCGAGTCCCGCAATGATCAGCGGCAGTCCCCCATCCATGCTGGTCGGGATGGCGATCATCAGGTAGCCGGTGAACATGACGATCAATCCCAGGCTGATGGTCTTCCCGTATCCCAGGAGCCGGTCGGCAATGATGCCTCCGAACAGGGGAAGGAAGTAAACGCATGCCAGGAAGATGCCGAAATACTGACTGGCAATGGCGTATTCGAATCCGTATTTTGCCTGCAGGAACAGAACGAAAATGGCGATCATGGTGTAATAGCCGAACCGTTCCCCCATGTTGGCAAAGAATGCGACGAGAAGCCCTTTCGGGTGTCCTTTTAACATAACCGTAGTTTTAGTTTGTAATGAATGGTTCGACAAATATAGAAATCTTTTTTTCTCGGGATTATGATTAAAATCTCTTGTGGACGTGCTATTTTTGTATAACCATGAAAATTTTCACCTCAGAGCAGGTCCGCCGCATCGACGCCTACACCATTGAAAACGAGCCCATCGACTCCATCGACCTTATGGAGCGGGCGAGCATGCAGATCGCTTCCTGGATCTCGGATGTCTTCGGGAACGAAATTCCCTTCGTGTTCCTGATCGGTCCCGGGAACAACGGGGGGGACGGACTGGCCGTGGCCAGGATGCTTTCGGGGAAGAATTACCCGGTGGAGGTCTGCATGGTCCGCATCTCTTCGAAACTTTCACCGGACGCGGCAACCAACCTCGAAAGGCTGCGTTCGGAGGGCAGGGTGCGCATCCGGGAAATCCGGAAGGTGGGGGAACTGGCCATAGACGATCCGTCGCCGGTCATCGTGGATGCCCTGTTCGGCTCGGGACTGAAGCGGAAGGTCACAGGACTTGCGGCGGAGGTGATCTCACGGGTGAACGGCCTGCCGAACCTGAGGATTGCGATAGACATGCCCAGCGGCCTGTTCGGAGAGGATAACCGGGGGAATGATCCGGACGGCATCCTGAAGGCGGATTACACCCTGGCCCTCCAGGCACCCTCGCTTTCGTTTTTCTTTGCGGAGAACCAGGAATACACCGGCATCTGGGAGGTCCTGCCCATCGGGTTGCATCCGAAGATACTGGAGGAGGAAGGAACCCCTTACCGTTACCTGCTGGCCGAGTACCTATCCGCCCTGCTGATTCCCCGGAGGAAATTCGATCACAAGGGAAATTACGGGCATGCCCTGCTCATTGCGGGCTGCTATGGCATGATGGGAGCTGCCGTGCTGGCGGCAAAGGCCTGCCTCAGGGGAGGGATCGGACTGGTCACCAGCCATGTGCCCAGGTTCGGTTATAAAATACTGCAGACCGCCGTGCCCGAATCACTCATCAGCATAGACCAGAGTGACATCATTTTTTCGCAAGCCCCGGATCTTGATGGATTCTCGGCGGTGGGGGTGGGTCCCGGGCTTGGATGCAAACCCAATTCCGCAAAGGCCCTGAAGACCCTGCTTGAATCGGTGAAGGTACCCATGGTGATTGATGCGGACGCACTGAACCTGATCTCGGCGAACCCGGAATGGATCGGGCTGCTTCCCGAGAACACCATCCTGACACCCCACCCAAGGGAATTCGAAAGGCTGGCAGGAAAAGCGGAGGATGGCTACAGCCGGCACCGGATGCAGATCGAATTTGCCCGCAGGCACCGGGTCATTGTAGTGCTGAAAGGGGCTCACAGCAGCATCGCATTCCCGGATGGGAGCTGCTGGTTCAACACAACCGGCAATCCCGGCATGGCCACGGCGGGCAGCGGGGATGTATTGACCGGGATCATTCTGTCCCTTCTGGGACAGGGTTACGCTCCCGGGAATGCCGCACTGCTGGGTGTATACCTGCACGGGCTGGCGGGAGACCTCGCCGCCGAGGCCTCTTCCGAGGAATCCCTTATAGCAGGAGACATCATCGAATCCATGGGACTTGCTTTCCAGTACTTAAAAGGTTCAAGAGATGAAACGGAACATTGATCTGTTGATAGCCCTCACCCTGCTTCTGGCAGGTTGCAGCACCCCGATGAACATCGTGGAAACCAGGCCCCTGGCGACAGGGGATTCGCTGGTTCTGGAAGGATATGTGTATTCCCTGCCAAGGACCACCTTCAGGCTCAGCCTGGATGTGACCCGGACCCGGACCGTCCGGGGACCGTATTACCGTTTCGCTGAAAAATTGCTTAGCCTGGAGGATGTGCCTGTGCGAAACAGCGATTCCTACCGGATTTCGGGGATCCGGCTTGAGACCTTCGAGGAGACGGACCCGGAACGGTTCTACCTGGTGAGGCAGGTCTCTGGCCAGACGGACCTTTCCGGGCTTCTCCGGCTGGGGCGGGAGGGACTGATTTTCGATTACAGGCAGGCTCCGCCTCCGGGTCAGCAGGTCTCCCTTCCGGGCTCATTTCCCAAAGGCCCCCTGTTTACCGAGCTTTCCATGGAACGGAACACGGCCATGTCGATCGATACCTTTTACAAGACCATCCTGACCGATACATCCTTTATACGGGTCCCGGTACTGAAAGAACAACTCCTGGTCAAGACCATAGACGAAAAAGCGGAGGAGGCTGCCGATTTCATTCTCGAACTGAGGTACGAGCGTTTCATGATGCTCACGGGAAACAACGCGACCCCGGTATCCGACTATGCAGTGCGGCGCCTGGATGAAATCGAAAGGCAATACCTGGAGCTTTTCACCGGGAAATCCTTCGAGGAGAAGTATACCTACACCTTTTACATCACACCCTCCGGAGATGAATTGTTCGATAACATCGAGATCCTGGAGTTCTCCGAAAGGAGGGGCGTACAGGAAGGGGGGACCCCGGATTCCGAGGTGCTGAGCATGCGGCTGCGGAAAACCGGGAAAACGGATGCCCTGAGGAGTCCGGATGCCTCCCCCCGGCTGCCCGTCAGGACCAATGCTCTGTACTACCGCATACCCGATCTCGCAGAGGTTGAGATCAGCCTCGGCGGACAAACCATGCTGAACGGCCGGTACCCGGTTTCACAGTACGGGGAAATCCTTTCCCTGCCGTTGGGACCTGCAGGGGATTAGACTTTTTTAATTTAAAGTGATCCGGATGCATTCCGGAAGCGGCGGTTTCCTGTTTATGATCCTTTGCCGATCCTGAGCCCTATGATGCAGATATCATCCACCTGGGCGATGTTGCCCATCCATTTCTCAAGGGTATTGTTCAGGACCTCCTCTTGCTCCTGCATCGACAGGTGGGCATTGCTCAGCAACAAACGCTTGAAAGGCTTGTATTTGAACTTTTTACCCTTCGGTCCCCCGAACTGGTCCGCAAACCCGTCGGTGAACAGGTAAAAATTGTCCTCTTCCAGCATATCCAGCTCACGGGTGGCAAACTTGTCCATATGGTCGTAATAGCCGATGGGCATCTTATCGGCCTTGACCTCGTACAATGCGAAAGGACCTTCCGTTTCGTCCTCGAATTCGGTTATGCCTTCCATTTGGGGGACCGGCAGGTTTTTTTTACGCACCAGGTACAATGGGTTATAGGCGCCTGCGAACTGGACCTTGCGGGATGCATGGTCAATGCTGACCAGGGACATATCCATCCCGTCACGCTGCTCGCCGGAGATCCCCTTCTGCCCCAGGGCAGCGATGATGCCTTTCCGGAGCCTGCGCAGGACCACACCCGGGAGGGTAATGTATTCCTTCTGTACGATCTCTTTCAGGAGCGACATCCCGAGCATGCTCATGAAAGCCCCGGGCACCCCGTGACCGGTGCAGTCCGATACCGTCAGCACGGTGGTGTCCTCGACCGTTGCCGTCCAGAAGAAATCCCCGCTTACGATATCCCTTGGCCTGAAGAAGACGAAGTACTCTGAAATGCTTGTGTTCAGCGATGACAGGTCCGGCAGGGTGGATGACTGGATCTTCCGGGCATACTCGATGCTTTTCATCACCTCGAGGTTGTACTGCTCGATCTCATCCTTCTGCCTGGAAACCAGGTCACGCTGGGCCTCAATCTCGTCCCGCTGTGCGATGATCTCCTCGTTCTTGTTTTCCAGGTCGCGGTTCTTTCCCTCGATCTCCTCCTTCTGCTTTGCAAGCAAAATGTTCTTCCTTCTCGAGGAGATCAGGCTTGCCACGATCAACCCGGTGATCAGCACAACGACGATGACGAACCCGATCAGTACATTCCGGGCCGTTTTGCTCCGTGCAATTTCAAGCTGGTCGAGCTTTTTCTGCTGTTCCAGCATCATGATCTCCTGTTCCTGCCGCTCCTTTTCCCTGACTTCCTGCTGCAGACGAAGTTCCGCGATGCTTTTCTCCTGTTCCAGGATCTGGTTCTGTCTCCGCTGCCTTTCCGCCGCATGCTCCTGTTGCGTTATCACAAGGGATTGCCTCAGGCGTTCCTGTTCCAGGAGCCTCACATCGTTCTCCTTCCGCATCAGTTCCTTTTCCTGTTCCTCCTTTTCCAATTGGAGGGTGAGTTGCTGTATGGCCAGTTCCCGGACCTGTTCCTCCTTGAGTTTTATCTTCAGGTCCTTTTCGGATTTTTCAAGCTGGTATTTTCGCCGCGCCAGATCCTGTTCCCTGAGTTTTTCCTCGAGTTCCAGGGAATCTCGTATGTCGAGATATCGTTCGTAGTATTCAAGGGCCTTGATGGGATCGTTTCCTTCCCTCAGGATCCTGGAATAGGTGAGATATCCTTCGGAAAGGGCAGCCGGATCGGATGCTTCCCGGGCGGATTCGATAGAATTCCTGCTGAAGAGTCCCGCATTGTAAAGATCCCCCTCGTGGTAATAGACCAGGGCAAGCATGTTCTCCAGGTGCGATTTCTCGGCCGGCCTGCCGGCTTCGCTGTAAGCCCTGACCGCCTGCTGGAAATAGGGCCTGGCTTCCTTATTCCTCTTCATGTTCTGGTAGCAGATCCCGGCATTGGCCATCATTCCGGCCAGGTCTTTTTGCGGGATGCCCGCCTGCTCACCGTAGCGGATTGCTTCCTGGTATTCCGACGCTGCCTGCTCGTATTCCCCAAGGAAAGTCAGGTTATACCCGATGTTGTTCTTGACTGCGGACATCTTTTCGTAATCCTCCGACCCCAGGTACCGGTCAAAAAGCAGGCGGTTGCACCGCAGGGCCTCTTCGTACTGATCGGACCGGTTGTAGGTCTTCACGAGCAGGCCGAGTATCCTGGTCCGATCCTTTTCACCGCAGATGTCCTTTGCAGCCTGGAGATAGACAGCGGCGGAATCGTACATGCCCTCAGCCAGGTAGGCCACACCGATCTTTTCCGTCAGTTCCGCTTTTTCCCCGGTATGGTTTTGCCCGCAGAGCCTGAGAGCGGATGTATAATATTCCCCTTCCTTATCGTACACCTCCTCCAGGTGATACAGTTGAGCGATGCTGCGGTAGACGTACTGCAATTCGGTTGTATCACCCCTGGTTTCAAGGGTGTTGGCAATCCTCATATAATAGGGGATGGCATCTCCCGGGAGGTTTTGTTCCCGGTAGATGGCCGCAATCAGGCGGAGGGTTGAAACTTCGATGTCTTCCCGGTCCGAGCGCATGGCTGCGTGGAGGGCCTCGCCTGCCGCATCCAGGGCCGTATCAAGGCGGCCCTTCCCGTAATGATCCATGGCCTGCCGGTACATGATGGCCGCCCATGCGGAATCCTCTGCGGCAAACCCAAGTATAACCGGGCCGGATACCTGGGCATGGAGGGGCGCCAGGACGACCAGGAATAAGACCAGGATACCCGGGTTCAGGAGCTTGACGATGTGCTTGCTGTTGTTTGATCTTTCCATTATTACGGTTTATTCTTCCGTTTGGCTCCGCCGGTCCCCGGCCTAGTTCAGCCGGTAGGACAGGCCAAAGCTTATGCTCCTTCGGAGTTGCGGATTGTACACCAGGTTTTCTTCGAGGATCGTCGCGTTGACGCTTCCGTATTTTTCATCGAAAAGATTGGTGACCTTCAGGAATACATGCAGGTTTTCGCTGAGGTTATACCCCGCCATAGCGTTCATGACATAATACCCGTCTGCGTCGTTAAACAGTTCATTATACAGGCTCTCAAAGGGAATCAGAACGCGCAGCCAGGATGTCATCCAGAGGCTTTCGACGTACACGTTCAGGTTCTTTACCGGCTTGAGCGAAATCCTGAGCTTCCCGGAATGCTTGGGCATCAGGGTCATGTATTCCTTGGCTATGTCAATCACGTTCGGGAGGTGGTCGTGCCGGTTCAGAAAGCTCAGGCTTACTTCCGCATCCAGGTGGACCGAGCGGACCAGGTCGGTGAATTTCAGGGTGGTCTGGCTGCCGATGACGTGGGAAACCGATTCCGAATTGTTGATCCAGGTTTTCACGGAATCGTTGGCTGCGTTCGGGTAACTGAAATCGGCCATGGGCAGGGTCTGGGGCACGATGTGATCCGTGATCCGGTAATAATAGAAGGTCTGGTGCAGCATAGCCCTTTTCTTGAAGACGGGCCGGCTGATGCCCAGTTCCAGGGAGTTGAATTGTTCGGGTTTAAGCGAGGGATTGGGAAGCACCCGGTACCGGATCTGCCCGTCTTCCTGGACAAAGGCGAGGGACTGAAACACAAGGGATGAGGGAGGGGCCTTGTAGGCCCTGCCGTAGGAAAGATGGGCGGACAGGAGTCCCCTGCTCTTGTAAAGCACTCCCAACTGGGGACTGAAATCGTTGCCGTAGAGGGTGTTCCGGTCGTAGCGGAGTCCCCCCAGGAACCTGAACTGTCCAAGCCTGTAGTAGAATTGAAGGAAACCGGACAGGTTATTGTAATTCACCGGATTCAGCCCGAAGTCCCCCAGCACCGTATCCTGTGACTCCACCTGCAGGTCGTAGGCGTGATAGTTCTTCCGGTCAAAGGGTGCAAACAGGTAGTTCGTCACCGGCAGGTTGCCGGATTGCTGGTAGGAAAAACCTGCAACCAGTTCAAGGTTTCCGACAGGCGAACCGGAGAACACCTGCTCGAACAAAAGGTCGTCGGAAGCCGAATACCGGTAAACCTTATCCGTCGCCGGGATGAAGGTCACGCCCAGGTTCGAGTTGTTGTCCATCCGGTAGGTCAGGTTGCAGAGGTGTGTGGAGGAAGAGAACCTTTTAAATTCCTTTACGTAGCCAAGGCTGAAACGGTGGATGTTCTCGCCCCAGAAATTCTGTGGGTTATTGTACTTGTAGTATACCGGTGAAAGCCCGAGGCTGCTGTGGCTGCGCCGGTACATCTTGTTGTAGGAAAGGACGATGCCCCGGAACTTCAGGTCCAGTCCCAGCATATGCGAGGATGCCGAAAGGGATTCCACTTCGGGCTGGGTAAGGCTTCCTTCGTAATGGGGGCCGTAAAGGGTGTCCATGACTTCTCGCGGGGAGATATTATTCCTCAGGAGCAGTGCCTCGTCGATTTCGAGGGCCTCGTATACCGTTCCCCCGATCTCGAAGGTGGCGCCCTGCTGCTGGTAATGGTTCATCGGGTTGTATATGTCCTGGTCCGTATTCCCGATATCCATGCTGGAATAATCCGAATGGCTGCCGTAAAAGCTGTACTGAAGGATGTTGTTGTTCTTCCCGCCCTTGCCTCCGAGGAAGAAGTTGAAGTAACTGTACCCGTCTTCCCCCAGGCTTAGATCACCCCGAACAAAGGTGCCCTTGTCGGCTACCTTGGTGATGATGTTTATTACACCCGAAACCGCATCCGCCCCGTAAACGGCCGAGGAGGTACCGTACACTACCTCGATCTTTTCTGCCTGCCGGATGGGCAACTGGCTGCCGATGGGCATTCCCGGGACAACCGAAGGCTTTACCGGCAGTCCGTTGATCAGGATCTTCGTGTACAGGTTTCCCGTCAAACCCCAGATCTGGAAACTCTCGCCAAGTTCGCCGTACCCTGGTTTTGCCGTGTTGATGCCGGGCAGGGCGTTCAGCACGTCGATCAGGGAAGTATACCGGTTTCGCAGGATCTCTTCATGGGATATCACGTACACCGTCAGGGGCAGCTCGTCCAGGTTCTTCGAAATACGCCCGGCGGAAATTACATTCAACCTGCTGGAGTCAATGGAGAAAACAATATCCCCGGCCTGCAGCAGATCCAACTGAAGACCGGCTGAAGTATCTGCCTGAGGGAAAACAGAAACCGTGCATGCCCACGACAGGAGGAAAAGGATGTATCCCACTCGTACCATAGTCCACAGAGCGGTTTGGGTACAGAATCAAAGATAAGAAAAAAGGGGAAGGAATCCCGAGGCTTACTGTCCCAGCTTGCTCTGGAAGGTTTTCTGGTAATCCTCCAGGCTCTGGATGGTATACTTGGTCTCCGCGATATAGTTGAGCAGGGGCTCGATGGAGCCCGGGGTCATGTACCCGGGCACGGCTCCCAGCAACTGAAGTTTCTCGTTCAGGTAAGCGATCGAGGGAAAGGACATCCTCCCGCTCAGGAGTCCCGCGGCCAGTTCATGGTAGCCCCTGGCTCCCTGCGGAACGTACCGGTAAGTTGTACCGTTGAACGTGATGTCTTCCTTTCCTTCCGCATTCAGCTTGACCGCGTAGTAGTGTTTGTTGATGTATTCGGCGATCACCGGGTGACCGAAGGTCTCCCGGTCCATCTTCTTGCACCACCCGCACCAGTCGGTGTAGACATCCACCATGATCTTTTTCGGATTCTGCCGGCAAAGCCTTTCCGCCTCTTCGATGGAAATCCAGTGAACCTTTGCATCCTGTGCGGCGAGGGACAAGGGGGAAAGCAGGACTGCTGTGAAAAAAAGGAATTGAAAACTTCTCATAAGATTGCTTTTGTGCCTGACGGATCAAAATCCATTCCAAATCTAAGGCTTCACGGGCAAAGGATTATGAACCGGAGGCTTTTTAACATTTATTTATATCTACCTGACGGGTGTCAGGTAGCAGGGATGTTATTTTTCTTATTTTTACGAATCCGCAAATTACCAAAGATCAATAACCATATCATGGAAAAAGCAAACAAGAATCTGCGCGATACACCGGCCCTGCGCTGGCTGATGCTGGTGCTGGTCAGTATACTGATGCTCGGAACGTACTGGTTCCAGGATTTCTTCTCGGGTCTTAAAGGCCTCATGGAGAGCCAGATGGGATTTACCTCCGAAGAATTCGGCCGGTTGATCGGGCTGACAACCATTGCCAATATGTTCGGCATGATCATCGTAGGCGGGATGATCCTGGATAAATGGAGCATCCGGGCTGCGGGGTTGGTTTTTGGGGGACTCGCAACCATCGGGGCGAGCATTACGGCAGCCGCAGCCCACGGATTTTTCGGGGAAGGGCACCAGATCACCCTGACTATGATGATCGTCGGGAGGATCATGTTCGGATCCGGGCTCGAAGTGGTCTGTGTGGTTGCCACCCGGACGATTGTCAAATGGTTCAAGGGATACGAACTGGCCCTGGCCATGGCGATCAACATGGGATTCGGGAGGCTCGGCACAGCTGTCGGGATGGCGGTATCCATTGACATTGCCAAGGGAATGGTGGCCCCGGCCGTCAGTTTTGCCGCCACGTTGATCGGCATCGGACTGATCCTGTTTGTGGTCTACATCTTTTTCGATCTCAGGATCGACAGGCAGGATGCGGCTGCAGCAGAGGGACCCAAGGAGGAGTTCCGGTTTTCAGACCTGTTCAAACTGATCCGGAATCCATCCTTTCTCTACATCGCATTTCTCTGCCTGGCATTTTATGCGGCTGTTTTCCCCTTCATCCAGTATGCGCCTGACCTGCTGGTGAACAAGTTCGGGTTCTCCTATGACCTGCCCAGTGACGGAAGCGCCTCGGTGGTGGTCTTCGGAAGTACAGCCCTGGGCAATGCGCTTGTGGTTATTACCTTTTTCGTTTTCGGGCTGGCTTTTTCCCTGGTTCCGGCCAACATTAAAAATCGCACCGCGAAGCTTATTTCCATTGTAGTGATCTTTGGCCTTTTTGTCGGTTTCATTGCTTCGCTCTGGAAGGATACCCTGAGCGTGTGGCTCCAGAACGGGCCCAAAACCGCCAGTCTCATACCCCTGGGCACCATCCTGTTTACCCCGATATTCGGGAATATGGTCGACCGGAGGGGAAAGGCGGCCTCCATCATGATCCTGGGATCCCTGCTGCTGATCTTTGCCCATGTTTCACTGTCTCTTTTTAACAGCATTGCACTGGGATACCTTGGACTGCTGTCGCTGGGCATTGCCTTCTCACTCGTCCCGGCGGCAATGTGGCCTTCCGTGGCCAAGATCGTTGCAGAAAGCAGGCTGGGGACCGCCTATGCGACGATGTTCACCATACAGAACTGGGGACTCGGACTGTTCTTCTGGGGCATCGGTGCCGTGCTTGACCTTTCGAACAAGCCGAACCTGGAAGCCATACGGGCCGGACAGATGGTCTATAACTATACCATACCCATCCTGATGCTGGTGGTTTGCGGACTTATTTCGATTTTCCTCGCTTACAAGCTCCTGCAAGCCGACCGTAAGGCAGGGTACGGGCTGGAACTGCCCTCCGGGCAGAGCGGTACGCCGCAGGATTAGCCGTCCTTCCTTCGAAAGGCATACCCGCCGCAACGGACGAGTGAAACTTCACTAAAACAAATCATATGAGCTCGGAAATAAAAAAACTGGAACCCTCGGCCCTTTGGGGAATCTTTCATGAGTTGACCCAGATTCCCAGGCCCTCGAAAAAAGAGGGGAAAGCCGTTGAATTCGCAAAGGCGTACGGGGAGAAACTGGGACTGGAAACCCTGGTAGATCAGGCGGGCAACGTCGTTATAAAAAAACCCGCCAGTCCCGGGTACGAAAACCGGCAGGGGGTCATCCTGCAGGGACATCTCGATATGGTGCCCCAGAAAAACTCCGATACGGTGCATGATTTCGAGAAAGATCCCATTGAGGCCTATATCGACGGGGAATGGGTCACTGCGGAAGGTACTACCCTTGGGTCCGATAACGGCATTGGAATTTCCGCCGCGCTTTCCGTGCTGGCGGACCCGGACCTGAAACACGGTCCCCTGGAAGTCCTCCTTACCGTGGACGAGGAAACCGGAATGACGGGGGCATTTGAGCTGGAAGGGGGAATGCTGGACGGCAAAATCCTGCTGAACCTGGATTCGGAGGACGAGGGCGAACTTTACATCGGCTGTGCCGGAGGCATAGACGTCAGCGGCAGGCTGAAGCATTCCACTCAGCCCGTTCCGGCCGGGCACATTGCATACAGGCTGGCACTTACGGGACTGAAGGGGGGGCATTCGGGACTGGACATACACCTGGGGCGGGGAAATTCGAACATCCTCCTGTGCCGGTTTCTGTATCATGCAGAAAGGGAATTCGGTATGCGGCTTGCCGCCATTGAAGGAGGAAGCCTTCGGAATGCGATCCCCCGGGAAAGCTTTGCCCTGGTTACCGTCCCGGGAACAAATCAGGGAGATTTCCTGGCTGCCGTCCAGGAATTCGAGTCCATATACAAGAATGAGCTGGGGAGCGTCGAACCCGGGCTCTCTTTCAGGGCCGAATCCGTTGAATTGCCCGCCGGACTGGTAGATTCAGCAGCACAGCAAAAATTGATACGGATCGTTTACGGGCTGCCGAACGGGGTGATCCGCATGAGTGCCGAGATGCCCGGGGTGGTGGAAACCTCCAGCAACCTGGCCATCGTCGAATCAACCGAATCCGCCATCGATATCCTCTGCCTGGTGCGGAGTTCGGTCGATACGGCAAAAGACAGCCTGTCATGGTCCATCCAGAGTGTAATGGAACTGGCCGGTGCCGAAGTCGCCCTCAGCGGGAGCTACCCGGGATGGAAACCCGATGTGGACTCGCCCATCCTTGCCACCATGAAACGGATTTACGAGCGGGATTTCGGCAGGGTACCGGAGGTAAAGGTGATTCATGCGGGACTCGAATGCGGGATCATCGGGGATGCTTACCCGGGACTGGACATGATTTCCTTCGGGCCCACCATTCGCTTCCCGCACTCGCCGGACGAAAAAGTACACATCCAGAGCGTGAAGAAATTCTGGGACTACCTGGTGCTTACACTGGCCGAGGTTCCGGAGAAATAGGTTCTGCTGCAAATCTACAGCCGGTGACCCGGTAACGTTCCCCGGGAACATCGCAGCCCTGGCATTGTCCGTCCCCGGGACGCCTGCATCATCAGAAAACCTTGCTGGCGATCTCACGTATGTTGTCCGAGATCCCCAGGGAATAATAATGCAATACGGGTACACCGGCAGCCTTCAGTTCTCTGGACTGCAGGATCGCCCATTCCGTCCCTACCTGCCTCGCCGCCGGGGTATCCTTGCATTTCTCCAGCTCTTTTACCAGCTCGTCCGGAAGGTCAATGCTGAAGGTCTGGGGCAGGAGCCGGAAGTCGTTGAGGAAAGTTATGGGTTTCAGTCCCGGGATAATGGGTACATGGATCCCCCCGGCACGGCAGAGATCTACGAAGTCAAAGTATTTCCGGTTATCGAAGAACATCTGCGTCACGATGTAATCTGCACCGGCATCGACCTTTTCCTTCAGGTAGTGGAGGTCGGATTTCATGTTCGGGGCCTCGAAATGTTTTTCTGGGTAGCCGGCCACACCAACGGAAAAGTCGGTGGGTTTTGCATTGGCCAGGCCCTCCTCCAGGTATATGCCTTTGTTCATGTTCATGATCTGTCGCACCAGGTCGATGGCATGCGCATGACCGTCCTCCTCGGGGATGAAACGTTTTTCCCCCCTGGGCGGATCCCCCCTGATAACCAGGAGGTTATGCATTCCCAGGTAATGAAGGTCGATCAGGGCATCCTCAGTATCCTCATGCGTAAAGCCGCCGCAGATCATGTGAGGTACTACCGTGACCCCGTACTTGTATTTGATCGCGGCCGAAATGGCCACTGTGCCCGGCCGTTTCCGAACGACCATTTTTTCAACCAGTTTCCCCTTGATGGTTTTATATACCACCTCGTGCTGGTGGTAGGTTATGTTGATGTTCATGGGATTGAATTCCATAAGGGGGTCGATCGAGGCATAGAGCCTTTCAATGCTGTGGCCTTTCAGGGGAGGCAGCAGCTCGAACGAAAAAAGAGTCTCTTTTGTCTCCCGTATCCTGTCGATAACCTTCATCTTGATTTTGAGATTTAATTTGCGTGCGGTTTATCGCCGCATATCATTTATAATTCAGATTGCTGGCGAGCCATTTCTCCACCGTTTCCAGGTCCGTTCCCTTGCGCGCGGCATAATCGGCGGCCTGGTCCCTTCCGATCTTGCCCACAAAAAAGTACCTCGATTCGGGGTTTGCGAAGATAAGTCCGCTGACCGAGGCTGCGGGTGACATGGCATGGTTTTCGGTGAGGGTAATGCCCGCGTTCTCGGGGACCTTCAGCAGGTTAAATAGGGTCTCCTTTTCGGAATGGTCCGGGCAGGCCGGGTAGCCGTGCGCCGGCCGGATCCCCTGGTATTTTTCCAGGATCAGGTCCTCGAGGCTCATGTTCTCATGGGGGACGTATCCCCATATTTCGCGGCGTACCTTCTCGTGAAGCAGTTCCGTGAAGGCCTCGGCAAGCCGGTCGGCGAGTGCCTTGATCATGATGCTGCTGTAATCGTCATGATCCTTCTCGAACTTTTTCAACTGTTCCTCGATACCAAGTCCCGCAGTCACCGCGAACACTCCCATGTAGTCGATCCTTCCGCTGCTGCGGGGCGCGATGAAATCGGAAAGGCAGAGGTTGGGCGTTCCCCGTTTTTTACGGTCCTGCGACCGGAGGTTGATGAAATGGGTCAGGTTCCCGGAGCGGGCCTCATCGGAATAAACCTCGATATCGTCGCCCACTGCGTTGGCCGGGAAAAATCCCAGAACGGCGTTTGCGCTGAGAATCCTTTCCTTCTCTATCCAGTCCAGCATGCGCAGCGCGTCCTCGTAAAGCTTACGGGCTTCTTTTCCCTGCTTCGGATCCTTCAGGATGTCCGGCCATTTGCCCCGGAGCTGCCAGACCAGGAAGAAGAATATCCAGCTTATGTACTCACGGATTTCCCCGATGGGATAGTCCCGGAACACCCGGATGCCCATCTCAGCAGGTTTACGGATCGGTGATTTTGACCAGTCGATCTTCAGTGCGTTTTCCCGGGCTTCCTCCAGTCCCAGGTACTCCACCTGTACCCCGGCGTCCCTGTAGCTTTCCCTGAGCTCCCGGTACTCCTTCCGTATCATCTCGGTGAATTCCGTGCTCTGGCTTTTAGACAGCAGTTGGGAAGCTACCGTAACGCTCCGGGAGGCGTCCTTTACGTGGACCGCCGGCTGGGAATAATGCGGTTCGATCCGGACGGCCGTATGAATCCGGGAAGTGGTCGCACCCCCGATCAGCAAGGGGATTTTTAGCCCCTTGCGTTCCATCTCTTTGGAGACGTGGACCATTTCTTCCAGGGATGGGGTTATAAGCCCGCTGAGTCCCACAATGTCCGCTTTTTCCTCGATGGCCGTCCGGATGATTTTTTCGGCCGGGACCATCACGCCCAGGTCGAGGATCTCATAGTTATTGCATGCCAGAACAACCCCGACTATGTTTTTCCCGATGTCGTGCACGTCTCCCTTCACCGTGGCCAGTAAGATTTTTCCTGCCGATCTCCGGTTGCCGGCAACCTTACGCTCCTCTTCGATGTAGGGCAGGAGGGTGGCTACGGCTTTTTTCATGACACGGGCCGATTTCACCACCTGTGGAAGGAACATTTTTCCGGCCCCGAACAGGTCTCCCACCACGTTCATTCCATCCATCAGCGGTCCCTCGATGATATCCAGGGCAGCGGGGTAAGCCTTCCTGGCCTCCAGTACATCTTCCTCTATGTGGTCTGCAATCCCCTTGATCAAGGCATGCTTCAGCCTTTCCTGCACGGACGCTTCCCTCCATTCGTCCTCCACCCTGGCCGTTTTAACGTCCTTTTCCTGGATCTGCTCCGCGTGTCGGATCAGCCGTTCCGTTGCATCGGGCCGCCGGTTCAGGATCACGTCCTCGACCAGCTCCAGCAGGTCGGGCGGGATTTCGTCGTAAACCTGCAGCATTCCAGGGTTCACGATCCCCATGTCCATTCCTGCCCGGATGGCATGGTAGAGAAAGGCCGAATGCATGGCTTCGCGGACCGTATCGTTTCCACGGAAGGAAAAGGAAAGGTTGCTTACGCCCCCGCTGACCTTTGCCAGGGGAAGGTTTTCCTTGATCCATTTCACGGCCCGGATGTAATCCACTGCATAATTATTGTGTTCCTCGATGCCGGTTGCAACCGTAAGGATGTTGGGGTCGAAAACGATATCTTCGGGCGGGAATCCCACCTCCTGTGTAAGGATGTTGTAAGCCCGCTGGAATATTTCGATCTTGCGTTCGAAGGTTACGGCCTGGCCTTCCTCGTCGAATGCCATGACGATGGTTGCCGCTCCGTAATCGCGGACTTTCACGGCCTGACTGCGGAAGGCCTCTTCCCCTTCCTTCAGGCTGATGGAGTTCACGATGGCCCTTCCCTGAAGGCATTTCAGACCGGCCTCGATAACCGACCACTTGCTGGAATCGATCATGACCGGAACACGGGCGATATCCGGTTCGGACATGAGCAGGTTGAGGAAGGTTTGCATCTCCTTCTCGGCATCCAGCATGGCATCGTCCATGTTCACATCGATGATCTGGGCGCCTCCCTCGACCTGTTGCTTCGCAATAGAAAGGGCTTCCTCGTAGTTCCCTTCCCTTATCAGGCGGGCGAACTTCCGGGAACCGCTGACGTTCGTACGTTCGCCTACGTTTATGAAATTGCTGCCCGGATAGACGGCAAGCGCTTCCAAACCACTGATTTTCAGTCCTTTGTCCACTTTTGGAGGCACCCTGCGGCTGGCTGCATCGGCAACCTTGCGCAGTTCCCGGATGTGTTCCGGGGTGGTGCCGCAGCATCCGCCGATAATGTTGGCAAATCCGTGATCCGTAAAATCCTTAAGGTACCCGGCCATCTCTTTCGGTCCCTGGTCATATTCCCCGAACTGATTGGGGAGTCCCGCGTTCGGGTAAACACTTACGAAATGATGCGTTTTGGCCGACAGCTCTTCCAGGTAGGGTCTCATCTCAACGGCGCCCAGGCTGCAGTTGAGTCCAAGGGCAAGTACATCCAGGTGGCTTACCGAGTGCATGAAGGCCTCCAGGGTCTGTCCCGAAAGCGTTCTTCCGCTGGCATCCGTGATGGTCCCCGAAATAATTACCGGCAGGGTCTTGCCGGTTTCCCGGAAAAGGTGCTCAAGCGCGAAGATCGCGGCTTTCGCGTTCAGGGTATCGAATATGGTTTCCACGGCCAGGATATCGCAGCCCCCGTCTATGAGTCCCCTGGCCTGTTCCATGTAGGCATCGACCAGGTCGTCGAAGCTCACGGCACGGTAACCGGGGTTGTTTACGTCGGGCGAGAGCGACGCGGTCTTGTTCGTGGGTCCCATACTGCCCGCCACAAACCGGGGACGGGAAGGATCTTTTGTCATGAACCTGTCCGCTTCATCCCGGGCCAGTCTGGCAGAGGTAAGGTTCATGGTGTAAACCTGGCTTTCCATCTGGTAGTCTGCCTGGGAAAACCGGTTGGCGTTGAAGGTGTTCGTCTCGATGATGTCCGCACCGGCCTCCAGGTATTTACGGTGGATTTCACGGATCACTTCCGGTTTTGTGATGGAGAGAAGGTCGTTATTTCCCTTCAGGTCGTGGGGGAAATTGGCATACTGCTTTCCCCGGAAGTCCGATTCCGTCAGGCCGTATTCCTGGATCAGGGAACCCATGGCACCATCCATGACCAGCACCCTGGTTTCCAGTGCCCGGTAAACGGGATGGTCCGTCAGCGAACCGGTCTTCCCGGAGCCCGTTATCAGGTCCGTATGTTCTTTTTCCATGTTAAAAATAATAAGCGCTCAAATTATAATTCCCTTTTCGGGCCAGGTATTAGCACCTTCTCCCTTTTCAGGGAAGGTTGCTAGGGGTTCCTTGAGCCTGGTCTCTCCCCCCTTCTTTATAACCCGAACACTCCACGATTACGGGAGGGCGGAGTCAGCGGACAAAGATAATAATATTTAGAATCATTCCAAATCAGTGAAATACCGGTATAAATTACCTGTAAGGTTTAAATCCGGATACCGAGCACGATGATGTCGTCAACCTGCTGGAAACCCTTCATCCACTGTTGGAGGGTGTTGTAGACGATCTCTTTCTGTTTCGTCATGGGCTGCTTGTGGATCTCGGCGAACATCAGTTTCATGGATTTCGACAGGAATTTCTTGCCCTGCTCTCCTCCGATCTGGTCCTGGAATCCGTCTGAAAAGATATAGAAACAGTCCCCGGGTTCCACCTTGACGTTATGGTTTTTGAAACCGGCCTCTTCTCCGGCGTGTATCCCGATGGGCATCCGGTCTGCCCTGAATTCGGTCAGTTCGCCGTTCCGGATCAGGTAGAGCGGATTATAGGCGCCGGCATACTGCAGCGTCATCTTTGACGGGTCGAACACACAGAGGGCAATATCCATCCCGTCTCTGGATTCCCCTTCTTCGGACTGGGAGAGGGTATGCTTGACGTTGGCGCGCAGTTCGTTCAGGATGCTGCCTGCACTCAGGCGCTTGCTTTTGTTGACGATCTCGTTCAGAAAGGAAACGCCCAGCATGCTCATGAAGGCGCCCGGAACCCCGTGGCCTGTGCAATCAGCTGCTGCAAAAACAATCTTGTCGTCGATCGATGAGATCCAGTAGAAATCACCGCTGACAATATCCCTGGGGAGGTACAGGATAAAATGTTCCGGCAGTTCCTTCTCTACCTTCGAATCGGATGGCAGGACGGCTTTCTGTATGCGCTGTGCGTAGTGGATGCTGTCCATGATTTCCTTTTTCTGATCGGATATCTCGTCCTTCTGCCGCTGGATCTCCGCCGTTCTCTGCCTGACCTTTTCTTCAAGGATGGCCTTGTCTCGTTTCAGCTTCTGCACCCTCAGGCGGATGACGCCGAGCACCAGGGCTACCAGCACCAGCCCGGATGCAACCAGGAAGGGCCAGGAGAGCCACCAGGGCGGACGGATCAGGATGGGGAAGCTGCTTACCTCGGTCACCTGGTTAAGCACATTCCTGGCTCTCAGGTGCAGGGTGAACTTCCCCATCGGGAGGACCGGAAAGGAAAGTTCGCCCGAGCGGGTCCATTCGGACCATCCGTCCGACATGCCCTCGGCGTAGTACTGGTAGCTCGTGGAATTGTCCTTCAGATAGAACGGAGCGGACAGGTTGAATACCAGTGAACGGTCGTAATAATCGAAGTGAAGCTGGTCCAGCATGTATATCTTCTCATCGTTATAGACCGATTTGAGGAAAAGCTCGAAATCAGGGCTGTAGTCGGCGACCTTGTTCCGGATTATTTTGTGCAGGAAAGAGTTTTCGGATACCACCCAGACGTTACCTCCTGCATCCAGGAAAAGGTCTTCGATATCCTCGAAGAGGTTCAGGTAGGTGTCCACCTTCTTTTCGTAATTTCCCTGGTTCCGGAAGCTGATCCATCGGTCACCCGCCTGCACCCACGCGATGGCGCAGGTGGACAACTGGATACGGGAGACGGATTCTTCCTGCAGGATTCCGGTTCGCGTGATGCTGTCGTCCATATAGTAATAGATGCCGCTGGAGAGGAAGAAATAGACCGTATCGCGGATGTTCCTCATGGTAACCGGGTCGAAGTAATTTTCGTGGAAATCGAAGGATTCGATGTTGGAGACCGATTCGTTGATGTTCCGGATGCGGTAACTGCGGTTATCGCATCCCAGCCAGGTTATGCTGTCGGACTGTTCGCAGACCGAGTGGATCTCTTCGCCCACAAAACTGTAGTTCTTTGCCGTTCTCCACCGGCCCTCCTCCAGGACCAGCTTGTAAGCTGTTTCATCGGTCACCACGTAGATTCTGTGCGGGTCTTTCGTCGGGAATATGCTTTCGACATACCAGCCGTCGCGAATGATCTTCAGTTCCTTATCCACGATTTCGTACAGGCCCTCGTTGGTTGCGATCAGGATGCGATCACCCACCGGCACCAGGTCCTTGGCTTTTTCCTCGAAATCCCCCAGCCTCGTGAATTCGTGGCTGATCGACTGCAGGGAGTATATTTTCTGCTTGATGTACCGGGCCCGGGCAGCCGTTGTCCGGGCAGCCGCTTCCTCTTTTACCGGTTCCCTGGTCTTGCCGCCGATCTTCTGGAAAAAGGATCGCAGTCCCCCGACCTTCTCCTCCTGTGGAGCTTCCTGCACTTCGGCTTTACTCGTTTCCGTTTCGGGGGCAGTTGTTTCTTCCGTCTTTTCTATATCCTCCACCCTGGCTTCCCGTCTGGCCTCGCGGCGGAGCAGCCGGCGTTCCCGCACCGTCAGCTCGGGTTCCTCCTCTGTGGTTTCGGGAGCAGGCTGCTCGGGTGTTTCCTCTATCCTGGCCGGCTCGGGTTCCCTGGGTTGGGGAGGGGGTGGCGGACTTACCCTAACCACGATCTCCTGCTCCACGTAATCCTTTTTCTCCTCCAGGTAAAAGATGCCCTCGTTTGTACTCACATAAATTACACTGTCGAGCAGGGCCACCGCGGTAAGGTTACCTTCGAGTCCCGGGTAATTCTCGTAAGACCGCACCGGCAGGCGCACATCCACCCGGGTCAGGCCGTACTGGTGGGAAAGCCAGAGGCCGTGGTTATGATCCTTACCGATGGCATAAATCTCATCGTCCGGAAGCCCGGTCTGGTAATTGAGTATGTTCTGGGTTTCGCCGCTGACTACGTCCACGATCATACAGCCTCCGAGTATGGTGGAAATGGCGAAGATGTCCTTTTCCAGCCAGGCGGCATCGTCGAGATAACTTTCGCCAAGGTACTCCTGGTCCTCCATCTCGACCCTGAAGAACCGGTCCCCGTTATACCGGTAAACCGTATTGTTGTCCAGGCCGATCAGGGCGTTGCTGTCACCGTACTCGATGCTGAACAGGATTTCCGAACCTGAGAAATCGACCCGGGTATCGATCTTTGAGAAGCCCGAGTCGCTCAGGGAATGGAGGCCCTGCCCCAGCAGGTTGACGTAGGCCCTGTCCCGGAATATGACCAGTCCCCCAAAAACATTCGCCGTATCCGGTTTGTACCTTTTGATATTGTACAACTCGTTGCGGTCCGCCATGGCAATCAGCTCGTCCCCGTAAAAAATTACGTGCTGGCTGGTCTGCCGGATCCGGTAGATATCCCCGGTCCTCCCCGGATCGGTTGAGAGGCCGTGGTAATCGTAGGTCCCCAGCTCGGTTTTCAGCAGGTAACCGAAGAACCCGCGTCCGCCGACGTATATAAGCGGCAGCAGCGGATCCGTGCTGACCGCCATCGGGATGTTGGGTACCGGGTGGATCTGCCACTCCTCTGAGTCGAAGGTGATGACCCCGGCATTCCCCGAGAAAACCATGGTATTTTGAAGGTCCTCGCTGATGGAGGTTATCCGGTTGCCCGGGACATTTTCCAGCTTGAAGTGGTTCATGAAAGGCTCCCCGTCCTGTGCTGTCCCTGTCCCGGGCCTGAGCAGGAACAGGTGGATTAAAATGAGGATGAATACCGTTCTCCCGGGCATTCTTATCGAAGGTATGTTGGTTTTTATGGGACTGGTAACCATGATTCAATTTTTTTACCGAAGTTAGAGGCTGCCCAGCGCCGCCAGGTTCCTGTCGTTGGAGATGTTCTTGGCTTCCGGCGTGTACAGGTACTCGAGAAGCTCCCCGTAAGATTCGAGCACCTTGTTCCGTACCAGTTTATTCATGCTGTTCAGCTGCAGGTTCTCCTCGCTGAATGGTTCCGGCAGTATGCCAACGGTTGAAGGAAGCCAGCGCTGTGGAAATTCATCCTGGTAATTTCCGCCGATTCTGAATTCAGAGATCTGCCGCTCCAGTTCCTTCAGGGCGGCAGTCTTTGCTTCCGGTGTCGATGGATCGATCTTCTGGTCCGCCAGCCATCGCTTCATGGCCTCCTTGCCGGGAACGACAAAGATGGTACAATAGGGATTCTGGTTGTTGTACATCATGCACTGCTCCAGGAAAGGAACGTATTCCGTAAAGGCTTCCTCTATTCCCTCGGGACTGTATTTCTCACCGTCGTCGGCGATCAGGAGGCTCTTGAACCTGCCCAGCACATAAAGGTATCCGTCGCTGTCCATGTATCCCATATCCCCGGTGAAGAGCCATCCGTCCCGGAGGGCCTCTGCGGTGGCAGCTTCGTTCTTCCAGTAGCCCAGCATGACGTTTTCACCACGGCATACGATCTCGCCCTTTTCACCGATCGGGAGTTCCTTCCCATCCTCGTTGCAGATTTTTACTTCCAGGTTGCTGACGATGGTCCCGCTCGATCCCAGTTTGTGCCTTGCCTGGGAATTGGCCGAGATGATGGGAGAAGCTTCGGTCAGGCCGTATCCCTGGAACATGGGGATGCCGATCGCATAAAAGAATTTGGCCAGTTCGAGGTCAAGCAGGGCGGCACCGCCGACAAAAAATTCAAGTCTTCCCCCGAAAGCTTCCCGGACTTTTTTGAAGATGATTCTGTCAAACAGCCAGATGTAGGGTTTCAGCAGGAAAGTGCCCTTGCTGCCCCGGTCGTAGCCAAGGCGTATATAACGTTTGTGCACTTTAACCGCGTGGTGGAAGAGCTTTTCGATGAGCGGGCCCTTTTCACGGATGCCGTTCTCGATATTCTTCTTGAAATTCTTGGCAATTGCCGGAACGCTGAACATGAATACGGGGCGGACCTGTTTCATGTTGATGGGGAAATTCTTCAGTGCTTCCATCTGGGTTTTCCCCAGCTGCACCGAGGCCATGCTGGCCCCGTGGGAAAGTATGGTATACACCCCGGCCGTATGGGCAAAGGCATGATCCCACGGAATGTAAATCAGCGTCGTCCACCAGTCGTATACCGGCATGACGGACTGGGCCTGTTCCACGTTAGCCGTATAATTCCGGTGGGATAGCATGATGCCCTTGGGATCGGCCGTGGTACCGGATGTATAGCATATATTCGCCAGGTCGTCCTCCCCTACGGATCTCCAGATCTTTTCAAATTCCCCGGCATTTTTTGCCAGGTATTCATCGCCCATGGCACAGACGTCGTCGAAGAAAAGTTCATCCTCCTCGTAGCTTTCCCGGGGGTCCAGGTATATGACCTTTTCCAGGCAGGCGATGTCTTTTTTCAGAGCCTTGATCTTGAGGGCCTCGCGTCCGGAGACGATCATCATTCTTGATTCGGAATGTTCGATCCTGAAGCGGATCTCGTAAGGCTCCTCCAGGCGTGTGGAGAGGGGCACGTTTACGGCCCCTGTGTAAAGGATGCCCAGCTCGCTGAAGATCCATTTATTCCTGCCCTCGCTGAGCAGGGCCAGGCGGTCCCCCTTCTTTATTCCCAGAGTCAGCAGACCCCCTGCAAAACGGTGTACCTGTTTCCGGGTTTCTTCATAGGTTGTGGGTTTGTAACCGTCGCCGGCATTCTCCAGGAGGTAGGGATTGTTCCTGTATTTTTCCACGCAATCGTTGAAAAAGGAATTCAGGGTTCTCATTTCGGGAAAGGGTTGATTTGAGATACGTAAGATAAAAAAAACCGCAGAGATGACAAGGTTTTTCTCCCGTTGTCTGTGGGGCTGCACAAAAGAACCGCTAAGGCTCTTTCTATTTTAATTTTACGATCTGTTCCCGGTCGGGTCCCACTCCCACATGGCTCATGGGAACGCCGGTCTCCTTCTCGATAAAGGAAATGTACTCCAGCAATTCCGGGGACAGTTCTTCCTTTCGTGTGATGCCGGTCAGGTCTTTTTTCCAGGAAGGCAGGCTAATGTAGACCGGTTCCACCGGAGCATGGATATCGTAAGGCAGTTCATCGCTCTCGGTTCCGTTGAGCCGGTAGGCGGTGCAGACCTGAAGGGTATCGAAATTCGACAGCACATCGGATTTGGTCATGATCAGTTCGGTCACCCCGCTCAGCATGATGGAGTATTTTAACACCGGGAGGTCGAGCCAGCCGCATCTTCGAGGCCGCCCGGTGGTTGCGCCGTATTCGACCCCGTGATCCCGCAGGGCCTTCCCGATTTCGTTCTCCTGTTCCGTGGGAAAAGGACCGCCTCCGACACGTGTGCAATAGGCCTTGAATACCCCGATCACTCTTCCGATCTTCTGAGGCGACACCCCCAGTCCCGTACACGCCCCCGCGCAGATGGTATTGGACGAGGTGACGAAGGGATAGGAACCGAAATCGATGTCCAGCATGGAGCCCTGAGCTCCTTCGGCCAGCACGCTTTTTCCCTCCTTTAGGAATCGGTTGATCACGTACTCCCCATTGACGAGCTTGAAGGAACGGATGGACTCAATGCCTTCCATCCAGCCCCGCTCATATTCCTTGAGGTCGAAATCGAAATCATACTGCTTCAGTATGTGGAGGTGTTTTTTCGTAAGGAAATCGTACTTCTCCCGGAAACCGGGTGATTCGATGTCGCCGACCCGCAGTCCGTTTCGCCCGGTCTTGTCCATGTAGGTCGGGCCGATGCCCTTCAGCGTGGAACCGATTTTGGTAATTCCCTTGGCTGCCTCGGATGCCGCATCAAGGATCCGGTGGGTCGGCATGATAAGGTGCGCTTTCCTGGAGATCAGGAGCCTGGGTCCCAGGTCGACCCCAATGGCCTTGATTTCACCAACCTCCTGCTTGAAGATCACGGGGTCCAGCACTACACCGTTGCCGATGAGGTTAATGCTCTTTTCGCGGAATACCCCCGATGGAATGTTGTGCGTTATGTGCTTGATGTTGTTGAATTCCAGGGTATGCCCGGCATTGGGTCCGCCCTGGAAGCGGGTGATGACATCGTAATCCGGTGTAAATACATCCACCAGCTTCCCCTTGCCTTCGTCTCCCCACTGAAGGCCTAACAATACGTCTATTTTCATGATTTAAATACGTGAAGGGTTGCTCCAAGATACGGAGTTGAAGGTACAAATTATTTCCGCTTCCTGAAATACCTATTGGGAATCCTTTTCACTTTCCGAGAAACCGTAAATGTAGAGGGAGTGGTGGGAGGGCCTGAAGTGGTTCAGCTCGCAGGCCGTCTTGATGATCTCGTCGATCCTCGGGTCGCAGAATTCAATGACCTTGCCGGATTCCATGTCGATCAGGTGGTCGTGCTGCATGCATTGGTACGCCTTTTCGAACTGGGCTATGTTCTTGCCGAACTGGTGCTTGATCACCAGGTTGCAATCAAGCAGCAATTCTATGGTATTGTAAAGGGTTGCACGACTGACCCGGTAGTTCTTATTTTTCATGAAGATGTAGAGCGATTCGATGTCGAAATGTCCGTCCCGGGAATAAATTTCTTCAAGGATGGCGTAGCGTTCAGGCGTCTTACGGTGCCCCTTCTTTTCAAGGTATTCGGTGAAGATCTTTTTTACGGTTTCCTTCGTTTCCTCACTAACCATAACCAGACTAATTAAAAATAGTACGGCTAAAATAGATTATTTTTTTATAATTCGAAAAGGATGGGTAATGATTTTTATCACTTAGTCTTCGGTCTTTTCGATCCGTTTGACCGATTCCACTCCTTTGATCTTCATGAGGTTCATGATGAGGTTGTTCAGGTCCTTGGTGTTGTGCACGTAAAGGTCAATGCTGCCCTCGAAGATACCGTCGTGGCTTACCAGGTTTATGTTTCGCATGTTCACTGCGAGTTCCTTGGATATAACGGTAGTGATGTTGTTGTAGATGCCGAACTTGTCCAGTCCCTGCAACTGGATCCTGACCAGGTAGCTCAGGATCTTGTGGGTGGTCCATTTTGCCGGAATGATCCGGTTGCCATGGCTGGACATGAGCCGGATGGCTTTCGTGCATTTGCTCTTGTGGATGATGATGGATCCGTCCGGATTCCGGTACCCGATGACGTCGTCTCCCGGGATGGGGCTGCAGCATTTTGCGATGCTGTATTCGGATTCCATCGCGTCCAGGTTTTCCCGGATCATGTAATGCGAGCCGGAGTAAGGCTTTTCCCTGGCGCTGCCTGATGGTTTCTTATTCCGGGACGATGAAGATGTCAGCTGGAGTTCCCAGTAGCGGATCCATTTGTTCTTGGTATTCTTGCGAAGGATCTTTTTCAGGTCTTCAAGCGTTATGATCCCGGTGCCTATCTTACTGTAGAGCTCGTCTTTCGAGCGAACTTCGTAAGCCGGGAGCAGTTTTTTGAAGATCCTGGAGGAGGGCTTCAGGTTGTATTCCAGCAGTTTTTCTTCCAGGATCTCTTTTCCCTTCTGTATCCGGTCCTTCGTCTCTGCTTTCAGGGCATTCTTGATGGCCGATTTTGCCTTTGCCGTCGTAACGTAGAACAACCACTCCCTGCTGGCACGCTGGTTGTCCGAAGTCAGGATCTCCACCTGGTCACCGCTGTTCAGGGTGTGGTTCAGGGAGACCAGTTTGTGGTTGACTTTTGCGCCGATGGCCCGGTTACCGATTTCGGTATGGATCTCGTAAGCAAAATCGAGGGCCGTTGCTTTCTGGGGCAGTGTGATGATGTGTCCCTTGGGCGTGAAAACCAGGATCTCCGAGGCGAAGAGGTTCAGTTTGAAGTCGTCCAGAAATTCAAGGGCGTTGGAGTCCGGGTTTTCCAAAAGTTCCCGGATCCGCTTGATCCATTTATCCAGCTCCTGGCTGCTCTCCTTACCGGCCTGCTTGTACATCCAGTGCGCGGCGAAGCCCCGTTCTGCAATTTCATCCATCCGGCGGGTCCGGATCTGCACCTCCACCCATTTCCCTTCCGGCCCCATAACCGTTACGTGCAGGGCCTCGTATCCGTTGGCCTTGGGAGTGGATACCCAGTCCCTGATCCGTTCCGGTTTGGGTTTGTACTGATCCGTAATGATGGAATATATATTCCAGCACTGGGTTTTTTCGGGGATGTTGGGCAGCGCCTCGAAAACGATCCGGATCGCGAGCAGGTCGTACACTTCCTCGAATGGAATGTTCTTGATCTGCATCTTATTCCATATCGAGTATATCGACTTCGGCCGGCCGGTGATGTCGAAATCATAGCCGGCCTTTTCGAGTTTATCGATGAGGGGCAGGGCGAATTTGTTGATCATCTGTCCCCGTCTTTTCTCGTTGTCCATCACCTTGTTCACCAGGTCCTGGTAGATCTTCGGATAGCGGTACTTCAGGCTCAGGTCCTCCAGCTCCGTTTTAATGGCATAAAGACCCAGCCGGTGCGCCAGCGGGGCGTAAAGGTATGTGGTTTCGCCGCTGATCTTGATCTGCTTGTTGGGCGGCAGGGATTGCAGGGTCCTCATGTTATGCAGGCGATCCGCCAGCTTGATCAGGATCACCCTTACGTCATCGGAAAGGGTGAGCAGCATCTTCCTGAAATTCTCTGCCTGCAGGGAGGATTGGTTGTCGAAGACGTCGGAGATCTTCGTCAGTCCGTCTATGATGGAAGCCACCTTGCTTCCGAAGTGGTTCTCGATGTCTTCAATGGTATAATCGGTATCCTCCACGACATCGTGAAGCATGGCGCATATGACTGAAGTCGCCCCCAGACCGATCTCATGGGTCACGATCTTGGCAACAGCGATGGGATGAAGGATGTAGGGCTCGCCTGATTTGCGGCGCGTATCCTTGTGGGCTTCCTTGGCCACGCGGAAGGCCTTCCGGATCAGCCGCTGGTCGGTTTTGTTGTTGCAGTGCGTGCAGTGGGCCAGCAGGTCATCGAACCCCTTCTGTATGAGGTCTTCTTCCGTTTTTGTCAGTACGCCCATCCCTTTATTGCCCTTTGAAGCAGTAAAATTAATCAAAAAATGCCAAAGAAAGCGGGGCGGGAGGGGGATTTGAAAGGAATTCCAATTCCTTGCGGGGGTGCCGGTTCAGCGGTAGAAGACGGTGATCTCCCCTTTTTTCTCCACCTCAATGCCGCTGGAAGTGGTCAAACGGATGAAGTAGATATAAACCCCTTCGGGAGCCATCTTACCCTTGTTGATACGTCCGTCCCAGGCTTCATCGTATGCATAGGTTTCGAAAACCCTGGACCCCCAGCGGTCGAAGACCTGGAAAAGGTAGCTGGCCGGTATGAAGGTCAGCGCGGGCATGATGCTGCTGTTTTTTGGATTGGTGGCGTTCGGGATCAGTGCATTGGCCATGAATATTTCCGGGACCACGGAGACGCAGGCCTGGTTGGAGCGGCTGATTCCCCGTTCCCCCCGGGTATAGCTTTCCCTCTCAACCGCTTCTACGTAATAGCAGATTTCGTCCTCGATCTCCTGACCGGAGAGGAAGCTGAGGTCGTCCTGCCAGGTGGTGTCGGGTGCGTAGACGCCGCCGGCCAGTATGGGACCGGTACGGCTGACGTTCCGGTAGATGCGGTAGGATTCCACCCCCGCTTCGTATCCCAGGTATGGGCTCCAGTTCAGAAAGGCTTCGAGTCCCGCACTCGAGGCCTCCAGCACGATGTTCCCGCACAGGTTGGACTCCACGACCGGGTTGTCGCAGACATCGAGTGATTTGAGCATGTACTGGTAGCGTTTTGCCGTCGACACCACCGGGTCGAGGTGGACCAGGGAGTCCTCCACATCCCTGAACACCCGGTCCGCTACGAAGGGTTTGCCGGGACCGGCTGCCTTGAAAAGCTGGAAGCTGGTGACCTCGCCCGCCGGATCGATTGCAAAGCGGACCTCCACACGGTCCTCCCCGGCGGCGGATGCGGATTCGGCGTTGATCCAGGAAGGATGGACGGGGTGACGGACGCTGCGGCATGCGATGTTGGAATAGGAATATGCCCCGTCCCCACGGATCGCCTTGGTGAAATAACAATAGTCGTGGTTTACTTCGATATCGGGATGTTCCAGATGAAGCGTGTCGCGATGGATGTTTCCCTGCAGAGTATTGAAAGAACCTCCGTCCACCCGGTAATAAACCTCGTACCGGACCAGGTCGGTCCAGCCCACGTAAGGGGTCCAGACGAGCTGCATGGATTTATTACATGAATCGTAGGATGTCGTCAGGTACATGGCCGAATGGGGGTCCGACAGCTCCCCGTCGCCCCCGGCCGTGTCCCGCGCGGCAACCCTGTAACTGAAAGGGGGTTGCCTGGAAGGATCCCTTGCGTATGTGAATTCGCGGGTGTCCCCCGAAACGGTCCCGACCAGTTGGCTTTGCGGCTGGTCGAATTCATCGATGATGAGCTCATATATCCGGTAGAATTCCACGTCCGTATCGGGACTCGGGAGCCATCGTATCCGGGATTCCTGGGTCTCCGCCGTATCGATGCTGACCCATTCGACGGTGGGTTTCCTGGGACTGGGATTGCCTTGCTGCGCCAGCAGGTTCGGTTTGCCTCCGGCCGTTAGAATCAGGAGGAACAACGGTATTTGTTTAAGGCATATCTGGGGCACTGCGGCAGTGATTTCAGATTAAAGCTACAAATTAAATCAAAATCCCGTTCATCTGCTTAATAACGTCCGCGGACCGCAAAATGATATTTGGTATCATTCTTTCCCAGCAATGGGATTATTTCCGCCGGGGATTGCTATTTTTGTGCTTCATGAGGAAATTGAGCATATACCGGCGTCTATTATTGCTCAGGATTAAGCACATAACCCAGAGGCAATACATGTTGATCCTGAGCGCCGTGATCGGGCTTCTGGTGGGAATGGGGGCCGTCGTGATCAAGAACCTGGTGCACCTCATACAGGAGCTGGCGGGGATCATCACAGGCAATACCCATACCTACCTTTACCTGATCTTTCCGTCGTTCGGTATCCTCCTGGTGGTCCTGTTCATCAGATACATCAACCGGCGCCCCGTCCAGCACGGGATACCGGGAGTCCTCTATGC
>CAZNQG010000030.1:0-33255 GCA_964575235.1 uncultured Bacteroides sp.
GGGCGGATCCATCCTGGTGCGGGAGAAGGGCTTTGTCGAGCCCATCGGCACACGCAAGTACGATACCCGCCCGATCGGCAGCGACATCGAAAACCCGTAAAAGCAATCAGGAAATATCATAAAATGAAAAAACCAGTAATAGCTACAACATCGCTGGCAGGCTGTTTCGGATGCCATATGTCCCTCCTCGACATCGACGATCGGATCCTGCCGCTGATCGAACTCATCGAGTTCAACAAATCTCCGGTGGACGACATCAAGACATTCACCAAGCATTGTGACATCGGCCTCATCGAAGGGGGTTGCAGCAACTCGGAGAACGTTCACGTGCTGAAGGAATTCAGGAAGCACTGCGACATCCTGGTATCGGTGGGAGAATGCGCCATTATGGGGGGACTCCCGGCCATGCGGAACGGCATCCCGATCAAGGAATGCCTTCGGGAGGCCTATCTGACCGGACCTTCCACTACGGCCAATACCGGCCACATCATACCGAACGACCCGGAACTGCCCATGATGCTGGACAAGGTTTATCCCTGTCAGGACATCGTCAAAATCGACTACTACCTGCCGGGATGTCCCCCGAGGGCAGACCTGATCTGGGCAACCCTGGTGTCGCTGATCAAGGGAACGCCGGCGGAACTGCCGTATGAAGTCATTAAATTCGATTAAACCAAGAGCTGTCATGGGACGAAAAGTAACGATAGAACCGGTTACACGGGTCGAGGGACACGGGAAGGTAACCATCCACCTGGACGACGACGGGAACGTGGTCCAGTCAAGGCTGCACATTGTTGAATTCAGGGGATTCGAGCGCTTCGTGCAGGGCCGGCCCTACTGGGAAATGCCGGTCCTGGTACAAAGGCTCTGCGGCATCTGTCCCGTTTCCCACCACCTGGCAGCTGCCAAGGCGCTCGACGTGATCGTCGGCGCCGGTAACGGGGAAGGCCTGACGCCCACGGCCGAAAAAATGCGGCGACTGATGCACTACGGGCAAATATTCCAGTCCCACTCCCTCCACTTCTTCCACCTGTGTTCACCCGATATGGTCTTCGGGATCGACGGGGACCCGGCCGTGCGCAACATCATAGGGGTTGCCATGAAGGAGAAGGAACTGGCCGTTCAGGGTGTCATGATGCGGAAATTCGGGCAGGAAATCATACAGGCCACGGCCGGGAAAAAAATCCACGGCACGGGGGCCATCCCGGGCGGCATCAACAAGCACCTGAGCATCGGGGAAAGGGACAGCTTCCTGAAGGGAGCGGACCCGCTCAACGTCGACCGAATGATCGACTGGTCGCAGGCCGCGGTGAACTGGTTCAAGGCCTACCATAAAAAGAACAAGGATTTTATCGACAACTACTCGGTATTCCCCTCCAACCACCTGAGCCTGGTCCGCAAGGACGGGGCCATGGACCTTTACCACGGCGTGCTCCGCGCCGTCGACCACGAGGGGAACAAGATACTCCACGACGTGGACTACCAGAATTACCTCGACTTCATCGACGAGGAGGTACGGTCCTGGAGCTACATGAAATTCCCCTACCTGAAGGAATTCGGCAAGACGGAAGGCTGGTATACCGTGGGACCCCTGGCCAGGCTGAACACGGCCGATTTCATCCCGACCCCGCTGGCACAGAAGGAATTCGAACAGTACAAGGCCTATACGGGAGGCAAGCCCAATAACATGTCCATGCACATGCACTGGGCGCGCCTGATCGAAATCCTTCACGCGGCGGAGATGATGAAGGAACTGCTGAACGATCCCGATATCGTCAAGGGCGAACTGGTGGTCAAGGGAGAAAAGCGGAACCAGGGAGTGGGACTCCTCGAGGCGCCGCGGGGGACCCTCTTCCACCATTACGAGATCAACGGGAAGGACCAGGTGATCATGGCAAACCTGATCGTTTCCACGACCAACAACAACCAGCCGATGAACGAGGCGGTGAATTACATCGCCCGGAACTACATGACCGGGCAGGAAGAGATCACCGAACCCATGATGAACGCCGTGGAGGTGGGCATCCGGGCATATGATCCCTGCCTGAGCTGCGCCACGCATGCATTCGGGCAGATGCCGCTCGAAGTTTCGCTTTACAACGCCAGGAACGAGCTGATCGACTGCAAGCGCAGGAACTGACCTTGCCTTACAAAAAGAGCATACTCGTTTACGCCTACGGAAATCCCGGGCGGCAGGACGACGGTCTGGGTAACTGCCTGATCGAACGCCTGGAGCCCTGGGTCCCCGGTGAGGGATTTGACAACGTCGAGCTGGAAAGCAACTACCAGCTTAACATCGAGGATGCCGACAACATCCGTGAAAAGGACATCGTGATTTTCGTGGACGCATCCATAGAGGATATCGAGGGTTACCACTTCGGTCCCGTCGAACCCTCCGAGGGCCGCTCGGAGTTCACCCTGCATGCAGCCTCCCCGGCATACATCCTGGCCCTCTGCATCAAGCTCTACAACCGGCACCCGGAAACCTACCTGCTCCAGATCCAGGGCTACGAATGGGAATTCAAGGAAGGACTGTCCCCCCGGGCGGCTGCGAACCTGGAATCCGCCCTGGAATTCCTGAAGGCAAGGATCCGGTCCTGCCGGTTCGGGGACTGAAGCTTCAAGCGCGGAGATACGCTCGCGAAGGCGGACATGCAGACAGGCTGCCCCCTTGAGCCCGTTCCGTTACGAAGGTTTGCAGTTTTTTGTTAAAATCGATACGCCTTATTTCCGAATTTCGTAAATTAGATAGAACCCCTTAAAACACGGATCATGAATGCCACCTGGAAATCCCTCCTGCTGCTGGCATGTGTTTCCATCCCTGCATGCCTGAACTCACAGATCTGGCTCAACGAGACCGTATCGACCGATACCCTGATCGCCGGACAGGTAAACGTCATTCAGATGAACGTTGGTTTCTATGATATCGGCAGCCTCGATGTAACACTGTATTACGAGCATGGTAATGCCCCGGATGATGTACTGCGCTGCGTGGCCTCCCCGACCGATACCCTGCATCCCGACGAAATTCAACCCGTCAACGATACGGTAGTGGCCCTGACCTTCAACCTGGCGGCGGATGCCTACCCCCTGGAGTGGAATCTATACTCCAGCACCGGTATGTGGTACAGTCCCATGCAGATGTTTACCCAACCCTGGATCACCGATCAACCCGACGACCAGACGGTCTGCCTGGGCGGTGACGCCGTTTTCGACCTGTGCGCATACGGCACACAGGCCATAAAATACACCTGGTACCACAACGTCACAGAGGTACAGAGCAAATACAATGAGTCCGGTTTATCGATCGAAAACGTGGAATATTCGGATACCGGTTCCTATTACTGTGAGCTGAGAGGCTGGAACTACGCGGTTATTTATTCCGATACCGTGTTCCTGCACCTGCATAAAATACCTGAATACCAGGAAATTCCCGTGGGACCGACCTTCGTGAACAGCAGTGATGGTCCGGCATACTACGCCATAAAGTACAGTGAAGATATAACCGAATACCATTGGTGCCTTCTGCCTGCTGATGCCGGCGTCATCGGGGCACAGGGAGACTCAATGACAACGGTCACCTGGAATAAAAACTACCGGGGGGAAGCCGGGCTTTTCGTGGAGACAAGCATGGGGGAATGCACGGGTCCGAATTCAGACACCCTGTGGATCGATGTCACCGGCAAGCCGGAATCTCCCGGGATCTGCATCGTCGGGCTCGACGAGGAGACTGAAAAATGCAGGATCGTATGGAATCCGATGGAAGACCCCCTGATCCAGGCATACAACATCTACCGTGAATCGAACGTGGCCGGAACCTTCCTGAAGCTGGTAAGCATCGATGCCGGAGGGCCCACCGTATTCGTCGATTCAAGTTCCGTCCCGAACCTCTTCCCGCAATCTTACAGGCTGAGCGTTACGGACACCAGCGGCATAGAGTCCGACCCCGGCAGCATCCATACAACCATGCTGCTCCATTCCTCTGTCGGCACGGATGGCAACCATTATCTCAACTGGAACCATTATATTGGGGTTCCCTTCCTGTCATACGATATTTACCATGGCCACAGCAAAGATTCGATGAGCCTGTACTATACCGTTTCAAGCAGCGTGAATTTTTTCACCGTACCGGACCCCCTGCCCGGCAGCGTGCATTACCAGGTCGTGGCAAAAAAACTGGAGGACCTCTGCGCCCCGGCCCTCAAGTCCGGAATCAATTACAGTGAGACACGGTCAAACGTTTCCATGCTGCAGGTTCATACGCAACCGGTATCCCTTAACCTGCCCGGGCTGGAAGTCAGTCCGAATCCCGCGGGCAATACCATACGGATCCATTACTCCGGCACCGGCCGTTCCCTCGACCTTGACCTGCTGAACCTGCTGGGGAAGGTTTGCAGGTCCTGTAAAATATCTTCCGGACAGGCCGAGATCGACGTTTCAGGTGTTGAACCGGGCGTGTACCTGCTGCGACTTGCGGCTCCGGATGGAATAATCACCCGGAAACTGATGATCCGGAGATAGGTCCCCAATTTCCGACTTCAAAGTCCTTTTTTATGCCGGGAACTTGAATATAAGCTGTTTTTTAGCTTATTTTGCAGTCCCGAACCAACACCCCTGGGCTTTTCCATTCCCGGGGGGTTAGCTACCAACAAGACGGGAAACCAGAATGGGCATTGTAAAAACCAGGAACAGCATCGTATCCGTTCTCGGATCCAGGCACCTGACCGATTCCGCCTACATCCTGCGGGTGGAACGCAACGGGATGGAGTTTGAGGCGGGACAGTACGTCTCGCTCGGGCTGCCCGGGACCGCCGAGAAAAGGGAGTATTCGATATACAGCGGGATGGGGGACGATTACCTGGAAGTCCTGGTCAGGGAGATCGAGGAAGGCATTGTTTCCAGACAGCTGAAACAACTGCAACCGGGCGCACACGCAGAAATGGACGGTCCTTTCGGATTCTTTACCCTGGGAAGCGAACAGCGCTCCGGAGGGAAACTGGTGTTCATCGCCAGCGGAACGGGCATCGCACCCTTTCACAGTTTTGTCCGAAGCTATCCGGGAATTGATTACACCCTCATCCACGGGGTGAAATACGGACATGAGGATTACGGGTCGGAAGCATACGGGGCAGGAAGGTACATTCTTTGCACATCCCGTGACCAGCGGGGCGATTACAGGGGAAGGGTCACCGGCTGCCTTTCGGAACAAACGGTGGATAAAAATGCCGATTATTATATTTGCGGCAACAGCAACATGATCCACGATGTATACGACATCCTGAAAGGCCGCGGGGTGGATGCCGGGCGCATTCACGCAGAAGTATATTTTTAAAAGCCAGCCATGAAGTACCACCTGGTCACACTGGGTTGCCAGATGAACAAATCGGACAGCGAGCGGACGAGGACCGTGATCGAGTCGCTCGGTTACCGGTGGACCGACCAGGAGGCCGAAGCGGGGATGCTGGGCATCCTGGCCTGTTCCGTACGGCAAAAATCCATCGACAAGGTGTATGCCCGCATCAGCAAATGGAACCGATGGAAAAGGGACCGGAACCTGCTGACCTTTGTCTCGGGCTGCATCCTGCCGGCGGACCGGGAAAAGTTCCTGAAACTGTTCGACCTGGTGTTCACCATGGATGAGCTGCCCGACCTGGACGCCATGATCCGGCAATACGGGGTGGTTACGCCGGCTTCCCTACGTTCGCAGGCCGGATTCACCGGAACCGGGACGGCCGTACCGGCAGGCGCTGAAACCGTATCCGGGACCGGAAGTGCTCCGGAGGATGAAAAAAAAGCAACACCGGAATCCGGCGATGCCCGCCTTGATCTCATCCGGGTGCTCAGGGACAAGCAGATCGATATCCCCGATGACCTGAAGCTCGACAAACCCAAAAAGGACCCCTCGGAGATCAAGCGGTTCTGGAAGGTGCACCCGCACTATACTTCGGATTTCGAAGCTTTCATCCCCATCCAGAACGGCTGTGACAAGTTCTGCACATTCTGTGCGGTCCCCTATACCCGCGGAAGGGAGGTCTCCAGGTCCTCGGCCGAGATCCTGGATGAACTCCGGCAGCTGGTGCAGCAGGGATACAAGTCCGTCACCCTCCTGGGACAGAACGTGAATTCCTATGGGAAAGACCGGCAGGAAGGCGAGATCCCCTTCCACGCGCTCCTTCGGAAAATAGGCGAATACGGGGAATCCTCAGGAAAGGACTTCTGGGTTTATTTCACATCCCCGCATCCCAGGGACATGTCCGGCGAGGTCATTGACGTAATCGCCCGTTATAAGTGCCTGGCAAAGCAGATCCACCTTCCCGTGCAATCGGGCGACGACAGGGTGCTGATCCGGATGAACCGCAACCATAACATCGACCGCTACCGGGAGATCGTCCGAACCATCCGTGAAAAGATCCCCACGGCAACCCTCTTTACCGACATCATCGTCGGCTTCACCGGGGAGACCGAAGAGCAGTTCGAAAACACCCGCAGGCTCATGGAGGAGTTCCGGTTCAACATGGCATACATTGCCATGTATTCGCCCAGGCCCGGGGCCACCAGCAGCCGCTGGGCGGACGACGTCCCCCTGGAGACCAAGAAACAGCGCCTGCAGGTACTGACCGGGGAACTCATCCGGCATAACCGGGTGTACAACCGTTCCCTGGTCGGGAAAAACATCCGGGTCCTCGTGGTCGGGGAAGACCGCAAGAAGGGATACCTGAAGGCCCTTACAGAGGGCAGGCTGATCGTGCGTTTCCCGTCCGGGGACAAATCCCTCATCGGCCGGTTCACCGAGGTCCAAATCCAGTCCGCCGCGGATTTCTCCCTGGAAGGGGAAACACCGGCCATCATCGAAGAACTGAACGAGTCATGAGCCGGAAGATCGCATTCAAGACCCTGGGCTGCAGGCTCAACCAGTTCGAGACCGACTCGCTGGTCTCGGAGTTCCACCATGCCGGCTACCGGGTGGTGGATTTCGAGGAAGAGGCCGACGTCTACGTGGTGAATACCTGCACCGTCACCAACCAGAGCGACCGGAAATCCAGGAACCTCATCAGCCAGGCTGTTCGCAAACCCGGGGATGCCATGGTCGTTGTGACGGGCTGCATGGTGAACAGCCAGAGGGAAGAACTGGAGAGCAAGGGCCAGGGAACCTATTTCGTCGAGAACGACCGGAAGTCCTCGATATACCCCCTGGTCGAGGCGCATTACCGGGGCGAGATCCTGCACCCGAACAGCCTGGATCCCGATGTGTTCAACTTCAAACCGGCCGATACCACCTTCCATACCCGGAGCCTGATCAAGATCCAGGACGGCTGCGATAACTTCTGCACATTCTGCATCGTACCCTTTGTCCGGGGCCGGGCCGCAAGCAGGCCCTTTGAAAAGATCCGGGACAACATCCTGCAGGTGATGGATTACGGTTTCAGGGAGATCGTGCTGACGGGGGTCAACATCGGGCGCTACAACCATGAAAAGATCCATTTTGAATCCCTGTTGGAAAGGATTCTGGATATTCCAGGGGACTTCCGCGTGAGGATCTCCTCCATCGAGCCGGACGGGTACGGGGACAGGTTCATAGAGCTCTTCCGGAACCCCAGGCTGATGCCCCACCTGCACCTCTGCCTGCAGAGCGGTTCGGATGCGGTCCTCCTGAGGATGCGAAGGATGTACACCCTCTCCGGGTTCAGGGCGGTCGTAGAGAAGATCCGAAGCAGTTACCCGGACTTCAATCTTACGACGGATGTTATCGTCGGTTTCCCCGGCGAGACCGAAGAAGACTTCCAGGCTACCTGCGATGCGGTCCGGGAAATAAAATTCAGCCATGTCCATACCTTCAAGTATTCCCGGCGAAAGGGCACACGGGCCGAACGCATGCCCGGGCAGGTCCCGGAAAAGATCAAAACCCGTCGCAGCGAGGTCATCCGCAGCATTGCAGAGGAGAACAAGCGGAAATACCGCACATCCCTGATCGGAAAGAACCAGCATGTGCTGGTAGAGAAAGCCGCGGGCGGGCTCTGCAATGGCTTCGGCGAGCTTTACGTTCCCGTGGAGTTCCGCTCGGAGGATACGACCAGGAACCGGATCCGCGAAGTCCGGCTCACCGGTATCGCGGAAGGGGAAGATCCGGTACTTTTCGGATCCGTCCTTCCATAAATGCCCGGCATTCCCCAAAAATTCCTTAATTTAAGGCCTTCTGCAAACCGCTTCGAAATGAACGGAGATCCCAGGCTTTACAAGGTGCTCGGGGACCTGGACATCGCTTTCGAATACCATGAGCACCCGCCGGTACCCACGGTGGAGGCTGCCCTGGAGCACTGGAAGGACATCCGGGCAACCCACTGCAAGAACCTGTTCTTCAGGAATCACAAGGGGAACAGGCATTACCTGGTCATCCTGGAACACAGCTGCAGGCTGGCCATCCGGGATCTCGAACAGATGCTGCGGCAGGGTAAGCTCAGCCTGGCCTCCGATCCCCGCCTCGAAAAGTGGCTCGGGCTCACACCGGGATCCGTCACGCCCTTCGGACTGATCAACGATGCGGAGAACCACGTCCACCTGTTCATCGACGACAATCTCCGAAAGGCCGGGAGGCTCAGCTTCCATCCCAACATCAACACCGCCACGATCGTGATCTCCCAAGAGGATTTCATCCGCTTCCTGGACTGGTCCGGCAACGGCTACGAATTCATCCGGCTGTACTGAAGGCAGGCGTTGTCGGGTGTCGACACTGCCCGGGTGCGGCTATAACCCGAGGAACAGGATGCCCAGGCCGCTCAGCAGTATGGTTGCCCCGGCAATGATGTGGGTATATCTTTCCAGCCTGCCAAGGCGGACCAGGTTCAGTCCGTAGGATGCCGTCAGGACCATGGCCAGCATGGTCAGTATGGTGACCGCCCCGAAGACGATGGACACCTGTGCGATCCCCCAGGAAGAGTTCTGGGCCGCAGGATACATCAGGATGGGGATCAGGGGTTCGCAGGGGCCCAGGAGAAAGATGGTAAAAAGGACCCAGGGCGTGATGTTGTTCCGGTGTGCATGGTCGTGCCCGGGCTGGTGGGTATGCTCGTTCCCGTGGCTGTGTTCGTGGACGTGGACCGTCCCGTCAAGGTGCCGGTGTTCGTGCCGGTGCACATGTTTGCCGCTGATTCGCCGGATCCCCCAGAGCATATAGCCCAGTCCGAAAAGTACGAACAGCCATGCTGCCAGGTCTCCCCTTACCGATTCAAGGAATTCCAGATGGTTTAATCCCACGCCGACCCCGATACCCACGGCCCCAAGCAGGATGGAGCTGATCACATGCCCGAAACCGCTGAGCACCGTTATCCAGGTTGTTTTCAGCATGCTCCAATGCCGCGCACGGGCCATGACGATGAACGGAAGATAATGGTCCGGACCGATCACGGTATGGATGAATGCGATGCTTGCCGCGGTCCAGGTTAAAACGGTAAGATTCTCTGACATACTCTGTTAATGTGTTCCGCTCATCACCAGCTCTCCGTGCTTGATCCCCTTGACGGCTTTCAGCTTGTCGGCCAGCTTCAGGAGCTTGCCAGCCGGCCCCTTCACGGTGATCGTCTCCAGGCACATGTCGTGGTCAAGGTGTATGTGCTGGCTGGAAAGGATGAGACAATGATAATCGTGCTGTATCGAAGTCATCTGTTTCTGAATGTCCCGTTTGTGGTGATCGTAGATCAGCACAAGCGCCCCGGCAACCTCCATATCCTCCTTCCACTGCTGTTCCACCTCGTTCTTTTTGATCAGGAATCGTATGGCCTGGGAACGGTTCGGGAAATGATGATCCGATACGAGCCGGTCAAGGCTTTCGAGCAGTTCCTCCTCCAGGGAAACCCCGAATCTCTTTACGGACATCGTGTTACCTTTTATAAATTTCTTGTTACGAATGTAGGAATCTTTCGGGATTTTTCCGGCGGCAGGATGAAAAATGCAGGTTATTTAAAACGCGTATAAACTGCTTCAGGCCAGTTCGTAAAGATCACCGGGGCGGGGGACCACGAATTCCGTCTGTATGCTGCGGCGCTCCGCCTCTGCATTGCTCCAGTTTTCAAGTTGCACGGGATTCAGTATTTCCTGGCCGTGGTAAGTACGGTCTTCCATCCCGCTGTAGTGCACCAGCATGGTCCGCCCGGGTGTGATCCTCTCGCAGAAATCAAAGACCGATAAAGGCATTCCCTCGTCACAGTAAGCCAGGAACTCATCGAAAAAGGCATGGATGACGGGATCGCGTGTTACGGGAAGGTGTGTGGCGATCAGGTGGGTGCAGGAAAGCTGCCGCAGCCAGTTGCCCAGGTATTTCGAATCCTTATCCCCGCCGGGGTCCTCGCGGGCGATGCTCCAGTGGTTCGTGCCGGTGTACGGATAGCGGTTGTTCGCATCCACGAAAGCCAGCTGTACGTCCTTCAGGTAGCGGTAGTCCGCCTTGCGGAGCAGGGGACACAGAAGGTCGCCCGAAAAGAGGATCCTTACTGGGTCACGGCCGGGAGCCCGGAGCTCGAAGGTTAGCATCACGGGACCCGGGGATTTCTCGCCGTGGTAAACGGGGAAAGGCGTAAGCCGGAGTTCCGGGATGCCCTCGAGGGGCCTGCTCTCCCCGGGCCTGAGTTCCCGGTATTCGCTCAGGGCAGGCATCTGGGGAAAGGAACTGCCCAGAAAATCCCAGCCCGGCCGGCTGGAATACAGCGGCATCCGCTTTTCCTTCCGATGATGCCGGTAGTAACTGTACAGGATCCAGTCCAGCGACAGGGTGTGGTCCGGATGCGTATGGGTCAGCACCACCGCTTCGGGCAGGCGGTTCCCGTGCCGGATCAGGTATTGTACGATCCCGTGCCCTGCATCGATCAGAACCTCCCATTCCGTATCCTCCGGATCCTTTCCCCCGGAGGCGGATTTCAGGATGGAGAACGAAGCATTGGCAAGCTGTTCCGGGTCCGATGCATCGTAGAAGGGGTGGGCGGTCCCCAGCGGCACCGGCCAGGCATTCCCGGTGCCGTTTACCCTGACGAAATAGTTTGCCATGGCGTTATTGATCGGTATTGTTGATTCAATTGGCGGTTCATCAGTCATCCCCCAGGAATCCTTTCAGTTCATGGTACATTCTCTGCAGGGGCAGTCCCATGACATTGAAATAGGAACCTTCGATCTTTTCGACGCCGATATACCCGATCCAGTCCTGTATCCCGTAGGCCCCGGCTTTGTCCAGGGGCCTGTAACGATCGATGTAGTAACGGATCTCCTCATCGCTGAGCCGGGCAAACCAGACCAGGGAGGAAGCGCAGAAGGTATGTTCCTTCCCTCCCGTGCGCAGGCAAACCCCGGTCAGCACTTCATGCCGGCTACCGGAAAGCTTTCGGAGCATGCGAAAGGCATCCTCCCCGTCCACAGGCTTGTTGATCACCGTTCCATCCATCCACACAATGGTATCGGCCGTGATCAGGAGGGTTTTTTCGGGGACTTCCCCCATGATGTGATCCGCTTTCAGGCGGGCAAGGTATACCGGGATTTCCTCTTTGGCCAGTGACCCCGGCCAGCTCTCGTCCAGCGAACTGTTGACCAGGACCCTGAATTTCAGTCCCATTTCCTCCATCAGGTATTTCCGCCTGGGAGAAGCCGACCCCAGTACGATGTCGTACTGCCTTAACCTCTCGTACAACATGGGACCTCAGGGAATATAGGGGTGGATAATCGCATAGAAAATCAAGGAATACAGGATCCCCGCCAGCATGATGATCTTGGTCAGGTTGCTGCAGAAATGATAGTCTTTTTTATCCCCCGCGGAAAGGATCCTGAACCCAAGGTAAACAAATGGAAGGATCAGCGTCAGGACAAACCAGCCCAGGGTAAGCAGATTCGGCTCCCCTCCCGGTGTTCTCAAAAGATAGGTCACATATACATAGGCCAGGGAAAAGACCATGAACAGGATCAGTACGAGCAGCACGATCCGGGTGGCCCGGATCCCCAGCACGATCGGCAGGGTATTCCTCCCGTAGGCCGAATCCCCCTCAAAATCCTCCACATCCTTGATGATCTCCCGTATCAGGGTGGATAGGAATGCAAAAAAGGAGAAGCCGCCCACCCAGGCGATGAGGTTGTTGAAATTCATTCCCCTGGCAATCAGCACATCCGCGTATTCCCTGTTGAGGAGGGGGACCTCGAAAATGACGACCACGAAGGGGACAACGGCGGTAAAAATAGCAACGATCAGGTTCCCGATCAGGAATTGCCGCTTGTAGGTGGTGGAATAGAACCAGAGCAGTCCGGCGGCCATCAGGTAAGCTATCCCGAACCCGGGCATCCCGGCATGGAAGGAAAGGTAAATGCCGGTCAGAATCCCTGCCGTATTCAGGATGATGTGGAGGATCATGGCCGTTCTCCGGCCGATCTTTTTACCGACGATGACGGTCGAGGGGCGGTTGAGCAGGTCGGTCTTCATATCAAAGTAATCGTTGATTACATAACCCGCCGCCGTGATGGACATAGAGGACAATACAAGGAGGAAGAAGTGCAGGTGGTCAAGCTGGGGGACGAACCCGTTCAAGGCCAGGATGGGTTCGACGACAAGCAGCCTCATCATGTACTGTGTAGCCGCAATGATAAGCAGGTTCTGGAAACGTATAAGCCTTAGAAATGCCATCGTCACCAGGTAAAAGCGTCCTCTTCCATCCATTTGCCCTGAAGCCGCAGGACCTGTTCGATCACATCCCGGGCACATCCTCCCCCTGCGGGCTTATCCGATATGTATGCCGAAATGGCTTTGATCTCCTCCACGGCATCGGACGGACAGGTGGGGAATCCGACCTCCTTCATGGCCGGATAATCCGGGAGGTCGTCGCCCATGTAAAGGATGTTTTCGGGTTCCAGCCCGTATTTCTCCAGGAAGTCTGTGAGGTTCGCGATCTTGTCCTTCGACCTCAGGTAAATATCCGTAACCCCGAGGTATTTAAACCGTTCCTCCACGGCCGATGAATTGCCTCCGGTAATGATGCAGACGGGATATCCCTTGCGGATCGCGTAATGGATGGCATACCCGTCCTTGATGTTCATGGAACGCATCAGTTCACCGCCGGGGTGCAGGAAGATTTTCGCATCGGACAGCACACCGTCAACGTCGAATACAAAAGCCCTGACCTTGCTGAGTTCTTCCTTGAAATTGTTCATTTAGCTCCTGAAATGGTTTGTAATGCTTTCAGAAACAAATGTATATATTTTTTGTAACTCGGGATAGCCTTTTAACAGGTCAATGTGGGCACGGACCACTTCGGTGTCGTTCCGGGATGCGGGACCCGTCTGTGCCTCTGCAGGGTCCATCTCCGTTGCCTTCGAGGTGGTCTCCATGATCAGGGGCATCAGCAGGCCGAAATCCAGTCCCCTGTCCGACATCAGATCCCTGGAAAGGTGGTACATGTGATTGGAGAAGTTCGAGGCGATCACGCCGGCCAGGTGCAGGAACCTTCTTTGCTCCGAATCCATCCGGACGATCCTCCCCGATATGCCACGGGCCATTCTTTCAACGGCTGCAAGGCTTTCCGGGTTGTTAGCCTCGATGCACACCGGGACTCTGGAAAAGTCCATCTCCCGGTCCCTGGAAAAGGTCATCAGCGGGTACAGGACGCCGTAGTCCGTGGCAATGCCTGAGAAAACATCCATGGGTACGCTCCCGGCCGTATGCACCATTATGGGTCCGGTCTTCAATTCAATACGGCAGGAGAATTCCCGGATGGCACGGTCCGGGATACAGAACAGCAGCAGTCCTGCCTCCGGATTAAGCCGCCCCGGATCCGAGGTCCACTCCACTCCCATCCTTTCGGCCAGGGATCTCGCGGAACCTTCCGTGCGGCTGAATACCTGCAGCACCGTATGGCCCGCCTGCTGCAGTGCGGGTCCCAAATGCCAGGCCAGGTTCCCGGCACCCAGGAGGTTTATTTTCAGGGATTCTGTTTCCATGGGAAATATACGTTTCAGCGAAAATACGAGGATTTACGCAAAACAAAAAGGCTGCCCCTCCCCGGTTCCGGTTCCAGGACAGCCTTCGCGCGTGTTTTTCCGTTCGCCTGTCAGAAACAGTAACGGTTCTCGTCGATCAGGCGGTCGGCGATCCGGCGGCGGGCCTCCTTGACATTGACGCCGGAAACGGAGGTATAGTGCAGGATCCCCTTCTCAAGCAGGTCGCGCACCTCCCCGAAGGCGAACGAACAGGTGGCGTCTTGTATGGACTTGGCGATCTTTGCCGCGGCATCGTAAACGAATACGTCCAGGATATCCCGGTAAACCTTCATCTCATCTTCCTGCTTTATGGATTCCATCTTCTTTATCCTTAGCATGAGGGATTCCGCGGCATACAACTGCATGATGGCATCGGAGATGAAGGAAAGGATCTCCTGTTCCATGACGATGGTGCGGGTGAATTTATCCGTTGCGGCTTTTACCGCCATCAGGATGAGTTTCTTGAAATTGGAGATGTATTTGCCCTTTTCCTCGAAATATTCCATTTCGCCGGCCTTCCCTTCCTTCAGGCTGCGGATCTCCTCAAAGGCCTTTTCGGCCTCTTCCTGTATAGGCAGGACGCCTTTAGCGCCCTTCTTCAGTACGTTGTCCAGTATCAGGAGCCGGTTGATCTCGTTGGTGCCTTCGAAGATCCGGTTGATCCTGGAATCCCGGTATCCACGGTCCACAGGCATTTCCGCGGAATACCCCATCCCGCCGAAGATCTGGACGGCCTCATCCACCACGTAATCAAGGGCCTCCGAGCCGAACACCTTCAGGATGGCCGCCTCCAGTGCAAAATGGTTGAACGCGGCCATGGTGTCCCGGCCCTTGTCCTCCCCGGCTTCCACGTAATGGTCTATGGCGTCGTCCAGGTGCTTGCTGGCACGGTAGACGGCGGATTCGTTGGCGAAAGTGCGGATGACCTGTTCGGCAAGCTTGTGTTTGATGGCCCCGAACTGGGAGATCAGGCAGTTGAACTGCTTCCGCTCGTTGGCATACTGCACGCTCTGGTCGATGGCCTTCTTGGCCGAACCGATCACATTTCCCCCCAGTTTTATCCTTCCCATATGAAGGATGTTCAGGGCAATGCGGAATCCCTCCCCCCTTTTCCCAAGCAGGTTCTCGACGGGAACCCTGCAGTCGTTGAAGAAGATCTGCCGGGTGGAGGATCCCTTGATCCCCATCTTTTTCTCCTCCGGGTTGAAGGTGATCCCGGGGAAGTCCCGTTCAACGATGAATGCGCTGAGCACCCGGTCGTTGTCGATCTTGGCAAAGACCGTCATCACATCCGCAAAACCGCCGTTGGTGGTCCACATTTTCTGCCCGTTCAGGATGTAATGCTTTCCGTCTTCCGAGAGAACGGCCTTGGTGGTTCCCGCATTGGCGTCCGAGCCGGCCCCTGGTTCGGTCAGGCAATAGGCCCCCAGCCATTCACCGCTGGCCAGTTTGGGGACGTATTTCCGCTGCTGCTCCTGGTTCCCGTAATACAGGATGGGCAGGGTGCCGATACCCGTATGGCAGGACCACCCTACTGTGTAGGAATAACCGGCGCCCATGATCTCGCTGGCGTACATGGAGGTGACGAAGGACTGCCCGAAGCCTTCCAGTTCCTCCGGTACGGAAATGGCCAGGAGGCCCAGTTCCCCGGCTTTTTTCAGAAGTCCGGGCAACAGGCCCTCTTCCTGGGCATCGATCCGGTCGAGCGCGGGAAATACTTCCGTTTCGAGAAAGTCCCTGCAGGTCTGCCCGATCATAAGCTGCTCTTCGTTTAATTCCTCCGGGATAAAGACATCGGCGGGATCGGTTTCCTTGGTAAGGAATTCCCCGCCGGTAATTAATTTTCGTTTTTCCATGATATCGGATTTGTTTAGGGTTTTCATTTTTTAAAGGTCCAGTGCCATGGCTACCAGTTCCGCGATGTCGTAGTTTTTCACATCCTCCTCCCGGTTCTTGTATTTCAGTCCGTCGGTCAGCATTACCATGCAGTAGGGACATGCCGTCGCAACGATGTCGGCCCCGGTGTCAAGCGCCTCCTCCGTACGTTCCAGGAAAACCTCTTTATCCCCCTTCTCGGCCTCCTTGAACATCTGTCCCCCTCCCGCACCGCAGCAGAGTGCGAAACTCCGGTTACGGTGCATTTCTTTCCGGCCTGCCGCGAATGCATCCAGGACCTCCCGCGGTGCATGGTATTCCCGGTTGGCCCGTCCCAGATAGCAGGGGTCGTGGTAAGTGATGGTCTTGTCCCCAAAAGCTCCGGCCGGGATCTGCAGGGAGCCGTCCCTGATCCGGTCACGCAGGAACTGGGTATGGTGGACCACCTCGTAGTTGCCGCCCAGGTCCGGGTATTCGTTCTTAAAGGTATTGTAGGCATGGGGATCGCAGGTCAGAATCTTTTTAACCCCGTAGGATTCCATGACCTCTATGTTCATAAGGGCCTGCATCTGGAAAAGCATCTCGTTGCCGGCCCTGCGTGCCACGTCACCGCTGGACGATTCCTCCGTCCCCAGCACCGCGTAAGAGGCACCCAGGTGTTCCAGTATCCTTGCAAAGGCGCGGGAGACATGCTTGTAGCGGTCATCGAACGCCCCGGCACTCCCCACCCACATAAGGTACTCCGGCTTTTCCCCCCTGGCAGCGCAGTCGGCGAGCAGGGGCACCTTCTCCTGACGGGCATCCCCGGTCCAGAGCAGCCTGTCCTCCCTGGAAAACTGCCATGGGGCACCGTTGTTCTCGATGTTGGTGAAAATGGAGTTCAATTCCCCGGGGGCGGCGGATTCCTCCATGACCAGGTAACGCCTCATTCCGACGATCAGTGCAGGATGGTTTATGTTGATGGGGCATTCCTGGGCACAGGCATTGCACAGGGTGCAGGCCCAGAGCTCCTCCTCGGATATGTAATCCCGGATCAGGGCCCTGTTGTCCGAATAGGCCCTGCCGTTGCGGATCATGCCGGGCCCCTTGTCCTTCATACGGGCCCTCACATCCATGATGATCTTCCTGGGAGACAGTTTCTTGCCGGTGATGTTCGCGGGACAGGCAGCCGTGCAGCGGCCGCATTCGGTGCAGGACAGGGAATCCAGGTAGGATTTCCAGCTCACGTCCTCTACATCGAGGATCCCGAAGCGTTCGGGTACCACCTGGTCCTCCCCCTCGGGTGGTGCGGCAAATGCCTGCTCCGGGTCCATCATGATCCGGACTTCCCGGGTAACGCTGTCCATGGTCTCGAGTTTTCCAAGCGGTTCAAGGCGGCTGAGGAAGACGTTGGGCACGGACATGAAAACATGGAAATGCTTGGAATAGGGCAGGTAATTGGCAAACACAAAGATCAGGAGGATGTGACTCCACCAGCATGTCCCATAAACCAGGACATTGGCCCGCTCCCCGCTTTCGAACCAGGATGCGAGGATCCGGCTGATTGGGTAGGTGCCCTGTATTTCCAGGCCGGCCTGAAGGTTGGACCGTATGTAAAAGGTGTTCGTGCCCAGGAGAGAGACCATCAGCAGAAGGATCAGGGTCAGGGCGATGTTTGCATCCAGGTGGGAGATGTGCTTCATCTCGATGCCGCTGAAGCGCTTCACATGGAGGAAAAGCCGCCGGGTCAGGAAAACGAGAATGGCCACGGCGATGATCGGGGCAAACACATCGCCCGATGCCGTGATCACATCGTAGACGATCCCGAGGAATTTCAGGGCTTTTTCAGCGCCCGAAACCCCGTCGATCACCATCTCGATACTCCCTATGATGATAACACAGAAACCCCAGAAAACCAGGGCATGCAGGAGTCCCATTACGGGCCTGCGGAAGATCTTTGTCTGGCCGAAGGCTACCTCGAACATGACTCCCAGGCGGTGTCCGATGCGGCGGACCGGGAAGGCGGGCCGGGTCAGCTTGAAAAACCCGATATAACGCCTGGTGGTGATCCCGAAAACAATAAAGGTAACAAGAAGTGCGAGGATGAACAGGTATTGGTTCAGCATGTTTCCCGGTATTTGGAGGGCCGCATCACGTTGTTATGGTTTGGATCGGAACTGGGCCATCGGTTGATACATCAACTGCCGGGATTCCCGGCATGGCTATTGGGCTTTTGCCGATTTGATTTCACGGATGAGATCGGGAAGCACCTTATGGGCATCCCCGACGATGCCGTAATCCGCAGCTTCGAAGATCGGGGCATCCTTGTCCGTATTGACGGCAACGATGTACTTGGATGCGCTGACACCCGCCAGGTGCTGAATGGCCCCCGAAATGCCGAATGCCATGTAGAGGTTGGGAGCAATGATCTTACCGGTCTGTCCGGTATGCTCCTCATGCGGCCGCCAGCCTTCGTCTGAGACGGGCCTGGAGCAGGCCGTTGCTCCACCGAGCACACCTGCAAGCTCCTCCAGGGGCTTCCAGTTTTCGGGCCCCTTCATCCCCCTGCCCCCGGAAACCACGATCTCGGCGTCGGTGAGCAGGATCTTCCCGGTCTGTTTCTGCACATCCCTGACCTGGGTTCTGGCCGCAGTAACATCTCCCGGATCGAAAGCCTCGACCGAGGCGCTGCCTCCGGTTTCCACCAGCTCGTAAGAGTTCTGCGCCAGGGTGAGAACGGCTGTCTTGCTGAGAACCCTGATCTTTGCAAAGGCTTTCCCGCTGTATACTTTCTTCTGTACGACCAGCGGATCGACGGATTCGGGCACCGCAACCACCCCGGATGCAAATCCCGCCCTAAGCCGTGCCGAAAGTCTCGGGGCCAGCGCTTTTCCCGTGTTATTGTTGGCAAGCAGGACCATCTTCGCCCCGGCTTTTTCGGCCGCAGCTGCGATGATTCCGGTATAGACCTGGTTGTCCAGTGCTTCCGCATAAGCGTTGGAAAGGATCGTCGAAGCGCCGTAATTTCCCAGCTTCTGGAGTTCATCCCCGGCAACGTTGCCGACCGAAAGGGCGGTAACGGAACCCCCGGCCATCTCCGCGAGCCTGGAGGCATAGGAGACCAGTTCGTAGGACAGCTTTTTGAATTTCCCGTCCCAGTTCTCGGTATATACTAATACAGACATGTTTCGGTTTTTGGATTAATACGACATCACAGGACCTTGGCCTCGTTTTGCAGGGCACGGACCATTTCCCCCACGTTCTCCGGTTCGAACATCCTGCAGGGAGCCTTGGGCGCAGGCATGACGAATTCAACGGTTTCGGTAAGCGGCTCAACGCCTGCTGCAGGCAACACTTTCAGCGGTTTCTGCCGGGCCATCATGATGCCCCGCATGGCTGCAATCCTGGGCTCCTTCGCAATTCCTTTCTGGACAATGCCAATGAAGGGCATGGGTACGGTGAGCTCTTCCTTCCCGCCGTCGATGTCCCGGCTGATGACCGCCTCCCCGCTTTCCATGCGGAGGGAGGAGATGGCCGAAACGGAGGGCAGGCCAAGGATCTCGGAAAGCATGCCTCCGACGGCGGAACCGTTGAAATCGCTCGATTCGATGCCGGCCAGGACCATGCCAAAATCCCCGTTCCGGATGACTTCCGCAATTTGTGAGGCAACAAACCAGGCATCCTTTGCCTCGGCATCAACCCGGATCGCCTCGTCCGCCCCGATGGCCAGGGCCTTTCTAAGGGTGGGTTCCACGATGGCAGGTCCCACACACAGAACGATGACCTTATCGATGGGATTGGAAGCATCCTCCTTCAGTTCCATCGCCCGCGTAAGGGCTAGTTCATCCCATGGATTGATGATCCACTGCACCCCCGTGGTATCCACGGCCTTGTTGTCGCCGGCCAGCCGGACCTTGGTCGTGGTATCGGGAACGTTACTGATGCACACGAGTAGGTTCATATCTGAATTCGTTAATAACCTGACAAATATAAAAGAATTCTCATAACACGGCACATTTTGGCGCTTATCTAAAATCAATCAAAAAAAGGGTCCGGACACCAGGTCAAAACCCTTTTTAATATACTGATATACAAAACCTTAAGCTTGAGCCGTTGGTCCCCCGAAATTCATCGGTATCAGGGGTGTGCCTGAGCTTTCCACCTTTTTGATCTCCCCGTGGATTTTTTCGTATTTTGCGATGTTATCCGTCAGGGCCATCATCAGGCGCTTGGCATGCTCGGGAGTCAGGATGATCCTGCTTTTCACATCCGCTTTGGGAATACCCGGCATTACCCGGATGAAATCGATCACGAATTCGGAACTGGAGTGGGTGATGATGGCCAGGTTCGAGTAGGTCCCCTGCGCAACGTCCTCCTTCAGCTCGATACTGATCTGGTTCTGCTTCTTTTTGTCTTTCGATTCTTCCATGATCATGAATCTAGGGATTGGTCTTCTTCAACGACTTCCTCCGTGGTTTCACCGCTCTTCTGGGCGGCCATGAGTGCTTCGTACTCCTCGCGCGATCCCACCACCAGGCGTTCGTAATCCCGGATGCCGGTACCCGCAGGAATCAGGTGCCCGACGATCACGTTCTCCTTGAGTCCTTCCAGTGTATCCACCTTTCCGAAAATGGCCGCTTCGTTCAGCACCTTTGTTGTTTCCTGGAAACTGGCCGCAGAGATGAAACTCTGGGTCTGGAGCGCAGCCTTTGTGATCCCCTGCAGGATCTGGTTGGACGTGGCAGGAACTGCATCGCGTGCCTCGATCTGCTTCATATCCTTGCGCTTGAGGACAGAATTCTCATCCCTCAGCTTTCGGGCGGTAATGATCTGTCCCGCCTTAAGCGTCTGGGATTCTCCCGGGTCAACGATCACCTTCTTCCCGAAGATCCAGTCGTTCTCGTCCATGAACTCCCATTTGTCCACGACCTGTTTTTCCAGGAATTTCGTATCGCCCGGATCCTCGATCTCCACCTTGCGCATCATCTGGCGGACGATGACCTCGAAGTGCTTGTCGTTGATCTTCACACCCTGCATCCGGTACACCTCCTGTACCTCGTTCACGATGTATTCCTGGACCTTGGTCGGTCCCTTGATGGCCAGGATATCGGCCGGGGTGATGGCCCCGTCCGAAAGGGGCGTACCCGCTTTCACGTAATCGTTCTCCTGCACCAGGATCTGCTTGGAAAGCGGCACGAGGTATTTCTTAACCTCGGAGGATTTGGATTTAATAATGATCTCACGGTTTCCCCGCTTGATCTTGCCGAAGCTCACTTCCCCGTCGATTTCGGAAACCACGGCCGGGTTTGAGGGGTTACGTGCTTCGAACAGTTCGGTTACCCTCGGGAGTCCACCGGTAATGTCACCGGATTTGCCGACGGCACGCGGGATCTTAACCAGGATCTCGCCGGTCTGCACGGAATCTCCTTCGTTTACCATGATGTGGGCTCCAACCGGAAGGTTATAGGATTTCAGGACATCCTTCTTGGACGAAAGGATCTTGACCCCCGGGTTCTTGGTCTTGTCCCGGGTCTCGATGATCACCTTTTCCCGGTATCCCGTCTGCTCATCGGATTCCTCACGGTAGGTGACGCCTTCGAGCACCGCTTCGAAACCGATCTTCCCGGAACTTTCCGAGATGATAACAGCGTTATAGGGATCCCATTCGCAGATCAGGTCTCCCCGTTTCACTTCCATTCCGTTCTTTTTGTAAAGTTTTGAACCGTAGGGAATGGAATGGGTGGTCAGTGGGATCTTGGTATTTTTATCGATGATCCGCATTTCCGCGAGCCGCCCGATGACGATTTCCACCTTGCTCCCGTCTCCTTCCTTGCGCTCTACCGAGCGGAGTTCGTCGACCTCTACGATCCCGTCGTACTTGGAAATGATGCTGGATTCCGAAGTAATGTTCGAGGCCGTACCTCCAACGTGGAAAGTCCTCAATGTCAGCTGTGTACCGGGTTCTCCAATGCTCTGTGCGGCGATCACGCCTACGGCCTCCCCGATCTGGACCATTTTGCCTGTGGCAAGGTTCCGGCCGTAGCACTTGGCGCATACGCCTTTTTTGGCCTCACAGGTAAGCACCGAACGTATCTCAACCTGCTCGAGCGGAGATTCGTCGATCAGCTTCGCGACTTCTTCCGTGATCTCCTCTCCCGCTTCGATAATCAGGTCGCCCGTCATGGGGTGATACACATCGTGTACGGTTGAACGTCCCAGGATCCGTTCGTAAAGCGACTCCACGACCTCCTCGTTGTTCTTAATGGCCGTAGCCACGATTCCGCGAAGGGTCCCGCAGTCGTATTCCGATACGATCACATCCTGTGAAACATCCACCAGTCTGCGGGTTAGGTAACCGGCATCCGCTGTCTTCAGGGCCGTATCGGCCAGACCCTTACGGGCGCCGTGAGTCGAGATGAAGTACTCGAGAACCGAAAGGCCTTCCTTGAAGTTCGAGAGGATCGGGTTTTCAATAATCTCGGATCCCGTCGCACCCGATTTCTGCGGTTTGGCCATCAGTCCCCTCATACCGGAAAGCTGCCGTATCTGCTCCTTGGACCCGCGGGCCCCGGAGTCGAGCATCATGTAGACCGGGTTGAATCCCTGGTTATCCGAACTGAGGCGTTTCAGCAGGGTCTGGGTCAGCCTTGCGTTGGTATGCGTCCAGATGTCGATGATCTGGTTATAGCGCTCGTTGTTGGTGATGAAACCCATGTTGTAGTTGTTCACCACTTCGTCCACCTGCTCGTACCCTTCGTTCACATAGTCTATCTTTTCCTGCGGAACGATCACATCGTCGAGGTTGAAGGAAAGTCCCCCCCTGAAAGCCATCTCGTAGCCCAGGTCCTTGATCTCATCCAGGAATTTGGCCGTAGCGGCGGTCCCCGTCTGTTTCAGGACGGTGCCGATGATGTCGCGCAGGGATTTCTTGGTAAGCAGTTCGTTGATGAAGTCGACCCCCTCCGGTATGTGTTCGTTGAACAGCACGCGGCCTACGGTGGTTTCGATCCGATCGGACTTGTCGTCTTTGCCGGGGATCCTCACCTTGATGACCGCATGCAGGTCAACCCTGCCCTCGTTGAAGGCAATGTTAACCTCCTCCGGGGAGTAGAACGAAAGGCCGGTACCCTTGACCGGGTGCTCCTTGGTGTCTTTCCTGGCCTTGGTAATGTAATACAGGCCGAGGACCATGTCCTGGGAAGGCACCGAGATCGGAGCTCCGTTTGCCGGATTCAGGATGTTGTGCGATGCCAGCATGAGCATCTGCGCTTCGAGCACGGCTGCATTCCCCAGGGGGAGGTGGACCGCCATCTGGTCCCCGTCGAAGTCCGCATTAAAGGCCGTACAGACCAGGGGGTGAAGCTGGATGGCCTTCCCCTCGATCAGTTTGGGCTGAAAGGCCTGTATCCCGAGGCGGTGCAGCGTAGGTGCGCGGTTGAGCAGCACCGGGTGGCCCTTCAGTACGTTTTCCAGGATATCCCATACGACCGGGTCCTTCCGGTCCACGATCTTCTTAGCCGATTTTACGGTCTTGACAATGCCCCGCTCGATCAGCTTGCGGATGATGAAGGGCTTGTAGAGCTCGGCCGCCATATCCTTGGGCAGTCCGCATTCGTGCAGTTTGAGTTCGGGACCCACCACGATGACCGAACGGGCCGAATAATCCACCCTTTTACCGAGCAGGTTCTGGCGGAATCTTCCCTGTTTTCCTTTCAGGCTGTCGCTGAGGGATTTCAGGGGACGGTTCGCTTCGGTCTTGACCGCGTTTGCCTTGCGCGAATTGTCGAAAAGCGAGTCCACGGCTTCCTGCAGCATCCTCTTTTCGTTTCGAAGGATCACTTCCGGGGCCTTGATCTCGATCAGTCTCTTCAGCCGGTTGTTCCGGATGATCACCCGGCGGTAAAGATCGTTCAGATCGGAAGTTGCAAACCTTCCTCCGTCAAGCGGCACCAGCGGCCGCAGTTCGGGCGGAATGACCGGGACCACCTTCACGATCATCCACTCGGGCCGGTTAACCCCTTTGGATGCACGGAAGGCCTCCACTACCTGGAGGCGTTTCAGGGCCTCGTTCTTGCGTTGCTGGGATGTTTCCGTCCCGGCCCTGTGCCTCAAATCGTAGGACAGGCTGTCCAGATCCAGGCGCTGGAGCAGGGAGTAAAGTGCATCGGCTCCCATATCGGCGATGAATTTGTCCGGATGGTCGTCGTCCAGGAACTGGTTCTCCTTGGGAAGGCTCTCCAGGATGTCCAGGTATTCCTCTTCGGTCAGGAAGTCCAGGTAATTGACCCCATCGGCCTGCTTGACGCCCGGGTTGATCACGACATACCTTTCGTAATAAATGATCGAATCGAGTTTCTTGGTCGGCAGTCCGAGCAGGTATCCGATCTTGTTCGGCAGGGACTTGAAGTACCAGATATGGGCTACCGGGACCACGAGCGAAATATGGCCCATTCGCTCGCGGCGGACCTTCTTTTCGGTGACTTCAACACCGCAGCGGTCGCATACGATGCCCTTGTAACGGATGCGTTTGTATTTTCCGCAGTGGCATTCATAGTCCTTTACGGGACCGAATATGCGTTCGCAGAACAGGCCGTCCCGCTCGGGTTTGTATGTCCGGTAATTGATGGTTTCGGGCTTCAGAACCTCCCCGCTGGAGCGTTCCAGTATCTCCTCGGGGGAAGCGAGTCCGATGGAAACTTTGGTGAAATCAATCTTAACCTTTGGATCTCTTTTCAGGGACATATGATGTATGATTTTATTTTATATATATATTTATTTACAGCAGATTAACGCTCAGGCCGAGTCCCCTGAGCTCATGCAGGAGAACATTCAGGGATTCCGGGATGCCGCTCATCGGCATGGGTTCGCCCTTCACGATGGCCTCATAGGCTTTCGCCCTTCCGATTACATCGTCCGACTTGACGGTCAGGAGTTCCTGCAGGATATTGGCCGCACCGAAGGCTTCCAGGGCCCATACCTCCATCTCTCCGAAACGCTGTCCCCCGAACTGGGCCTTCCCTCCCAGGGGTTGCTGTGTGATCAGGGAATAGGGACCGATGGAGCGGGCGTGCATCTTATCGTCGACCATATGGCCGAGCTTTAGCATGTAGATCACACCCACCGTGGCAGGCTGGTCGAAACGCTCCCCGGTTCCCCCGTCGTACAGGTAGGTCTTCCCGTACTGCGGCAAGCCGGCTTTCTCGGTGTAACCGTTTATCTGGTCGATGTTCGCGCCGTCAAAGATCGGCGTTGAGAATTTCAGGCCCAGCCTCTGTCCGGCCCAGCCGAGAACGGTTTCGTAGATCTGACCCAGGTTCATCCTCGAAGGGACACCCAGTGGGTTCAGGACGATGTCGACCGGTGTCCCGTCTTCCAGGAAAGGCATGTCCTCCTCACGGACGATCTTGGCAACGATCCCCTTGTTCCCGTGTCTTCCGGCCATTTTATCGCCTACCTTCACCTTACGCTTCATGGCCACGTAAACCTTGGCCATCTGGATGATGCCTGTGGGCAGCTCGTCACCGATGGTGATGTTGTATTTTTTGCGCTTGTAAAACCCTTCGACCTCCTTGTACTTTATGGTGTAATTGTGCAGGAGGGTTCGAATGGTATCGTTCTTCTTCTTGTCCGTGGTCCATTTGCTGGGATTCACGTTCAGGAAGTCGATGTCCTGCAGGATTTTCAGGGTAAATTTCGTTCCCTTGGGTACAACATCGGCATTCAGGTAATCCTTAACGCCCTGGGAGGTCTTGCCGTTCACAATGGTAAAGAGCTTTTCGATCAGCTTTCCCTTCAGTTCTTCTATCTTGCTGTCGAATTCCTCCTCGATTTTGTCCAGGATGGGCTTGGAGGCCTGCTTGAATTTCCGGTCCTTCATGGACCGCGAGAAAAGCTTCTTATCGATCACCACGCCTTCCAGGGAAGGAGGTGCCTTGAGGGAGGCGTCCTTGACGTCGCCGGCCTTGTCACCGAAGATGGCCCGCAGGAGCTTTTCTTCCGGGGACGGGTCGGATTCACCCTTGGGGGTGATCTTGCCGATCAGGATGTCGCTTGGCTCTACGTGTGCTCCGATGCGGATCAGCCCGTTCTCGTCCAGGTTCCGGGTTGCTTCCTCGCTGACGTTCGGGATGTCGGAAGTAAGCTCTTCGAGTCCCCGTTTGGTATCCCTGACCTCTAGCAGGTATTCCTCGATGTGGATGGAAGTGAACACGTCGTCGCGGACCACCCGTTCGGAGATCACGATGGCATCCTCGAAATTGTAGCCTTTCCAGGGCATGAAGGCAACCCTCAGGTTCCGGCCGAGGGCCAGCTCTCCGTTATGGGTGGCATACCCGTGGGTCAGGATCTGTCCCGTCTTGACCTTATCCCCCTTCTTCACGATCGGGGTGAGGTTTACGCAGGTGTTCTGATTCGTTTTACGGTACTTGGGAAGCTTGTACCGTTTGACATCGTCGTCAAATCTCACAAACTTCTCATCTTCGCTTCGCGTGTACCGGATGACGATCTCGTTGGAATCAACGAATTCAACCACGCCGTTCCCTTCCGCCACCACGAGCAGGCGGGAGTCCCTGGCCACCAGCGATTCGATCCCCGTACCGACGATCGGAGCCTCCGGACTGATCAGGGGAACGGCCTGGCGCATCATGTTGGATCCCATAAGGGCACGGTTTGCATCGTCGTGCTCCAGGAAGGGGATCAGCGAGGCCGCGATGGATGCGATCTGGTTGGGAGCCACATCCATAAGGTCCACCGACTGCGAGTCGGCCAGGGGGTAGTCCGCATCGTACCGGGCCTTGACCCTTGGATTTACGAATTTGCCGTCGTCGCCGATCGGTGCATTGGCCTGTGCGATCATCTTGGATTCTTCCTCTTCCGCACTGAGAAACACGACGCCCCCGCCGCTGAGGTCCACCTGGCCCTCGATCACCTTCCGGTAGGGGGTTTCGATGAAGCCCAGGTCGTTGATCTTGGCATAGACGCAAAGCGAGGAGATCAGTCCGATGTTCGGACCTTCCGGCGTTTCAATCGGGCATAACCGGCCGTAGTGTGTATAATGCACGTCCCTCACCTCGAACCCTGCACGCTCACGTGAGAGTCCCCCCGGACCCAGGGCCGACATGCGGCGCTTGTGGGTCATTTCGGCGAGCGGGTTGGTCTGGTCCATGAACTGGGACAGCTGGTTGGTCCCGAAAAACGAGTTGATCACGGACGAAAGGGTTTTGGAATTGATCAGGTCAACGGGTGTAAAAACCTCGTTGTCGCGGACGTTCATCCTTTCCCGGATGGTCCGCGCCATGCGTGCGAGTCCCACGCTGAACTGGTTCGATAGCTGTTCCCCTACGGTCCGTACGCGGCGGTTGCTCAGGTGGTCGATGTCGTCCACATCGGTTTTGGAATTGATCAGCTCGATCAGGTACTTGATGATTTCGATGATGTCTTCCTTGGTCAGGACCTTCACGTCCATTTCGGTGGATAGTCCCAGTTTCTTGTTGATCCGGTAACGGCCGACTTCGCCCAGGTCGTAGCGCTTGTCGGAGAAAAACAGCTTGTCGATCACGTCCCTTGCCGTGGCTTCATCGGGCGGTTCCGAGTTCCGGAGCTGACGGTAAATGTGCAGAACGGCCTCGTCCTCCGAGTTGCAGGGATCCTTCTGCAGGGTATTGTAAATGATCGCAAAATCCGTCATGCTCTGCGATTCCTTGTGAAGCAGGATGGTCTTGGCGCCGGAATCGACGATCATGTCTATGTGCTCGTTCTCGAGCACCGTCTCCCGGTCCACCACCACCTCGTTTCGCTCGATGGACACCACCTCTCCGGTATCCTCGTCCACGAAGTCCTCGACCCAGGATTTAAGCACCCGGGCGGCGAGCTTGTGGCCGACCACTTTTTTGAGTCCCGTTTTGGAAACCTTGAGTTCGTCCGCGAGATCGAATATCTCCAGGATGTCTTTATCGCTTTCGTATCCGATCGCCCGCAGCAGTGTGGTTACCGGAAGTTTCTTTTTCCGGTCGATGTAAGCGTACATGACGTTGTTGATGTCCGTCGCAAACTCGATCCAGGACCCTTTGAACGGGATGATCCTGGCGGAATACAGTTTGGTGCCGTTGGCGTGGACGCTCTGTCCGAAAAATACACCGGGCGAGCGGTGAAGCTGGGAAACGACCACCCGTTCTGCACCGTTGATGATGAACAGTCCCCTTTCGGTCATGTAAGGAATGGTCCCGAGATACACGTCCTGTATAACGGTATCAAAATCTTCGTGTTCCGGGTCGGTACAGTAAAGCTTCAGCTTGGCTTTCAGGGGAACACTGTAGGTCAGGCCACGTTCAATACACTCATCGATGGAATACCTGGGCGGGTCGACCTGGTAGTCCAGGAATTCCAGGATGAAGTTATTGCGTGTATCGGTGATGGGATAATTCTCACTAAAAACCTTGTAGAGTCCCTCCGATTTCCGGTCCTCCGGCGTGGTCTCCAGCTGGAAGAATTCCTGGAAGGATTTCAATTGAACCTCAAGAAAATCAGGATATTGAAGCTGGTTTTTAGTGGCAGAGAAATTGATTCTTTCTTCTGTTTTTTGGGCCATCTAATTATTCTATTTAAAAGAACTTGTTATACGATCACAAAATATAACAAAAGGCCCGGAACCCCCTGCAGGGGATTCCAAAGCCAGTTGTAAAATTGCTTAAAAGGCGCTATTTGAGCTCAACTTCGGCTCCGGCCTCTTCGAGTTGCTTCTTCAATGCTTCCGCTTCGTCCTTGGAAATGCCTTCCTTGATGGGGGCGGGTGCAGAGTCTACAACGCCCTTGGCTTCTTTAAGGCCCAGTCCGGTCAATTCCTTGACAAGCTTTACGATCTGGAGCTTGGCTCCACCCGGAGCTTTCAGGACAACGTCGAAGGTGTTTTTCTCCTCGGTACCGCCGGCTTCCCCGGCTGCTGCGGCGGGACCTGCGACTGCCACGGCTGCGGCTGCAGGCTCGATCCCATGCTTTTCCTTTAAAACATCGAGAAGCTCGTTTACTTCTTTTACAGTCAATTCTACCAACTGATCTGCAATTGCATTTACGTCTGCCATTTTTCTATGGTTTAAAAAATTGTTTTAATTACGATTCTTTTTCAGCAAGGGTCTTGAGAACTCCTGCCAGGTTATTACCCCCTGACTGCATTACAGAAAGAAGGTTCGTCATGGGTCCCTGGAGCAATGCAAGCACGTCCCCGATCAGTTCATTCTTCGACTTCAGGGACGAAAGCAGGTCCAGCTGTTCATCTCCCAGATATATTGATTCCTCAACCCAGGCGGCTTTCAGCACGGGCCTGTCGTGACCCTTCCTGAAATCCCTGATCAGCTTGGCCGGCACGTTCCCGGTCTCACAAAACATAATGGAGGTCGAGTTTTTCAAACTATCATAGAGTCCCTCAAATTTTCCATCGGACTGCTCGAGGGCTTTCCTGAGCAGGGTATTCTTCACCACCACGAGATTCACGTTGCTTTCAAAGCACTTTCTCCTAAGGTTGGAAGTATCCGCAGCGTTCAGGTTTGAAATATCAGCCAGGTAAAAATGGCTGGCATGGTTGATCTGCTCCTTCAGGCCGTCAATGATGGATTCTTTCTCATCTCTTCTCATGATTCACAAGAATGGTTATTAATGTTCTTCTGTCTTGTGCAACTGCCCCCGCAGACGGGAGCCGTATCATTCTTCAAGCACTTTGGTCTCCAGGCGAATGCCAGGGCTCATTGTGCTCGACAGGTAAATGCTCCTGAGATAAGTGCCTTTGGTGGCCGTGGGTTTCAGCTTGACGATGGTATTGATGAATTCCCTCGCGTTCTCTACGATCTGCTCCGGCTGGAAGGATACCTTGCCGATCCGGGTGTGGATGATTCCGAACTTGTCGACCTTGAAGTCGATCTTTCCCTTTTTCACTTCCTCCACGGCCTTGCCGATATCCATGGTCACCGTTCCGCTTTTCGGGTTGGGCATGAGTCCCCTGGGACCCAATACCTTCCCCAGCTTGCCCACCTTTGCCATAACGGAGGGCATGGTAATGATCACATCCACATCGGTCCATCCCTTCTGTATCTTTTCGATATAATCGTCAAGCCCGACATGGTCCGCTCCTGCCTTCCTGGCTTCCTCCTCCTTTTCCGGTGTGCAGAGGACCAGAACCCTGGTCTCCTTTCCGGTGCCGTGGGGAAGCGTAACAACGCCACGAACCATCTGATTTGCCTTTCTCGGGTCCACCCCCAGACGCACGTCGATGTCGATTGATGCATCGAACTTGGTTGCGGATATCTCCTTCAGCAAACTTGCGGCTTCACTTAACCTATAGAGTTTACCTTCTTCCATTTTCTCTACAGCAAGTTTTCTGTTTTTCGTCAGTTTCGCCATTTCAATAGAGATTAAAGATTTAACGGGAAATCCCCTTTTACGGTAATTCCCATGCTTCGCGCAGTTCCTGCGACCATTTGCATGGCAGACTTAACGGTGAACGCATTCAGATCAGGCATCTTGTCCCGAGCGATGGCTTCGACCTGCTCCCATGTGACAGAGGCAACCTTGTCCCTGTTCGGTTCGGAGGAACCTTTCTTAGTCTTAGCTGCTTCAAGTAATTGAACAGCAACCGGAGGAGTCTTTACAACGAAATCAAATGACTTGTCCCCGTAAACGGTGATAATTACCGGAAGTAATTTCCCCATTTTATCCTGGGTCCTTGCATTGAACTGCTTGCAAAACTCCATGATGTTAACTCCCTTGGCGCCCAGCGCGGGACCTACGGGAGGAGATGGATTTGCAGTTCCACCTCGGATCTGTAACTTGATCAATCCTGCTACTTCTTTCGCCATTTTAATTCTATGGTTTCCGGTTAATCAACACTTGTCGTCAATATTGGAAGCATCTAAACCAGCATCGGGATTAGAAATATTGCTGACAATTCCTTATCGTTCGTTAACTTTCTTTTTCAACCTGCATGAAACTCAGTTCCAGGGGGGTTTTCCGGCCGAAGATCTTCACCATGACCTTCAGTTTCTTCTTTTCCTCGTTGACCTCCTCGATGACGCCCGTGAAGCTGTTGAAGGGTCCATCGATCACCTTGACCGGCTCACCGACGAAGAAGGGGACGTTGATCTCCTCTTCGCTGGCCGCCAGTTCATCGACCTTCCCCAGAATCCGGTTCACCTCGCTGACCCTCAGGGGGGTCGGTGCCTCCTCGCCTTTGGTTCCCAGGAACCCGATCACGTTGGTTATGTTCTTCAGTATGTGTGGTACCTCCCCGACCAGGGCAGCCTCGATCAGCACGTATCCGGGGAAAAAATTCCTTTCCTTGCTGATCTTTTTCCCGCTTCTGATCTGGTAGACCTTCTCGGTGGGGATCAGGACCTGCGACACGTAATCCTGCAGGTTCAGCCTGGCCACTTCACTTTCGATCAGCTCCTTGACTTTCTTTTCCTTCCCTCCGATTGCCCTGAGGACATACCATTTCTTATCAATCTCAGCCATTGGTTTTAGCCTTTCATCGTATTTTAATATAACAGACTGTAAACCATCTCCATAATGTTCCGGAAGCTCAGGTCCATCACGAAAATCATCAATGCTATGATCAATGTCCCGACCATTACGATCACGGCACTGTTCTGAAGTTCGGACCAGGTCGGCCAGGACACCTTATGTATCAGTTCGTTCCAGGTCTCTTCAAAATACGCCTTAATCTTCATTCCTTGAGAAATTTGCACGGGTGGAGAGATTCGAACTCCCGACCCTTGGTTTTGGAGACCAATGCTCTACCAATTGAGCTACACCCGTGTACGGTAACTGTAAAAACATGCCGGGAGTCCGGTCCCAAACCGGAACCGAACCCCGACATTCACTGAAGTTTGGTTATGGCCTATCAATCAAGTATTTCAATTACCTGGCCGGCTCCCACGGTACGGCCGCCTTCGCGGATGGCAAAGCGGAGTCCCTTGTTGATGGCCACCGGGTAGATCAGGTCAACGGTGATCTCGACATCGTCTCCCGGCATGACCATTTCACGGCCTTCGGGCAGGTGGATCTCACCGGTTACGTCAAGCGTTCTCAGGTAGAACTGCGGACGGTAATTATTGTGGAAGGGGGTATGGCGCCCGCCTTCTTCCTTTTTCAGAACGTAAACCTGGGCTTTGAACTTGGTATGCGGCTTGATCGATCCGGGCTTTGCAATGACCATTCCCCTCTTGATCTCTTTCTTGTCGATTCCCCTGAGGAGCAATCCAACGTTGTCTCCGGCTTCCCCGCGGTCGAGTATCTTGCGAAACATTTCAACCCCGGTTACGACCGTTTTCTTGCCCTCGGCTCCGAGCCCGATCAGGTTCACCTCGTCCCCGGTCAGAACAACACCGGTCTCGATACGGCCCGTGGCAACGGTACCCCTTCCGGTGATGGAGAATATATCTTCAACCGGCATAAGGAACGGCTTTTCGATGTCCCGGGGAGGAACCGGTATATAGGTATCAACGACCTCCATCAATTCAACCACTTTTTCTTCCCATTTGGTTTCTCCGTTCATGGCTCCCAGTGCGGATCCGTGAATGACGGGAGCGTTTTCCCCGTCAAACTCGTAGAAATCGAGCAGTTCACGGACTTCCATCTCAACCAGCTCGAGCAATTCGGGGTCGTCCACCATGTCAACCTTGTTCAGGAACACAACAATCTTGGGCACGTTTACCTGGCGTGCCAGCAGGATGTGCTCCCTGGTCTGCGGCATGGGACCGTCGGTTCCGGCAACAACCAGGATGGCACCGTCCATCTGGGCGGCACCTGTAACCATGTTCTTTACATAGTCTGCGTGACCCGGACAGTCAACGTGCGCATAATGGCGGTTTGCCGTCTGATACTCAACGTGAGCGGTGTTGATGGTAATCCCCCTTTCCTTTTCTTCGGGAGCATTATCAATCGAATCGAAATCCTTGATATCGGCCAGGCCTTGCTTGTGAAGTACCCTGGTGATGGCAGAGGTTAACGTCGTTTTACCATGGTCAACGTGTCCGATGGTACCGATGTTAACATGCGGTTTCGATCTTTCAAATTTTTCTTTAGCCATAACTTTAACTTGTTAGAGATTGAGTATTAATTATTGTTTATTCTTCCTAAAATAGAGCCAATGATGGGATTTGAACCCATGACCTCGTCCTTACCAAGGACGCGCTCTACCCCTGAGCTACATCGGCGTATCAGAGCGGGAAACGAGGCTCGAACTCGCGACCCCGACCTTGGAAGGGTCGTGCTCTACCAACTGAGCTATTCCCGCATGAAAGCATGTGGGCGGGCGTGATGGTGTGAACGCCGATCGTGTACTTCCCAGCAGGACCCGGGAGATCCGTATACCAGTCCTTCCCACACAACCGCAAACCCGCACCCACACTCCAAACC
>CAZNQG010000031.1:0-32730 GCA_964575235.1 uncultured Bacteroides sp.
CGGGGTGGTATCCCAGCATGCGCCCGACTCAACGATCCTCCGGAACCAGGTGGTCTGAGCCAGTTCCACGGGATCATATGTGCCCTGGGCGTTCGCCGCCCTGGCCTCCGACCAGCTTGTTGAATCCGTGCTTTTTTCAAAGGTGTACAGGTAATTCCCGTCCCCCCCGAAAATCACGGCGTCGGGATAGATATCGTTGGTGGGCGTCTCCGCACAGACGGCCGTATCGGGTGCAATGCTGTTCTGCTGGATGATGGGGTCGACAAGGATGGACACCGTATCGCTGATGCTTTTGCAGATCCGGTTTTTGCCGGAATAAACCCGCCGCCGGTAATACGTCGTCACGCTGTCCATTCTCCCCGGGTAATAGTTCCGGTCCACCCCGATCGAATCCCAGTCCCCCATGTTGCTTCTGGCTTCCCAGACGTATTCATACAGGGTATTCCCCCCCCCGGGTACGGGTCCCCGCAGACTGTCGGCCGGCTCCGTGAACTGGCACACCCGGTCATCGCCCGTGATCAGGTTCCCGGTTATGTCCGGAAGGACGGTTACAGTGAGGGAATCGCTGATATGGGTACAGACATGCGATGTCACCTGCCTCCGGAACCAGGTGGTTTCCGTAAGGTTCCCCGGCTTGTAATCTTCCGCCGTGGATTCCCCGTCCAAAGCCAGGGGGCCTGCATCCACCCAGCCCGGCGAACTGGCCTGCCAGGCCTGCCAGTTGTAGAGCCGCTCCTCCACGACTCCCCCGGTGATCTCGGGACCCTCATGTGCCATCGGGGCCGGTATCAGGTTGTAACAGATGGTATCGCCGTCCGCGATCAGATTGTTCCGGAGCCGGATGTATACGACCTTCACCACCAGTCCGCTGGTATCGGATTCGATGGGCGGGGTTTTTTTTGTAACAATCCTGCGGAACCAGGTGGTCACGGTCAGGGTGTCGGACTGAAAATCCTTTGAGACCGCTCCCGGTATGGTTTGCCAGGCCGACCCTGCCGTACTGTCCTGCCAGGCAAAGACGAATCCCGTATCCCCTTTGGGCTGGGAGCCGATGATGGTCTTCGGTATGCTGTCCTGGCACACGTCCTGGTCCCCGGAAATGAAATTGAAAAAGAACCCCCTCAGCGGGAGCACGAGGTCCTGGAGGGTTGTCCCCCCCGCTCCGCTGCCCGCCTGGTGGCTGTCGCCACCCAAGTGTTCCCCGGCACTCCCTGCCGATTTGTTCTCGGAAAGTCCCGGCAGCAGTGTGGGACCCGAATGCCAGATCACGCCTCCTCCTCCCCCTCCGCCGGGCCCGTGGTAATTCGTAACGATGGGGTCGTAGGTGTGGCCGCCGTCCCCACCGGAAACATTCAAGCGTACCTGTCCCTGTATGTTGTTCACATCCAGGACGATAAATCCTCCTGCACCGCCTCCGCCGCCACCCGTAAAAGAGGTATCGGTAACGGATCCGCCCCGGGCGAAAATGGTGTCCTTAATCGTATTGCCGGCAAGGGTATCGGTGATCAGTATCACAATCCCGCCCCCGTTCCCGCCGGGAGTCGCCGGGAGACCCGCTTCGGGGACGGAGCTGCCGCCCCCGCAGCCCAGGAAAACCCGGTTTTTTGCATTCCCGTACCATCCAAGGCCCAGGATACCCGGCCATCCACCGTAATTTACCGGGTTAAAGCAAAGATCCTCCGCTTCCCTTCCGCCTTTACCGCCCGTTCCGTAGTTGGATCCTCCTGCTCCCCCCGAGTAACGGCCTTCCCCGCCGCCGCCGCCGCCAACGACATGGCCATTCCCGCGTGTAAACTTGTAGCCCGTGAAGACGGTACTTTCCCCTTTCCTTCCGGCATAATGCTCGGCGGTATCCAGGTAATATGTGCTGTCCAGCGCCGTGGAGGCGCAAAGAACGGGGTCCGTGTAGTTTCGTGCAGTGTCCCCCCCGAGAAAGCCCCGTCCTGAAACCTCGATGTTGTGTCCGTTCAGTTCAAGCTTGTCTGAGGCAAACAGGGCCAGCACTCCTCCGGTTCCCGAGACGGGATCCCAGGGCTCGGACCATATGTCGCCGGTCAGTTTGAACGACTTCCCGTAGGGAACCTTTACCAGCTGCGCGGCAGCCGGAACGGTGTCCGGGGGGTGAATCATGTCTTCCCTCAGGGAGCTTGAAAAAACGACGATGCTGTCGGCATCCACCCGGTCAACCAGCATGAAGGAATAGATCCCGCTGTTGTAGGTTTGGATGTACGTACCCCACAGCGATTGGAAGGGAATGTTGGACGGGTCGTACACCTGAGTACCCTTCATCTGTATAAACAGGCCGATTTCGAATTCATCGGATCCGTCCCAGATCGAACCCGCACCCGGAACGATCACGGAATCCGGGTTGGACGGGTTCTTGTTCCAGATGGTGGTGATGCGGCCGTACTGGTTGACCACCCCGCTGATCTCCTCCTGTGAAAAGCACCACCCGCCGCCCAGGCCTGCCATGAGAAAGAGAGCAAACCCATATTTTATGAAAGCCCTGATTCCAGAAATGCTCACGACGGGAATGCATTTAAAGGCAATGAATATAGCTGAATTTACAAAAAAAAGAAAACAGATTTATCAAAATCGGGACATTCCGTGTCTGGGTTGCGGACCGGGAGCCCTCTTTCTCCCGGAATGCAGATTACCCTGGTTCCTCGCTTACAAGAGGCAGTTCTACCACAAAGGTGGTGCCCTTCCCAAGTTCCGTTTCGTATCGTATGCTCCCTCCTGCATTTTCAACAATGCTCTTGACAATGGCCAGTCCCATTCCCATACCGCTTGATTTGGTGGTGAAATTCGGCTGGAACAGCTTATCGCTTAACTCATCCGGGATGCCCCTTCCGTTGTCGATCACATCCACCCTGGCGGTTTGTTCATCGGTCTTGAGGCGGATCCCGATCTGTCCCTCCCTTTCCTCCGGGATGGCCTGGATGGCATTTTTTACCAGGTTGATAAATACCCGGGTAACTTGTTCCGGGTCTGCGAAAACCACCGCCGGCGAGGAAAGCTCGAATCTTGTGTCGATCCGGATCTGTTCGCTGTTCAGGAAGAGTTCGGAGATCTGCCGGATCTTTTCACGAAGGTCCACCTTTTCATTATTGGCCCTGGGCATTTTGGCGAAATTGGAGAATTCCGTTGCGATGGAAGAAAGCTGGTCGATCTGTTCGATCAGGGTCTTGGTGATGCTGTGAATGTTTTCCTTTTGTTTCTCAGGGTCTTTTTCCAGCGAACGCTGCAGGTGCTGCACGCTCAGTTTCATGGGCGTCAGCGGGTTTTTTATCTCGTGCGCGATTTGCTTGGCCATCTCCCGCCAGGCAAATTCCCTCTCGCTCCTGGCCAGTTTATCAGCCGAGACGGCCAGTTCATCCACCATGTGGTTATACTCCCTTACCAGTACCCCGATTTCGTCCTGGCCTTCGTACTGGATCTTTTCGTTACTGGGACCGAAGGTGATCTTGCCGAATTTGCTCTGGAGCATTTTCAGGGGCTGGGTTATCCGTGTGGAAATAAATACGGCGATCAGGATGGAAATGGTTATCAGGACAACGTAGAAGTTAACCACCGCCACCACCAGGTTTGTGATCTCCAGGGTGAGTACCCGCTGTCGGGTGAAATAGGGCAGGTTCAGGTAGGCAAGCAGCCGGTTTTCGTTGTTTCGGAAGGGCACATAGGCGGAAAGATATCTCAGCGAACCGATGGATTCCTCGTGGACGTATTCGGCGGCATTCCGGATGGCGAGTTCCCTGTAAGCTGCCGGGTGGATCTGTGGACCCAGAAGCTTGTTGTTGAAAATCTCGGCGCGTGATGTGGCAAGGAGCGCTCCCGACGGATCGTAGAGGTTGATGTCGGTAAAGAAGACGTTGGAAAATTTCTGCAGCAGTTCGTCCAGGCTGTAGTACCCGCCGGCCTGCCAGTCCCCGCTGAGCTCGGATTCGAACTCCAGTTTGTGCATCAGCTCAATGTACACCGACTGGATTTTTTCCGCAAGGCTGTCGTAATGCCTGGCCCTGTATTGCCGGATACTGAACAGGATGGTTCCGCATCCGATCAGCAGGAGCGACAGCAGGAGGACCCCGATCATGGTGTACTGTATCCGGTTTTTAATGCTTGGCTGGAGGCTCCTTTTCAGGAAAGGCATGTTGATTACCAGCAGGCCAAGGGTGAGGATCAGGTAGAAGAATACGAAAATGTAGGTGAAGGTGATCGCCGTGCTCAGGAGGCTGACCTTCCGGTTGCTGACCACAATGGTATTATTGGCATCGATGTTGTAGGCAAGATGTTCATAGCCATCGAAAGAGGTGTACTCGAATTCCTCCTCTCCCCGGCTGTAGGGGTCCGGTTTCAGGGCATAGGAATAGTCCCCGGTCTCTGTGATCAACTGTCCGTTGCTGTATTTCGCCGATGTGAATTCACGGTAGAAGGCGGATTTGCGCGGCCGGTCCCTCAACAATAGCTCCGGGTAGCCAAGTTCTTCCCCAACCAGCCGGGAATCAAGCTCGATGAACAGGCTGGCCTCCGATGTGCTGTCGGATGTATAATACGTAAATCCTGCAAAATAGGAAATGCGACCCCCAAGGTTGTCGACAAAATAGAAGCGGGAGCCCGGGATCAGTATCCGGCTGTCCGAGTAAAGACTGTCGAAAAACTCATAACAGGGATACCATTCATTGTCGAAGGGTTCGATGTACAGTGAATCCACAGGTGAACAAAGGGTAAAGTGCAGATCGTATTTTTCCCAGTACCCGCTGAAATAATTGCCCCTGAGGTAATCATCGATTACCATATGGTCGGTATATCCTTCGTGGATCAGGTATGCAAGTTCCTGGTCGGTCGCAAGTTCGAGTTCAAGGTTTTTCAGCAACAATTCCGCCACCGGGTCATGTTCGGCCGCCAGGTCTACCGCCAGGACCATCTTCTGGTTATGCCTTTTTTGTTCCGAATATTTGGAAACCTGGTACACCGATACGATGCTGTAAAGGAAGATCAGGAGGACAAAGGTGGAATAGCGGAATTCGGCCTTTCCGGTCGCCCGGATAAGGGCCACCACACCTGCGATGACCACGATCATCACCACCATGATGAGATCGGGTCCACCGGGCAGGAGATAACCCGTCAACCAGCTCAGCAGGGCAAATACCACCACATAGACCGGCAGCTTCCTGCCGGTATGAACCGGTTTCAGAAGTCCGAAAAACTTATCGATCAGCATGGTGAATGCAGCGAAATGCAGGGCCAGGATGAACAGGCCGATAAAAGTAAACACGCTGATGTCCAGGACCCTGTATGTCTCAAACGAAATGCTTGAATGGACCACGAGGCTCCTGAAAAGCAGCATGATCACCTGCAGATAGCCTACCATTGCCAGGAAGTATACGATCTGGAAAACCTGGAATATTCTTCCCTTGTATTTATCCCTCAGCCTGAATTCCCTGTAAAAGATATAGGCCAGGAAAAAAATGAACAGGGAGGTGTTGAAGAGGTCGGCCAGGCATGCAAACAGGTTGGAGACTGCAAACAGCTGTGGATTGAAGATTTCCAGATCCGCCATTTGCCGTGGAACGGGCATCTTAAGCAAGGCTGCATTCAACAGGATCAGGGCCAGCGCCGCAGGCAGTATACCGATGTTCTTACGGGTCGGGTGTGAGATGGACCTGACCATGTGCCTTACAAACAAAAGGAAAAGAACGATACCGAGGTAATACAGCACGAGCGAGAGTCGGGATTGAAACGAACTGTATCGTGCTACCTTTGAAAAATCAAGGGCAAAAAGCACCTTGTTCCATGAATCGCGGACCGGAAATCCTTCCGAACCAGGTTCCGGCAGTATTTCCGTACCATCCGGCAGGTGAAAATCCTCCTGAAATCCGTTGCGAAGGAACCTGTTCTCATAAGGGAATTCATCCTTGATCCGTATGAGTCCCACGATGCGCATGGAACCGACCAGCCTTTCTTTTTTAACGGACCAGTTGTTACCCAGGAAGACCAGATCCCTCTCCCCTTTCCTGCGCAGGTTATTCACCGGGAGGGAATTCCCGGTCCAGAATACCAGCGAGTCGTGCTCGAACACAAAGCATTCCAGTCCCCAGTCCAGGGTCCGGTCCGGCACCCAAGGATACAGGAGGATAAAGGATTCCGAAGGATCAGCACCCTCCAGGGTTTCTTCCACGTTGTCAAACAGGTCATAAAGCGCCTGTTCCTTTGCCCGGAAGGTTTTTTCAAATCGCCTGGCCCGGCCCTTTTCGTTGAGGGAATTAAATGATGGGTACTGCAGCAGGACCGAGGCCAGGAAACATGTCAGGGCCGCACCTGGCAATACGTACTTTCTGAGGATGTTTCCGATCATGGGGGACGGATGCTTCGACAACGAAGATAAGGATAAATCGTCAACCGTGATGGTAGGGAGCGCCCCCGATGATGGTGAAGGCCCGGTACAGCTGTTCGATGAAGATCAGAGGAACCAGCTGGTGTGAGAAGGTCATTTTTGAGAGAGATAGAAGCATGTCTCCGCGTTCGTACATCTCCGGAGAGAATCCGAAGGCACCCCCGACTATGAAAACCAGATTTCTGGCAGGGTCCTGCTGCCGGCGTTCGAGGAACTCAGCGAATTCTATGGATCCCATGGCCTTACCCCGCTCATCAAGCAACACGGCATAATCCCGGTCCGACAAAGATTTAATAATGCGCCGGCCCTCCTCCTGCATGACCCTGGACTGAGGCCAGGATCCTGTATTTTTCAGGTCCGGAAGCGTACGCAGCTGGAAACCGGTGTATCGTTTCAAACGTTTTGTGTACTCCCCCATTCCTTCCCGCACGAAAGGAAATCTGGTCTTGCCCGTCAGGATCAATTGTATTTGCATTGGTTAATTGCTAAATTGCATTATCAGTACTGGCATGATTTATGAATTTATAATCTACAAAAATTGTGCTTAAATGAAAAAGATCTTCTACATACTCGGATCCCTGTGGTTCATATTCGTCCCTTTGCGTTCCGCCTGCGCCCAGGCCGACAAGGTGCCCGATGGCATAGTACTTTCCTTCAAGGCAGGCAATGCGGAGGAACTTGCCAAGCACTTTCACGATAACCTGGAGCTGATCATCCTGAAGGAAGAGGATGTATACAGCCGTTCACAGGCCGAACAGATCATTCGCAAATTTTTCATTGAGCACAAGCCCGAAGCCTTCAAGATCATTTTCGAGGGGGGCAAGGAAAATTCACGCTACGCGATCGGCAGCCTGCATGCTTCGGGAAAAGAGTTCCGTGTTTACCTGCTGATGAAGAAGCAGGACGGTTCCCCGCAGATACACCAGTTAAGGATCGAGGAAGAGGAAGAAAATGACCGGTGAGGACCTGTTCAATGCACTCCTGGAAACCGCTCTCCGGGAAGATATCGGGGACGGGGACCATTCCTCCCTTTCCTGTATCCCGGAATCAACCCCCGGCAGTGCCCGGCTGCTCGTCAAGGATAACGGGATCATTGCGGGCGTGGAAGTTGCCGGACGGATTTTCAGGCGCATCGATCCCGGACTGGAACTCGATTGCCATAAAAAGGACGGCGAACCCGTCGCATACGGAGATGTTTGCTTTACCGTATCGGGAAGTGTGCTGTCCATTCTCAAGTCCGAGAGGCTGGTTCTCAACGTCATGCAGCGCATGAGCGGGATCGCCACACGTACTGCAGAATATGTGAAAAAGCTCGAGGGATTCAAAACCAGGATCCTGGATACACGGAAAACGGCTCCCGGACTGAGGATACTGGACAAGGAGGCCGTCCGGATCGGGGGAGGGATGAACCACCGCATGGGATTGTACGACACGATCCTGCTGAAGGACAATCACATTGATTTCGCCGGGGGAATAGAACCGGCCATTGAGAAAGCCGCCCGGTACCTGGAGCGCGAAGGAAAAGACCTGAGGATCGAGATTGAAGCCCGCAGCCTGGATGATGTCAGGGAAATCATTCGTGTGGGAGGTGTGCAGAGGATCATGCTGGACAATTTCTCAACGCAGGAAACCCGCCGGGCGGCGGAACTGATCGGGGGCCGTTACGAGACGGAATCTTCCGGGGGCATCACCCTGGACAATCTGAGGGATTACGCTGCATGCGGCGTTGACTTTATTTCCGTGGGGAATCTTACACATGGGGTCAGGAGTTTCGATCTGAGCCTTAAAGCCGAGACGTGATATGGGGATCAGGTCGTTTTACCAAAGATCATCCCGCCTGGCGTTAAAAAGGTCTCTGCTTCTGGTTAACCGCGCCAAGCAGTTATCCCTGCCGGGATTCGAAGGGATCCCTATATACGATGTGGTTGTGTTCTTTATCCGGGGACTCCAGAAGGGTTCCCTGACCACCCGGGCCTCCTCCATTGCCTTTCACATATTCCTGGCCGCCATTCCGGCGCTGATATCACTGTTCACCCTTCTGCCCTTTATCCCCATCCATGATTTTCAATCCGGACTGCTGAGCCTGATGTACAGCATTTTTCCCCAGGAAGTGTACGACCTGTTGGAAACCACCGTAATGGAATTGTTCGTGAAACGGAAAGGGCTGCAGGTCTTCGGGATCCTGATCGCATTGTTTTTTGCCACCAACGCCGTCAACGGCATGATCCAGGCTTTCAATGCCACCTACCACTCCATCGAGACCCGGTCCTGGATCCAGAGGCGGACCTATGCGGCAGGGCTGGTCCTGATCCTGTTCGTGCTGTTCACGATTGCCGTGAGCCTCATTCTTTTCGGCCGGCTGGGCATCGATCTCCTGGTGAAGCACGGGCTGATCGACACGAACCTTACCATTTACACCATCCGCCTGAGCAAATGGATCGTGATCATCGCCCTGATCTACTTCGCCCTTTCCTTCCTCTATTGGCTCGGTCCCTCGCGCAAAATGCAATGGAAGTTTTATTCGGCGGGATCCACCCTGGCAAGCATCCTGGTGATCGGAACCTCCCTGATCTTCTCGGCGTTTATGAATAATTTCAACCAGTTCAACAGGTTTTTCGGTTCGATATCCACCCTGATGATCATCCTTCTGTGGATTTATTTTAACTCGATCGCCCTGCTGATCGGATTCGAACTGAACGCAAGCATAAAGAATGCCAAGCTGGTCCGGTATCCGGATCCGGACGATGACGCCATCGAGGATGATTTTGAACAGCTTAAGGAGGGAACGGCCTGAGGTCCCCGGAAGTTTTATTATGCCATCACCGTTATGAAGGATGCAGACCCCATAGGAAAGTTCAGAAAGTTGTATTCGGAGGCCCTGGATGCCGGCATACCGGACCCCACCGTCATGACCCTGGCGACGGCCGACCCGGATGGCAAACCCTCGGCCAGGATGGTTCTGTTGAAGGACTTCGACGAGAGGGGGTTTGTTTTCTATACCAACTACCGGAGCCGGAAAGGACGGGAGATGGAAGCCAATCCCCTGGCAGCCCTGGTCATTCACTGGCCCGGGTTGGGCTACCAGGTCCGGATCGAAGGCACCATCGAGCGGACCAGCCCGGAGGAATCGGACCGCTATTTTGCCACCCGGCCGAGGGGAAGCCAGCTGGGTGCATGGGCATCGATGCAAAGCGAACCCATTGCCTCCATGGATAACCTGAATGAAGCCATCCGTTCAATGGAGATGGAATTCAGCGGAAGGGATGTGCCCCGTCCGCCTCACTGGGGCGGCTTACGGGTGATCCCCGGCAGGATTGAATTCTGGACCGAGCGAAAAGACCGCCTGCACGAACGGGTGGTTTATGAGCGGGTGAAGGATTCGGGTGCCTGGAGGGTCCGGAGGCTGGCCCCCTGAAGTTAAATGAATGGCGCCCGGAAAGTTCGGAAGATGACCTCCTGAGGGTTGCCGTTGATGACGCCTGGTTTTTATTTTTCCCGGATCCCTGCGATCCTTTCCTGGAGGACCTGTATTTTGCGCTCCGCATCCTTCTTCTTTTTCAGTTCCTTTTCAACCACCGCTTCGGGGGCATTTCGGACGAAACGCTCGTTGTTCAGCTTGGCCATTACCTTTTCGAGAAATCCTTTCTGGTAATCCAGTTCCCCCTGTAGTTCCTTTAGCTCTTCCTCCGGGCTTACATGTCCCTCGAGGGGGATGAAGTACTCCACGCTGCCGACCCGGAACGAAACCGCTCCCTCGGGCTTTTGGTTGATTCCCTCTACGGCATCGAGCATGCCCAGTTTCCCGATGATGCTTTCAAAGCGTTTGCCGTAGGATTGATTCTGGTCCCTCACCAGCAGCTCCAGCCTTTCCCTGGCCGGCAGGTTCCTGTCTTTACGAATCTTACGGATGGCGGTCACGACCTCTTTAGTGTCCTCGAATTGATCCAGGATCTCCTGCTGGACTTTTCCCGCCCTGGGTATGGGTTGGACCACGATGCTCTCGCCTTTCTTCCTTTCCCCGAGGTACTGCCAGATCTCCTCGGTGATGAAGGGCATGAAGGGGTGGAGCATCCGCACCAGCATATCCAGGAACCCGATGGTTCGCTTGTGGGTTTCGGCATCGATGGGCTTTCCGTACTCGGGCTTTATGCTTTCCAGATACCAGGCGGAAAACTCGTCCCAGAATATCCGGTAACAGGTCATCAGCGCCTCGGATATCCTGTATTTCTTATACTGTTCCGCGAGTTGTTTGAGGGATTTGCTGATCCGGTTTTCAAACCATTCCACCGAAGCCTTTGCGGACTCGGGCTGGACCAGGTTCTCGTCCACCTTCCATTGCCTTACAAGCCGGAACGCATTCCAGATCTTGTTTCCGAAATTCCGCCCCTGTTCCGGGAGGCTGTCGTCGTACAGCAGGTCGCCCCCGGCCGGCGAACAGAGCAGCATCCCTACCCGAACCCCGTCAGCGGAGTATTTCTTTATCAAATCGAGCGGTTCGGGGGAGTTCCCGAGGGATTTCGACATCTTTCGGCGCTGGCTGTCCCGCACGATCCCTGTCAGGTACACGTTATGGAAGGGTTTTTCTCCCGGATATTCGTACCCTGCAATGATCATGCGTGCCACCCAGAAGAACAGGATCTCGGGCGCGGTGACCAGATCGTCGGTGGGGTAGTAATACTTACAGTCCGGGTTCTCCGGGTTCCGGATGCCGTCGAAGACCGCGATGGGCCAGAGCCAGGAAGAGAACCAGGTGTCCAGTACATCTTCGTCCTGCTGCAGTTCATCTCTGCCCAGCGAGCGATTGCCGGTTTTGGACCGGGCCTCTTCAAGGGCTTTCTCCTCCGATTCGGCCACCACGAATTCATTGGTCCCGCCTATGTACCAGGCCGGTATCCGGTGTCCCCACCAGAGCTGCCGGGAGATGCACCAGTCCCTCACGTTTTCCATCCAGTGCCGGTAAATGTTTTTAAATTTGGCGGGATGCAGGTGGATGGTCCCGTTCATGACCGAATCCAGGGCCGGTTTGGACAGTTCTTTCATCCTGAGGAACCATTGCATGGAAAGTTTCGGCTCGATCACGGCATCCGTGCGTTCGGAAAAGCCAATCTTGTTCACGTAATCCTCCACCTTGACCACTTGCCCCCTTTCCTGCAGTTCCCTGACTACTTCCTCGCGCGCCCTGAAACGGTCCATTCCGACGAACCACCCTGCGGCCTCGCTCAGGGTTCCATCGTCGTTCAGTATGTCCACGCTGTCCAGGTGGTGGCGTATCCCGATCTCGTAGTCGTTCTCGTCGTGGGCGGGGGTGATCTTCAGGGCCCCGGTACCGAATTCCCGGTCCACGTAATCGTCGCAGATAATGGGTACTTTCCGTTCCACCATCGGGATGACCGCCGTACGGCCGTGCAGCTTTTTGTACCTCGGGTCCTTCGGGTTCACCGCAACGGCGGTGTCGCCCAGGATGGTTTCCGGCCGTGTGGTGGCGATGGTGATGCCGGGTTCAGATCCCTCCACCTGGTAGCGGATATAAAACAATTTCGATTTCAATTCGCGGTAAATGACCTCCTCGTCCGAAACGGCCGTTTTTGCCTGGGGGTCCCAGTTTACCATCCGCACGCCCCGGTATATGTATCCCTTTCGGTAAAGGTCGATGAAAACCCGGATCACCGATTCGTAATAACCCTCGTCCATGGTGAAGCGGGTGCGGCTCCAGTCGCAGGATGCCCCGAGTTTCTTCAGTTGCTCCAGGATGATGCCTCCGTGCCGGTTTTTCCATTCCCATGCATGTTCGAGGAATTCCTCCCGGGTCAGGTCCGACTTCCGTATGCCCTTCTCCCTGAGACTGGCCACGACCCTCGCCTCGGTTGCGATCGAGGCATGGTCGGTGCCGGGCACCCAAAGCGCATTTTTCCCCTCCATCCGGTTCTTCCGGATCAGTACGTCCTGTATGGTATTGTTGAGCATATGGCCCATATGCAGGACTCCCGTAACGTTAGGTGGTGGAATGACGATGGTATAGGGCTCCCGCTCATCGGGCCGGGAGGAGAAAAGTTCATGCTTCATCCAGTATTCGTACCATCGTTCCTCGGTTCTGGACGGGTCGTATTTTGAGGGCAGGTCCATTGTTGAAATAATACTTTGATCCACAGCTCATTAAATGAGCATTCAGGGCTTGAAATCCCGTAAAAATAAGCATTTATTGTGATTTTTACAGCCCGGAAAATGTTTATAAGTATGATAATTCGCATGGTGTATCTGGACGAATTCAATTATTTTTACGTTTCAACAAAACAGCATGAAGAAAAATACCATCCTGTTGATGCTTGCCGTTATCGCTGTTTCGCTGGCTTCCTGCCACAAGGGCAGCGGAGGCAAAACATCCGGCGATGCAAACATCGTATTCGACACCATCAGCCATGATTTCGGAGAGATTCCATACAACGCCAAGGCGGAATTCGAATTCGTTTTCACCAACTCGGGAACGGTACCTTTGTTGCTGACCCATGTAAAGTCCACCTGCGGTTGTACCGTCCCGGAATGGTCGAGCGAACCCGTCAGGGCAGGCAATATTGGCAGCATCCGGGTCAAATATGATACGCACCGCATCGGTGTTTTTTCCAAATCGATTTACGTTTATTCCAATGCCGGCAACGGGGTGCAACGTCTCCTGATAACCGGAAAGGTAAGAAGCGCAGAAACAAGCCAGGAACCAACCTAAAAGACAGCCTATGCCGAAAATATCGAATCGGGGGCAATCCATGCCCGAATCCCCCATCCGGAAGCTGGTCCCTTACGCCGAAGAAGCCAAACGCAGAGGACGCAGGGTTTACCACCTGAACATCGGGCAGCCGGATATCAAGACCCCGGAAGCGGCCATTCAGGCTGTTAAAAACTTGCAGGCCCGGGTCATTGAATACAGCCATTCCGCCGGAAATGAGAGCTATCGGCGTAAGCTTACAGAGTATTACCGGGGATTGAACATCGAGGTTGACCATACCCAGATGCTGATCACCGCCGGTGGTTCCGAAGCCATCCTCTTTGCCCTGATGTCCACGCTAGACCCCGGCGATGAGGTCATCATACCGGAACCTTACTATGCAAATTACAACGGTTTTGCGGTTACGGCCGGCGTGCGCGTTATCCCCATCTTTTCAAAGATCGATAACGGCTTCGCACTTCCCCCCATCGAGGAGTTCGAAAAGAAGATCACTCCCCGCACAAGGGGCATCATCATCTGCAGTCCGAACAACCCAACGGGTTACCTTTACACCCGGGAAGAAATGGAACAGCTTGGTGAGATTGTCCTCGGGCATGACCTCTACCTTTACTCGGATGAGGTTTACCGGGAGTTCTGCTACGATGGACTGAAGCATTTTTCGGCCATGCACCTGCGCGGAACGGATCAGCATGTGATCCTGCTGGACTCCGTATCCAAGCGTTACAGCGCCTGCGGGGTGCGCATCGGGGCCATGATCAGCCGGAACCGGGAGGTCACGGATACGGCCCTGAAATTCGCACAGGCACGTTTGAGTCCCCCTTCCCTGGGACAGGTCCTCGGCGAAGCCGCACTGGAAACTGCCCCGGAATACTTCAGGGAGGTTTACGACGAATACATCGGGCGCAGGGACTTTATGGTCTCCGCACTGAACCGGATGGAAGGGGTGATCTGTCCCACGCCGAAGGGAGCCTTCTACACCATCGCCCAGCTTCCCGTCGACGATGCGGACCTTTTCTCCCGGTGGCTGCTGAGCGATTTCGAGCACGAGGGACAGACCGTCATGCTTGCCCCGGCTTCGGGATTTTATTCCAAACCCGAGCTTGGGAAGCAGCAGGTACGCATCGCCTACGTCCTGAACAGGGATGACCTGGAAAAGGCCATGGCCTGCCTCGAAAAGGCCCTCCTGGAATATCCCGGCCGCACTGCCTGATCATTATCGTTAAAGAATTATTCCAAATATCCATCCAACGCAAATGCGCCAGGGTGTCTTTGGATATCCGATCCAGGCAGCGGAGATCCGAGACATCCAGGCATGAGAATGACATCCCGATTAACGTCCCGGTTGCGGGAATGGCTGGCATATCCGAACCACCGAATCCATAAGTTCCTGTTCTTTGCCGCCCTGCTGGATTTATCTGTCCTCTGCCAGTAACATCGCACGCTTTTCTATCCTCCTCAATCCATTCATGCTTGGAGACTGGCGGATTGCGCCTCCATCACGCTCAATTATTACAAGTACGGAATGAGGTTCTTTCATCCGCAGATCCATCTTTTCGCATCGGATAAGGGTACGAGCGGATACTGTGCGACCAGTGAACCGCCGGTCTTTTATTATTCCGTTGCCGGCCTTTACAAGCTGTTTGGCGTGCATGAGTTTATGATCCTGCTGATCAACCTTCTTATCTTTCTGGCCGGGGTGTATTACTTCTACAGGCTGCTACTTTTGCTTCTGAAAAATCAATTCTGGTCGTTCGGTTTCGCACTGCTGCTGTTCACCTCCCCGGTCCTTGTTTATTATGCCGATAACTACCTGACCAATGCCTCTGCACTGGCCCTGGGAATAATCGGATTTTACCATTCTTATGCCTTCTCCGAAAACAAGCGAATCTCGTTCCTGTATTATTCCGCGTTATTCTACCTGCTGGCCGCCTGTTTTAAGATCACGGCTCTTTTTATGGTTTTTGCCATTCTCGGCTATTACGTTTACGAAAGGATGGGGCAACCAGCGGGGAACAGAAACCGGCTGAAGATATTTTATGGGGGAATGGTACAGGTCCTTCCCTTTGCGGCAGTGGTCCTGCTGATATCCGGCTGGGTCCTGTATGCCAGGCATTACAATGCCCTGCACGATTCAACGCATTTTTCAACAACCATATTCCCGATATGGAACTATGATCTCAGGGGGATTCGGGGCATACCGGAAGGAATTGGTAAATATTGGCTCTCCTCCTATTTCAACATTTACACCCTTATGTTCATTGGTTTACTTGCAGTAAGCATCCCTTTAAATTACAGGCATATAAACTCAACCCTGATCATTTTACTGCTCCTGCTCCTGCCCGTTGTAATTCTTTTCATCCTGGTGGAAGACCCGACCGGCTGGCGCAAGAACCAGATCGATTTCTTCGTACCGAAAACGGATCGATCCCCGGATCCTTGTAACCGGCTTCACTTTCCCTGGGATTTTATCCCGACTTCAATCGATGCGGCCTCCGTCTCCAGGGAGGCAGACCTGCCGAGAATGATCCTGCCCTTCCCCCCGATCCTGGTACCCGGATGAACGATAAGCCGTGAAGAATCGGCGATCACGATTTTCGCCCTCTTTTCAAGATCGATCCGGCTTCCCGGCTCAAGGACCAGGCTGCTGTTGTTCCTCACGATCAGCCTGGATCCTTTGTCCATTCGGATCCCGGCCCCCCTGTTAACCGTAAAGGTAGTAGGATCGCTAAAAACGTATTCTCCCCTGATGCGAACGGGATTCATTGGGCGCGTTGGGGTGAGTCCCCTGTCAAGCATGATGTCGATGCCCCGTTCGAGTTCAAGCTCCTCGTACAGCCGGATATCCCCGCACCACCGGACATCCCTGTCGATGCGGGTATCGTCCCAGCGGATCCTCAGCTTAATACTTCCGTCGGCCCTTTGCTCGAGAAATTCCACCGAGATCCCGTTGAGGTGGATCGTACGGTTATCGGAATCGAGAGGCGTCGTCGGGCGGGCCCGTGGGCTGGAGCTTGTCCGGTACGTCAGAACCGGCACCGCGGCCGGATTCCGGCTCAGTCCGATTTTATCACCGGGCCGGAAGGCATCAAAGGAGGTCCCGAAAAGGGGATAGGTCGGATAGTTGAAATCCGCCGTATCCGGGTAACGGCCGTTGACTTTCATGCGTTTGGCCAGGAATAGTTCGTTCCTGATGATGACCCCGTCCTTTTCCTCCAGGTCATACGCCCCGTAAATCAGGTTGTTATAACCGGTAAAGGGATTGCTGAAGGCTTCCGTTACGGAGCATTCCCCGGTTTTCTCGCTGATCCTGAAATCGTAATTCCCGAAGGCGCTGACAGGCCAGGTATAGTTACACAGTCCCCGGTAAGTGCCCGGTCCGCTGAGTATTTCCTTTCCAACCTGAATATAGGCGTACAGTCCCCTGCGGGAGGCCTTGTCGTGGTCAAGATTGCCCGGGAGCCTCTGGTGGTTTTCCAGCCAGAGCCACTGACTTTTGATGTTCTCCGAACGGTTTCTCAGGTAGGGCAATTCAATCCGGATGGCATCTCCGGTCTCAACGAAATCCCTGATCACAAATTCATCGGAACCATGCGGGAATGCCTGTCCATAGGAAAGGTCGGCATTGATCTCGGAACCGTCCCGGGAATTCCTGGCCGAGATCTGGAAGCGGTTGCCGGGATGCTTCCAGCCCAGCCTTCGCCGATCAAAGGCACAGTAAACGGGTGAGGACCTGAGGTAACTGCTTAGCATGGCGTAACCCCCCGCCTCCGGCATAAAGGTTTTTGTGCCTGCCCCCGCCCCGCCCGTATGAAAATTATTGCCGCCGAGCAGCAGGTGGGAGAATTCGTGCCGGATAATGGTATAGCGGGTATAGTTCTTGTCAACGAAACTGCTGTAGGAATTCATGCCCCGCATGGAGCCCATGGCAAACATTTTGATACCCGGAACACAGTAACCGGCTGAAAGGTCCTTGGTCATTTTTGAATTCACCCTCCAGATGACCATCACCATATCCATCAGGGAATCCGGTTCCGTTTTCTTTGGCATTCCTGTTCTGCCGGTGGTGATAAAATCAAAATCTCCATCATTAACCGAATAACCGTGCGCCGTGAGGATATCCCCGGTACCGGGATCAGTAATCCTCTGCAGCACCTGGTCAATTCCACGGCGGCTCGCTTCCTTGAAATCAATGGAAACGATCCGGGGATAATGGTCCCCCAGCACAATGTAACGGCCAAACGAGGCCTGGTAATAATACCGGGTGATAATGCCCCTGGGCTCCTCTCCCTCCATGAGCCGGTGATCAAACAGGTACCCGGGCTCCGGCGGCAGGGAACCTGCTTTCCATCCCCGGATCGAGCCCGGGTCATCCGGATCGCCGGCCAGTTCGGCATACACGATAAAAATCCGCAATGTATCGTAAGGGGGCAGCCAGTAACCGTTGCGGCTGTCCTGGGCAAAAGCGCAGTTCCAGCTCAGGAGTAGCAAACCCGGCAGTATGCGGAAAAGACAGGAATGCAGCTTCGGGATCATGGCATGATGTTCTTGCTGAGGCAGCGGTTCGTCCCGCCTGGCCTGGGCATCATTCCCTATAAACGAACAAAATCCATGCCCTTATGGAGAGCCAGGGAAGAAACCGGCGATTATTTCAAATACAGGCATACATTATCAATAGATCCGACATCGGGACCCGTTATAAATTCGCCTCTTATTTTCAGATTAGTAAGTTCGGATAACACCATGACAATTTCATCCCTGCTTGCAGGTTGTCCATCTATGCTGTTTTTTTTCCAGCCTGCCTCAGGAGACAGGAGGACTGAAAATGAAGTCCATATCGTGTCCGGGTGTGATGGGAATGCGTACACTAAAGTCAGATCTTTACTTTCAAGGATTATATCGGCTGCCTCAAACTGGTTATTAAGATCAGACTGCTTCAGGTCGTATTGAAGCTTTTTATTCAGAGCTCCTTCTTTTGATCCGAGAAACTTTTGCGGGGCACTCCAGTACCAAACTCCGCCGGTCGTCTCATCGGTTGCTGATAAAAAGCCACCCGGATTACCGCCTGTATTATGGTAATCGGGCTTTGCTGAGTCATTTTGAACATCGCCAACTACTTTCCAGCCTTCATCGTTGCTCTCAAAGTAACTGTAAACATTTTTTTGCTGACATTTAAAAATCAAGAAGATAATGAATAGCAGGATTATCAATCCGATAAAATAAAAAATACTTTTCCTTTTCATTTCTTGAATTATTGAATTAAACTCTAAAATACTACTTTTTTATGCAATCCTTCCATTATGTTGGCCGTCCCTGATTTGGCACATCGTCCCGCGCATATAACCAGCAGCGGTTTACGAGGAATCCTGCCTGTCAGGATGCTGCTTCGATTTGAAGACTTACCCGTATTTGAAGACTTACCCTTTTTCAAACAGTGAACTTTTGGACAATTCCAGTAAACTGTCCGAATATTTGGGGAAAGGTCATCAGCTCAATGCTTTCGATAGCAAACAGCATTTGGGGCAAACCGGACAGTATGTGGCCTGAGGCAAATTTGCCCAATGTGCCGGACACCAGTGGGAAGGTATCCATTATTTTATGAGTAAGAATTTGTTTGTTTTAATCTCAGAATCAGTCTGAATTTTAATTATGTACCATCCCGGTTTGAGATCCTTTAAATCAAATTTATCTATAATATTCAATCCTTCTTTATAATCCTTCGTCAATATTATTATTCCATTTTGTGAGATTATATCAATCTTTACGTTTTCATTTATATCGTAAATTTCAATATTCAAAAAATCAGTAGTAGGATTTGGATATAATCTTATATATGAATCTGTATACTGTAAATTAATGTAATCTCCTTGATCAATAGTAATTAAGATGGTATCAGTATTCATACAATTATTGCTGTCTGTAACAATTACATAAATTTCATGTTTCCCTTTACCAAATGATGTGTCAATTCTTATAGTCTGAGTATTTAAACCAGTACTCCATAAATAACCGGTAAAATCTCCACCTGCATCAAGTTCAATTGATTCTGTAATAATAGTATCATTACCTAAAAAAACATAAGGTAAAGGAATAACAGAAATTAATAAGGTATCAGAAAATTCGCCTTCTCCATAATCATTAATCCCTTTGACAAATATTTTTGCTTTACCTAAAAACGCATCAGACAAGCTCACAAATGCAATCGTATCAGTTCCGGAAATAATTCCAGCCTCTTCAGGCATAATTGACCATATATAAGAATTTGCGTAATGGCTATTTGTCGTAGCATATTTAATATCTGAACTCATTTGGCATATTTCTACTGAGCCAAAAGGTTTTGATGGCTTTGGGGGGACTATATTAGCAATCCATTCAGGATCATTTTCATCTGTTTCAGATGTTGTTCCCAGCATTAAATCCAGAGCATTTGCAGTTAAATCCCTTGCAATCTGACCTTTTCCATCATCCAACGGCCAGTATGCAATCAAACCTTGTTCACTCCCGTCTAAATATTCTCCGGCTGCTTCGGTTATTTGGATGCTTGATAATGCTTTGTCCCAAATTCTAACTTGTGCCATCCAACCAGTTATTCCCTGCCCGGTAGTGTAACCATCAGTTCTCATTAAATTACCAATTGAAAACGGTGTATGCTCATTTATTGGAAATCCTAAGATTCTTTCCTCTCCCATCAATTCACCATTAATATATAGTCTTATTGTATCATTTTTTAAGGTTCCGGCAATATGGTACCACCTCTCAAGGAGACTGATCTCAGCTTCAACATTAACATACGATTCCATTGTACCACCTGAAAATTGAAACTGTACTACTTCTTCAGTAGGCCTGTCAATAATATAATCGTAAAAGGGTTCTTCATTAAAAGGATTATGTGCTTTACCGATAAAAACACCCAACGTACCCGGCATTATTTTTACCCAGAATTCCATTGTAAATTCATTTGCAGGTAACAGTAACTCAGATATTGGAGCAACACCGACATCATTCTCTAAGAATTCAAGTATAAAATCTTGATCAGGAGGATCTGGGAACATTCTGAATGTAAGGATGTCTGACCATACACTGGTTAGTTTATTCGTATTCACACTGGCTTTAAAATAGAAATCAGCAAGCAACGGCAAATCAATTTCAGCAAGAAAACAAGTATCAGTAATAGTAGTATCTAATACTATCTTTGTAAATTCCTTATCACAGGCAATTAATGTATTATATGATAACGCCCCATGTACTTTATGCCAGCAAAAAACAGGATACCCGATGGTAGTTTCATTGTTATCCGGAGAAATAATAATAGGTGCTTTTGAAGAAGTAAAAGTGTAATTTGGTGTCCATTCACATTCGCCGGAAGTATTTGAAGCTTTCACCCTCCAATAATAGGTTTGATATATATCAAGGTTTTGAAGATAATACTCACTGACAAGTATTCCTGAAGAATCAATAATTACATTTTGAAATGAACTATCTTTGGCAACTTGCAATCGATATTCCAACGCTAAATCAGTATCCCAGTCAAGCACGAATTGTAATGGTGATACTCCTTTGTCAACCGGGTATATTGGTATGGGAGGTTCCGGAACTAAAATTTCAAAATGTTCAGATACATTATAGATGCTTTGGTTTATATAAACATCAAATTCTCCAGTGGTTGTTAATAAAATATCAATATCCCCATCATTATCCAAATCTCCAGGATAAGCCATTCGATCGTCATAAAACATATCAGGAATCAGCGCAGAAGCATTGATGAATTGAGTATTACCATTATTGATATATAATTTAACACCGTTAAAGAAATAAGGCGTAATTATATCAAGCAGATTGTCATTATTAAAATCAGCAATGCGCGGATAGTCTATATTTTTTGGATCGGGAATCCTGAAAGATTCATTACGGAAGGTACCATTTCTATTATTGAGGAATAGTCTCAGTTCCAGATCTTGGGTATAAAAAGCTGATGTTGTTTCAAGGAAATCAATCCAGTTATCGTTATTTATGTCTTCGGCAATAATCCTGTCGTTAGTACTATAATATGGTTTCGGATTAACAGGAAGGCTGTTTGCAGGTGCAAAATTAAAATAGCCCTTGCCGTCATTGAGACATAAAAGATTTCTGGATGTTTCCTGGATTCCATGTTGAAATGGTTCCATATCTGTGCCCAGATAAAGATCCAAATCATTATCATTATCAACGTCTGCAATAGCACAGGTAACAAGATCTCCTGTGATCTTTTCCGGGCCCCTTTGTAAATCCTGTGTGAAATATCCATTCCCGTCATTGATATAAAATCCATTACTAGATATCTTTTCTTCAGGTGCGATCCATTCACCTTCAATTAGGAAGATATCAACATCCCCGTCATTGTCAATGTCACCAACTGCCAGTCCATGAGTATCGCCCATAATAGGAGGTAATCTTTCATCACTTTCATCAACTAGTTGTCCTGAACTCGTTTGAATTAACAACCTGTTAAGTGCACCACCAAAAGGATGTTCGTCCAAACCAAAACAACCCACGAAAACATCCTGAAGCCCATCACCATTATAATCACTTACTCTATAGGCATTCCCAGGATTATCCAATATCAATTCTTCTGTTCCAAGAACCTCCATGGTAGCATCTTCAAAGTATCCGGTTCCATTATTCCTGTATGCTCTCAGATTGCCTTGCCAGGGCTCGAAATTGATTGTAAAAATAAAATCCAAATCCCCGTCACTATCAAAATCTATTAAAGCACCTTGTGTGCCTGAATGTCCGCTCTCATAATTGACTTGTTGGTGATGAATAAAAAATGTATCTGAAATAAAACTTCGGTGCACCCAGATTGGATCATTATTATCTGGTTCAACTGATAATCCAAGTATACCACTAAAATCGAATTTAGTTTGCTTTTGTGTAATTTGATCCTGTCCTTCATCCATTGGTAATACAGCTAATAAACCAAATTCGTTACCTGTAACCTCCTTACCGGCATAGTATACAAGAGAGTCTGCCGATATCGACCTGTTCCAAATCCTTACCTGTTTCATCAACCCGTGAAAATCCTTTCCGATTATTATTGGGTTCGAGCTACTCATCAAATTCCCCGGAGATTCAACCTTGCCATTTTCAACACCATTTATATACAGTCTTATTGTGTCTTTAGATGCTGTTACAGCAACATGATTCCATTCCCTTATTTCAAGAGAATCTGACGAGTTAATAGTACTGACTGAGCTTTCCGTACCCAGTGTTTGAATATATTGAATCCATTTACCATATTCGATTGAATATAATCTAAAATTAGTCGTGTTCTCATACCCTTCTTCTAATTCATTTGATATGATATTTCCGTCAACTTTTATTTCGGGATAAATCCATGCTTCAATTGTAAACGCTGTATCAATGAATGATAAAATATTAGATGATACTTGAATCCATTTTTCTGGTCCATATCTTAACATATAATCCTGATCAGGGGGTGTAATTTGAGTAAATACCTGGTTTTGAAGAAACGTAAAATGAATTACTAATAGAACAAATTTAAAATATCTCATAGCATAGGTTCTCTTATTCAAAACATGATTAATTAAATGAAAGTCAATGATTTATTATAAAATCATTGTAGATGAAAAAGTAAATATCAAAAAACCGAAGTATTGCCAGGAGAAGGGCTTTTTTATGTTTTGCTTTGTGGGTCAATTAATTATATTAAAGATCGCTTGGTCTTGGGTTATTACACCTAATTGTTATATGTGCCGGTATGGTGTTTTTATTTTTAGTATAGCCATGTTGACTATATACTCCCAAGTTAGGAAGAATTGTGCAGGTTCAAAAGGATTGTGTATTGTAAGTCAGAGGAAGGCGGGTCGTGTTCCGGTTCGTGTGTCGGGGTAGATCAGGTATTTTCGGCGGATTGCCCTGAAGGCCTCCAGATCTTCCTGCCAGGAGGCGCGGATTTTTTCTTCGGAAAGGCCTTCCGTTATCTGCTGCCGCAGCTTTGCGTTGCCTGCCAGCTGATCGAAATAAGGGATGAAAAAACCATCCTTGTCGGGAAAATCCCGGTAGGCGGTTATCAGCCAGGAAAGGTTCAGCCGGGGATCACGATCTAAGGAATCCCGGTAATTCCTGAGGTCCGTTCCGTAGCAAAGCCTGCCTTCGAGCTTGGGATGGGTAGCAGCGTCCGGCCTGCTTTCCGGGGTGAAGGAGAAACCCCGGTCTGGCAGATCCGGGTGCCCGAACACTTCGAAGGGCGCATCCGTTCCGCGGCCTTCGCTGAGGACGGTGCCTTCGAAGAAACAGGTGGAAGGATAGAGGTATATGGAATTCATGTTCGGAAGGTTGGGCGAAGGGGGCACGGGCAGTGTGTACCGGCTCTGATGGGTATAGTTTTCGCAGGGAATGACCGTCAGCCGGCATGTGAGTTCCCGGCCCAGCCAGCCTTCCCCGTTGATCATACGGGCGTATTCGCCGATGGTCATTCCGTAGACCACGGGCACCTGGTGCATGCCCACAAAGGAGCTGAACTCCGGTTCCAGCACCGGCCCGTCCACATAGAAAGCGTTCGGGTTCGGGCGGTCGAGCAGGACCAGTTCCACCTCGTTCTCGGCACAGGCCTGCATGACATAGAACAGGGTGGAGATGTAGGTGTAGAACCGCACCCCCACATCCTGAATATCGAACAGGACCAGTTCCAGGTCCACCATATCCTCTTGCGTCGGTTTGCGGTTCCTTCCGTAAAGCGATACGACCGGGAGTCCGGTTCTGGAGTCAAGACCGTTTTCTACGCTTTCACCGTATTCGGCCTCCCCCCGGAATCCGTGTTCCGGGCTGAAGACCTTCCACACCCGCAACACATCGCTGCCCAGGGCTCTGAGGCTGTCGACCAGGTGGGCATTTCCGATCCGGGAGGTCTGGTTGGCCACGATGCCGATCCTTTTTCCCTGAAGCAGAGGCAGGTACATCCCGGTGGATTCGGCCCCCGGGCGGACCGGTACCTGTCCCCCGCACTGCTGGAACAGGGCTGGAATGATCAGCGCAAGCGTATACAGGATTCCTTTCATATGCTTTCCTCCATTGCCCGGTGTTTCCTCTGCAAACGGTTTTCTTTTTGCCTGCTCGCGTAAAGCACGATCAGCGAAAGGGCGATGACTACCATCCCGGTAACCGCAATGAATTCTGGTTTTTCATCGGGCAGCAGGATCCAGCTCAGCAGGGCTCCGAAAACCGGGATCAGGAATTTCCATATGTTCAGCACGGAAACCTTTACTCCCGGGCGCCGGAGCAGTACGAACCAGATGCTGAAGGCGGCCGCCGACATAAAGCTCAGCCATCCAAGGGCCAGGTAATACGGATATGCATTAAGGTTGAAATGCAGTCCCTCGAACGGCACGGAAAGCAGGAAAATCCCTAATCCCCCTAACATGAGCTGGGAGGAATTCAGCAGGAGGGGAGGCAGTCCGTCCCGGTATTTTACCACCACCACGTTGCCGATGCTTCCGGAGATATTCGCCAGGACCAGGATGAGGATTCCCCAGAATTCCTTTCCCTCTGCCCAGCTGAAGTTTTCCCGGCTGGCTGCGATGATAATCACGCCGGCCATCCCCAGGGAGATCGATCCCAGTTTCTTCCAGGAAAGCCGGTCATCCTGCAGGAGGATGTGGGCCAGGATGGCCGAGAAGAGCGGACTCGCCCCGATGATGATGGCCGTAAGGGCGGCGGGCACCATGCTGATCCCGATGTAAAAAAAGGTGTACAGCAGGAAGGTCTGGAAAAATCCCTGCCGCACGACCTGCTTCCAGTTCCGCAAGATCTGTGCGAAAGAATTTCCCAAGCTGCCGCAGAAAGGAATAATGTAGAGTCCCGCAAGGAAGAACCGGATCCCGGCAAAGCGCAGGGGCGTGGTATAGTTCAGGCCGAATTTGACCCCTACGAAGGCGGTGGACCAGAGCAGGCAGGCGGTAATGGCCAGTGCTGTCGTACCAAGGAGCTTTGTCCGCATTCCGGATCTCAGTTTGCTGGTTTCCCCTTCAAAAAGACTAAATTTGTTCCCGTCCGGGGAAAGCCCAAAGTAAGTCATTTTTAGGGAAACCTTTCATGAATACCGAGTTCTTTATTGCCAGGAAGCTGATCTTCAGCAGGGACAGGGGCAAAAGCATCTCCCGCTCCATCCTGGATGTGGCCATTTTCGGCATCGGGCTCGGACTGGCGGTAATGATCGTGGCGGTTGCGGTGGTGACGGGCTTCAAGAACGAGATCAGCCGGAAGGTGATCGGGTTCGCCTCCCACATCCAGATTCTGAACTTCGATTCCAACATTTCCTATGAGACCCAGCCCATCAACAACCGGCAGGAATTCCTGGACAGCCTCCGAAGCGATCCGTCCATTAAGAATGTGCAGGAATTTGCCACCAAGGCAGGGATCATAAAGACTCGGTCCGACATTCAGGGGGTGGTTCTGAAGGGTGTGGGACCCGATTACGACTGGGATTTCCTGGCAGATTATCTCCAGGAAGGAAGCGTTCCCGCAGTAAGCGATTCCGTGCAAACCAACCAGGTGCTGATATCCAGGTATATTGCATCGCTTCTTAAGTTGGGACTGAACGATGATTTCCTGATGTATTTCATACAGGATCCGCCTCGTATGAGGCGCTTCACGGTCTGCGGGATCTTCGAGACCAGCCTGGAGGAATTCGACCGGGTATTCGTGTTCGGTGACATCAGGCACATACAGCGCCTGAACGACTGGACGGAAGACCAGATCAGCGGTTTCGAGGTGAACATCACGGATTTCAGGGAGCTTGAAGAGCAGACCTACCGGGTCATGAATGCCGTAGGGTTCGGTTTCGAAGAGGACGGTTCCCGGCTGAAGGTGGTCAACATCCGAGACAAATACCCTCAGATCTTCGACTGGCTGAACCTCCAGGATATGAACGTCCTGATCATACTGATCCTGATGCTCGTGGTTGCCGGCTTTAATATGGTTTCGGGATTACTGATACTGATCCTGGACAGGACCAACATGATCGGCATTCTAAAGGCGCTCGGCAGTCCCAACGTGAGCATCCGGAAAATCTTTCTGTACCAGTCCGGATTCATGATCCTCAAGGGACTGCTCTGGGGCAACCTGATCGGACTCCTGGTATGCCTGGTCCAGCGACAGTTCGGGCTCATCGAGCTCGACCAGTCCAGTTATTACCTGACCACGGTGCCCATCAACCTGAACCTTATCCACATCCTCGCACTGAACCTGGGAACTGCGATCGTCATCATCCTGATGCTGATCATACCCTCTATGGTCATTTCGCGGATCAGTCCCGCATCGGCCATACGTTTCGAATGAGGAATGTGCCGGGGACTCCTCGTCAGGATATTAACGCTCCGGTTCCGTGGGAATTACCGTGGCCGGTTTGCTATTTCTTGCCTTTTTCGACCAGGGCCTTCAGGGCCGTAATGTCCTCCTCGTAGCGTTTGGTTAGTTCTCCGATCTCTTTTTCAACGGCACCCTTGGTATTGTCCACCTTGGCTTCCAGTTTCAGGTAGTCTTTTTCGATCCGGTTGCGGTTGGTAATGACCAGGATCAGCAGGATAATGTACAGAACCAGCAGGACGATGCCCAGGATCATGATCACCTTTTTCGTCCATGCACCGAGGGCTGTGATGCTTTCAAGGGTATTTGCCTCGGATGCTTTCAGGGCTTCTTCCAGTTCGGCGATCTTTGCATCGGCTGCCTTCAGTGCCTGATCGGCAGTAGCAAACCGCTGTTCGGACTGCTGCAGATCGCTTTTATGGGCTTTCTGCAATTGGTTAAGCTGGTACTGGAGGCTTTTTTGCTTTTTCTTAAGCACTCCGATCTCCGTTTTCAAGGTCTCCATCTTCTGGATCAGGATCGAGTCGTTATCCTGGGCTGAAAGGCCTAGGGCAATACAGAGAATGAACAGGCTTAAAACTATCTTTTTCATTCCTTAACAGTTTTAGTTTTGGACCCGAATAAATTACAAAATTTACCTGAGTTTGTCAAACTTGTCACGGGGGTCTGAAGAAAGTTGTATTTTCGCGGAGAATATGAGAAAAAGGCCGGATCTGATCGTTGAACTGGACCGTTCCCTGAAAGCCGGACTGCCGGGATCGGTATCCCAGAATAAAATGGCGCCCGGTGTACGGCTTGAGAACGACCGCGGACTCTACCGGAATGCTGCCGTTATGATCCTTTTATATATCCGGGACGAACGCTGGCATTTTGTCCTGATGAGGCGTCCCGAATACCCCGGTGCACACAGCAATCAGGTCAGCCTGCCCGGTGGAATCCATGAAGAAGGAGATGCGGACCTGGAAACAACCGCCCTGAGGGAAACCCGGGAAGAACTCGGTATAGATGAAGCTTCCATCCACCTGGTTGGAAAACTGAGCAAGCTGCACATACCGGTCAGCGGTATCGAGGTCACCCCCTTTATGGGTTACCATCCAAAGAACCCGGTTTTTCATCCCGATCCCAGGGAAGTGGCCTACCTTATTGAGGTCCCCGTAGCGGATCTTCTCACCCCGGATAACGAAAGGGAAGAGGTCCGGGCCATCCTGTGCAAGCCCGTCAGGGTACCGTATTTTAACATCGGAGGGGAGCAGGTCTGGGGAGCCACGGCCATGATCCTCTCCGAATTCTCAGATGTGCTCAGGCGGCTGGAATGGGTTGATCTTCAATAAGATTCTTATAATGTTCGTAGCGTTCCAGGACCTGGATCACGAAATCATAGGTTTCCCTGCCCCTGGCATACCCGTAATTTACATCGGGATCCCTGTAATATTTCGGATCCGACTTTTTGAGCAGGGCCGTTTCCACATTGCCGTACCATACCTCCGGGTCCAGACCCATTTTCCCGGCAAGGGTGATGGCATCGAAAATATGCCCGGGTCCCACGTTGTATGCAGCCAGGATGAACTTGATCCTTTCCTCGGGGTCCGGTACGGCGCTCTTGAAGTGGATATCAAGCCAGGCGATGAATTCGGTTCCGGCCCTGATCTGCTCCCCCGGCGGTGACTTCGGGCTGATGCCGAACCTTCTTGCTGTGGAAGGCATAAGTTGCATCAGTCCGTATGCTCCGGCCCATGACCGGGCCGAAGGATCGAACCGGGATTCCTGATAGATCAGGGAGGCAACCAGCCTCCAGTCCCAACCTATCTCCTGGCTGTAGCGTTGTATATATTCATCGTACTCGGAGATCTTTCCCGAGCTCAAAGCGAAGAGATCGCTTTTTACGATATCGGCTGAACGCCTGTTCCTGAAGTATTTATTATAGATTACGGCATACCGGACGGAATTTTTGTATTCGCTCAGCCAGTCGTTGATCTCCTTCCTGAGTTCGCCGGCCTCAACATTGACCGCCCAGGCAAGGTTCTGGGGAAAGCTGACGGCCGTTTCCACATCCAGGTTCGGGTAATAGGTCTGGTTCACAAGAGCCACGTTCTCATCGCATACCGTATAATCGATCTTCCCTTCTGCGACCTGCATGATCAGGTTTTCGGCATCATCCGGCACATCCTTTATAACGATGGTATCACCGATTTCATCGGCAAGGTTCTGCATCCGTACATAATAAGCTGAATTTTGCTGAACGTAAACCGTTTTGTTCCCCAGGTCCAGCTGGTTACGGATCAGCTGCCTTTCGACCTCGCTCTGCGTCATTTGTTCCCATCCTTCCGGTTTCCTCTGGACAAGGACCTGCCTGGTCTGGCTGTGGGGTATGGTAAAAGCGAATTGCTTTTTCCGCTCCCGGGTGATTGTAAGGTTCAGTGCAATCAAATCGCAATCACCCATGCGGAGGCAGTTGAAAGTTTCTTCCAGTTCGTTGCTCACCACCATTTCAAGCCGGATATCCAGGTGCCTGGCCAGGTCCTGCAGCATTTCATACTGGTAACCCATGGGTTGCCCCCTGTATATAAAATAATTGGTTGAGTTGTAATCTGTTATGGCGACCAGGCTGCCTTTTTCGAGGATTTCGGGCAGGTCCCGGATGTTCCCCCTGGAGATGGTTCTCCCGGATCTTTCCTTACAGGACGTGCAGGCCAGGGTAAGCAGCGTCGCAATGATATGAAAGACCAGAATCCGCCTAGTCATCTGCGGGATTTTGACGACAGCAATTTAGCAATTGCATCCTACCCGGCAAAATCATACCGACACAAGAAATGAACATGCTTTTCGCTCAGTCGTAGAAGGTCCAGGAAAGCCCGAACCGGAATACCCTCCCCCGTGTGGGATAGCTCAGGACATGAAAATAGTCCTTTTCTATCAGGCCGGCATAGGGATTGTCCCAGCGAATATAGAACCGGGTCCGTTTCAGTTTGGCATTCAGGAACAGGTTCAGATAAGGGTAATTCCCCATCTCACGCACATCCTGGTTATAGAAAACCCCGCTGGAGGGGGCGAATGCCAGCGCCCTGTAGCGGGTATAATAATACAGGTCAAAACCGAACTCGGCGGTCAGGGCATTTTTCACCACGGTGAATCCCAGGAAGTTCGAAGTATAATAAGACAGGTCCGGGATCCGGACCACGTTGTTGTCGCTGCTGACCTGGTAATGGATCCTGTGGTTTGAATGAAAAATCCCGAGTTTGAAGTCCTTTCCCAGTTCCCCCCCGATCAGGGTAACAAGGGGCCTGTGCTGCACGGGCATGGCGGAATCGTTGAAAAACACCAGGTCGCTTACCATGCTGAGATCGAAGCGGCCCAGGATTTTCAGGGCCTCGTTGCTGACGGTCAGGGAACCGCCGATATCCTTGGTTTTCCGGAAATCGTTATGCCAGAGGTAATGATTTGATTCGTAATGGTTCAGGAAATGGTCCGGTTCTTCAATGGAGAACCTGCCCGAAATGCTGAGGATGGAGAATCCCTTCCTGCCTTTGAATTTCTTCGTAAGATAACCATCCAGTACCAGGTCCGCAGCCCTGTAGCCGAACAGGTAATAACGTCCCTGTGCCAGCCAGTCCCACCCCTCCCCTACGGTATGCATGAAACTCGCCCCGATGTGGACGTTGTGGTACATGTAATCTTTCCAGGTGGTAACGGTCGTATCCCCGTCACGGATCGTGGTGTCGCTGGGTGTGTTGTGGGTATACTTCACCCAGTCGTAACGGATGAAGGCGCGCGCACCGAAATCCTTTGCACGATAGGGATTCTCGTCAAGCATTAACTGGAGGGTGTTGGAAAGGGAGCGATAAAAGGTTGAATCGAAGGTTTGGTTTGGATCGATATAGAAATTCGGGTAGAAATTATGGTCCGCTGTATTTATTCCATCCTTGTACAGCCTGTAGTCCCGCTGGAATTCAAAGTTATGGATCAGGGAACCCGTCTTGGTGGTACGCTCTCTGAGTCGCCTGAACCCTGTTTCGCTGGTCGAGTCCGGAACCTGTCCGGCCTTTCCGAACTTGTAGCGCTGGGTGAAATGAAAGTTGAGATTCCGCATGTAGGATTCGGCATTGTCCAGGTTCACCTCGTAGGCCCGTTCATCCTTGTCCGAATTCATAAACAGGCTGTCGCTTACGAGTCCCCCGTTCTCCTGCGCATACTGTCCGTTTATATGGATACTGGAATAAACGGAATAATCGTGCCCTGTATAGGAACCGAAAAGGCTGGCGCAGTTGAACTTTGATTTCTGCCTGAGATAGGTTCCCTCGGAGGCCAGCAACCGGACATCGAATCCCATGTTGAAGAATGGGGTTATGTTCTGTGTGTGGATGGCATGGAACATCTCCTCCCGTTTCAGCCGGTCTCCCAGGGACGTGAAGTATTCAAGAAGTGTAAAGGGCCGGGTTATATTGTAATATACGTTGTTCTCCGGTGTTTTCAGATAGGGTATGAACGGGCGAAGGAAGAAAAATTCGGGCCGTGGATCCTTGTTGAAATACAGATTGTTGCGGGTCTGGAGCCCGAGGTTCCCCAGAAATGCCTGTGATATGCTGTTCTTATAGATTGGGTTGAATACCTGGAATCCCGTGAGGGCCGTATCCATGGTATGGGTCCTCATAACCGTAAAATCTTCGGCCATGGTCCAGGTCCTCACAAATTGAGGTACCGTATCCTGCTGTCTTGCGGGTAATTCCTTCCTGCCGGCCGGTTCACCAGGCTCTTCAGCCTGCAGTTTCTCCCGGCCTCCCTGTGCAAGTCCGGAAAGCGGGATTAGCAGAATGGCAAAGAGGACCGGAACGTTTTTCATACGGCTAAAGTTAGCATATTTATAACGGCATCAAGGCCATCAAATTTTCCTATTTTTACACAATGTTCAGGAAATCAGTCATCCGGCTGCTGGTTCTTTTTTTCCTTTATACACCGGCATGCCAGTCCCCCGCAGACAAACCCATCATCCTGGTCTCCCGGGAATACGACCAGCGCTTCATATACTGGCCAGCCCTGGGCCAGGGCAACGCCAGGATGGTGGATATGTATACGCTGGCTGAGGATTCGGTGGACCACTACCTGTCTCTGGCCAGTGGTATTATCATCAGCGGGGGACCGGATATTGATCCGGCAATTTACGGAAAGGGATCCGAAGCGGAACGTTGCGGCAATCTTGATAAACGCCGCGATTCCCTGGAAATGAAGATGATACGATATGCCATGGTCCAGAAAATCCCCCTTCTTTGTATCTGCCGGGGTCACCAGATGCTGAACGCATTCAGCGGGGGTAGCCTGATCGTCGATATCCCGGCCGACGTTGAAAGCCCGATAGAACACGGCAAGGGAAGCCATCATACGGTGTACGTGGTGGACGGCACCCTTCTTTCCAGTATCGTAAAGCTGGACAGCGGGAGGGTCAACAGCAGCCACCACCAGGCTGTGGAATCCCCGGCTCCGGGGTTCCGCGTTTCCGCATTCGCCCCGGACGGGATCATCGAGGCGATTGAACCGGTTGATACAAGCGGGCACCCTTTCATCCTGGGCGTTCAGTGGCATCCGGAAACCATGATCCGCGAGTCGCAGAGCCCCTTTACCCTGGCCATCGCCCGCCGCTTCATGCAGGAGGTCCGCGCAACCCGGCGCTGAAACCCGGGTTCTTTCCGCCTGGACACCGTGCCAGCAGGCGGCGGGAAGGAATGAGCTGCGTGCCGTTCGAGGCGTTGAGAAATCCAATCCTGAAGCGTTGTGAACAATGCTGTTCGAGTCCCATCGGGATGAGTTGCATTGCGCAGCAGCGGCAGGATTGGATTTCAGCCGGAGAACGACGGCAGTGAATTCCTTCCCGCCGCCTGCTCAATAAAAAACCCGGGCTCTTCGAAAAGAACCCGGGTTTTAAAAGTCGGCAACGACCTACTCTTCCGCTAACGCAGTACCATCGGCGCTGATGGGTTTAACTTCTCTGTTCGGAATGGTAAGAGGTGGTTCCCCATCGCTATAGTCACCTAAAGACTTTCAATAATTTAGACGCAAAGGAAAGAGGCTGGAGTTTTAAAATGCAAAATCAGGAGTATCCAGAGAAAGCTTTCGGGTAATTAGTATCGCTCGGCTTTGACATTACTGCCTTTACACCTGCGACCTATCAACGTCATCGTCTTTAACGACCCTTAAAGGAGATCTCATCTTGAAGCAGGCTTCGCACTTAGATGCTTTCAGTGCTTATCCCTTCCAGACGTAGCTACCC
>CAZNQG010000032.1:0-31773 GCA_964575235.1 uncultured Bacteroides sp.
TATACGGGTCTGGTATGCCAGATCCGTTGTCGGGATCATACCGTCGTCTTCCTCCGTTGTGCCCCGGTTGATTCAGGATGAAGTGGGGTATAGCCTGAAGTCGCTGTTGCTGGCATCGTAATCGCTGCCTGCCCCGTCGGTAGGCTTCAGGAAATCAGGGATGGTATCGATCAGGTCCGTGAAGGTACCGGTCAGCTCCTGGCCGACCCAGAATCCGAAAGCATCGGTGCCGCCCTCAAACAGCCCGTTCCGGAAATCAAGTGCCGAGGTAACGGAGTATACCCCGTATTGCCTGCCGTCGAATTTTACGTCGTTTCCGTAGAATAGGTCGTTTACGGAACGGTGGTCGGTAAAGGCCGTATAGAAACCGCCCCCGTTCTTGGCATAATTATTAGCGACCGTGTTGTTGATGCTGAGAAGTTCATCCGAATACCGGCAGTAGACACCTCCCCCTGCACCGCCGGCTGTATTGTTCACGATCAGGTTGTTGATCAGGTTGACGGTTTCATATCCCGCGTAAATGGCCCCGCCGTGGTTGCCGGAACGATTGTTGGAAAAGAGGCAATTGCGTACCGTGATCTCGGTCTGTTCGCAATAGAAAGCACACCCTCCCCACCCGGATTCATTGCGTTTGAACTGGCAGTTGTCGATGGTGACGATTGAAGTGAACAGGCGTACGGCGCCTCCGTTGCTGCCGCTGTAATTGTCATTGAACTTGGAGTCTGTGATGCTGAACTCGCTGTCCATGGCCCATATGGCCGCTCCATCCTCTTTCGACCGGTTGTTCCTGAATGTGCAGCTATGGATGCTTACATCGCTTTTGTCAAGGATGATCCCCGCTGTGCTCCAGTAACTCCGGTTGTTGCTGAAATCACAGTTGACGATCTGGACGCCGTCGTAATACCGGATCACCACGGCACCCATCCGGTCGAAATGCGGGGGGGATTTGGAGTAACTGATCTTGCAGAAACTCAGGACGGATGTCGCATTGTCTTTCATGGCATTGTTCATCCCATCATAGCTGTTATCGAAGATGATGCCCTGCCAGCCTCCTGCTGAGGTATCGGCCCTGTAAAACCAACTGGTGTCGGCAACGGTGAACTTGATGATCTTGTTCTGGGTGCCTTCGGCCAGCAGGGTCCCGTTGATCTTCAGGTGGAAGGTATCCTGGAATTCGACCACCGTGCCGGGCAGGATGGTAAGGGTCACGTCGTCGTTGATCACCACGTTCCCGGTGATCTTCACAGTGTCCGCGATCCAGGTCGTGTCGGACTTGATGGTGTCGGAGAAAGTGATGAAGGGCACGAGCACCTCGTAGGCCCCGATGTCGACGATGTTGTGCTGGATCCGGTCGTTTCCCTGGAGGTCTTTCTTGGGCAGTTTGAATATATTGGTATACTCATAACCGGCATTCACGCAGGGCGAACTTGCCGGGACGGTCCATTCCCCGCCGAGTCCCTCGTACTCCCATCCCACGTCATCCGAAGTATGCTCGAATCCCGGGTCCTTGTTGATCAGCTTGAAGATCTGGTAGCTTCCGACACCCCCGATCATCGGTTTCCCTCCGTCGATAATGGAATTTACCACGTAGAGTTCCGCGTAGGTGTCCTGCAGGTGGATGTTGTTGCTGCCGTTGTTCCAGAGGATGCAGTTCAGGAGCCTGGTTTCCGTGTTCGTGAGTTCAAGCGCGGGACCGTTGGGGGAATCGTTATAGGCCATGGTATTGTTCAGGAGCATTGCCTTCGAATCCCAGCCGTAGAAAGCTCCCCCGGCGCTGTCACCCGTATTGTTGACGATCAGGTTGTTGACGATCTCGGGACTGCTGTTGAAGGCATAGATCCCTCCCCCCTCGTCGATCTTGTTGTTCGCGATCCGGTTGCTGACGATCACGGGAGAGGAGGTCTGTTCCATGTAGATCCCACCCCCGATGCTCCGGACATCCGGCGGATCGTTGTAGCCGGTGTTGTGGCTGATGACGTTGGACTCGATCAGGGAGAATGCGTTCCCCAGGTAAATGCCCGCACCGTATATGGATGAATTGTAGCTGATGGTGTTGTTGCGGATGACCGGGTTGTACCCGTCGACGCAGATCCCGCCTCCCATACCGTGGGAGGGATTCTTCGTCAGGGTTGAGTTATGGGTGATGGTATTCCCGGTGATGATCGGGGTGGAGTTCTGCGAATAGATCCCTCCGCCACGAAGCCCGGCCTGGTTATGATGGATGTAATTATCCCGTATTACAATATCGCTCCCGGCCAGCAACCGAATGGCAGCTCCCGCGGCGAATGTGTAATTATTGCGGAGTTCGCAGTTTGAAATGACTACCCTGGAATAGGCGGCAAACTCAATGGCCGACCAGACCAGTTCCGCTGCAACCGAATGTGCCTTGGCGAATTCTATGATGCAATGGTCAAAACGGGAAGTGTCGTTATCGAGCATGGCCCCGTCTGCCCCGCCAAACCCGACTACATTGTTGAAAAGGATCCCATTCCAGCCGCCGTCCGTCACGTCATAGTTGAAAAAATCCGAGGTGTCGGCCGCCGTAAAATAAATGCTGTCAACAGCGGTGCCCAAGGCCAGTATGGTCCCCTGTACATACAGGTAGTAATACCCCTGGAACTCCACCCGGGTACCGGCGGCAATGGTCAGGGTTACGTCGTCCATGATCACGATGTTGCCGGTTACACGCACCGTATCAACGGTCCATTCCGTATCGGTCCGGATGGTATCCTTGGCCTCCTTGCTCGTAGCACGGGCCATATGAGGTATGAACAGGAAGAAGAAACCGCTGATAAGAAGGGATGCTAATTTTTTCATGATGGGAGGATTTAGTGATTGAAGAGGTAATATACGACATGGATCGGTCAATGTCAATCGATTAGACAATACGAGTTTATCTAATTGTATGAACGGCAGGAATTCCAGTCCGAGTTGCAGGAATTCGTTTACGTACGCAATAGAAAAAAACTATATTTGGGTTTTACAAAGAAACAAATGAAAAAGATCATGAAGAACAGCATTTTCTGATCCACGGTGATCATGCTGGCGATCGCCCGGTCCCTGTTCATCGTCGCGGGACTGTTCGCCAACCTGATCGTGAAACTGATCAAATGAAGTGAAAATGCAATAAATACTTTACCGCTATGAAAATCATTTCCCTTGACAATGTTAAAATGAACGAGGTACAAATGGAAGGGGCGCACAAGGCCTGGAAGCAGATGCCCCTTTCGAGCCAGGATGGTGCCCCGGTTTATTCCTACCGGGTATTTACCATCGAACCGGGTGGATACACCCCCTATCACCAGCACCCCTATGAACATATGAACTACGTCATCGAAGGCGAGGGCGCCCTGGTCAACGAGAAAGGAGAGGAGCAGTACATCAAGAAAGGCGATTTTGCCCTGGTCAACCCGGACGAGAAGCACCAGTACCGGAACCTTGCCCCCGACAAGCCACTCAAGATCATCTGCGGGGTGCCGAAGGAGTTTGAGTGAGCGGAAGCGCTTATTCCAGATTGAAAGTATCCGCTACTTTTGCCAGTATGATTGTATCTTCCCCCTTATTTATTGCGGGTGAACTGTTTGTTTTCATAACAATCCCGGAAAAGGGAGCATGGAATTCCTCTTTCGTGTTACCCCAAAAGTCGGTAACATATCCCAGCATGCTTCCCTCTTCAACAAAATCTCCCTTGTCAACAAGTGAGTAGAATATTCCATCCGATTCACTCTCCATCGAATATACATCCAGAAGATACGAAGGATGCTTTACGACAAATGGCGCTCCTTCCAGCATACCGATGGTTCTCATTACATTTGTAATTCCTTTTATCGTAAATTCCAGAATTTCAGGATCTACTACGCCCATATCGCCGAACTCAACCGATATGGATGGAACCCCTCTGCGCATAGCTTCAATATCAGAGTATTTTGAAGGTTCAGAATCAGGGATGGATGAGTAATCATCAGGAACCAGGTGGGTATTTCCCATGGCGTGTGCCAATACTCTTGATTGTCTGCATAATTCCTTATCCTGGCAACCATAATAAAAATAAAGATAATTCAGTAGCCTCTCATTGAATTCACCGCCATGTATGTCAATGTAATAGTCACTTTTGCCCATAATCTCATTGGATAGTGTGTATGCCAGTCTTTCAGCAAATGTGCCATCCTCTTTACCGGGAAATACCCTGTTCAGGTTTTTAAAGTCAATGGGGTTGCTATATACCCCCCGACCCAGGTATGAGGGTACATTTGCGACTTGAACAAGTACAAGTACCCCGGATAATTCTGCAGGATCGGTCTCTTTAAGTATTTTTTGCAATGCAATCACCGGAACATATTCAGTCCCATGTATCCCGGCATTCAGAGTTAACACAGGTCCCGGTTTTTCTCCGGCTATAATACTTATTGGGATGAATGAACCTGCATCTGAACCTTTTTCAACAATCAGTTTCCCTGTGACTTTCTGACCGGGAACAGCTACAAGATCACCGATTGCGAATTGTTCTGTTTCCTGAGCCTGTACTTTCTGTAATGAAGCGAACAGGAGTATGAAGGCTGCCATCAAGGTTTGGACTGGGATATTTTTCATGATGATGCGGTTTAGTTGACAATGGTGAGTTGCACAACCATTGCAATAACCTTGCCATTTTCAAGGGATTACCCTTTTTCGAATAGTGATCTATAAGATCCATGGCCTTTCAATATTATAGTGTACATGATCTACATAATCGAAGGCGAGGGTGCCCTGATCAACGAGGCAGGGGAGGAGCAGTACATCAAGAAAGGCGATTTTGCCCTGGTCAACCCGGACGAAAAGCACCAGTACCGGAACCTTGCCCCCGACCGGCCACTCAAGATGATCTGCGGGGTGCCGAAGGAGTTTGAATAGAGATTGTCGGCCTGATATGGGATTACCTGGTAAGTCTCTTGAAAAATAAGATCCAGGCAGGGCTCAGGATCAATGTTACCGTGATTAGCGCAAGGATGGTCTGATAGGTGAAGTTTGTGACTATGCCTGTCCGTTCTCCTACGGAGAGTATCACAAAACTGAATTCGCCCACCTGAGCCAACATTGCCCCTCCAAATAGACTCTCTTTCCATGATTCACCCAGCAAACGCATCATGCCTGTATTGATAGCTGTGTTCAGGATAAATACCAGGCCAACCAATAAGAAAATGATCCCCCAGTTATTGACGAGAAATTTCAGGTCAAGCATCATGCCCACTGAAACAAAGAAGATTGCGACAAAGAAAATATAGAAGGGTTCCAGTGTGATGTGGATCCAATCTGTTTCACGTGTCGAGCGAACATATATTCCAGCTATGAAGGCACCCAGATAGGGTGAAAGTTTGAATAGCTCAGTCCCCAAAGCCATACCAAAACAAATTGCCAGTGCCGTAAAAATCTGAAGCTCTTTATGACCTTTGAAGTACTTTAAAAACGGCAGATGCACTTCCTTTCTTCGCAGGAGATAGGCAATCATGATAACTAACAGACTTCCACCTGTGAGCTGCAGTACAATTTCTTTGACGGGTGCTGACTCCCCCTGCATCAGATCAAGTACAATGATCATAGGGATCAGGGCAATGTCCTGAACCAACAAAACCCCGATGACATTCCTGCCGACATGTGTGTTATGTTGATTCCATTCGTGCAGTAGTTTGATAACTACTGCCGTACTGCTGATGCTGATTACAAAACCGATCAGTATAACACGAATCAGTTTCCACTCCATGAAAATTCCCAGTAAAAAGATCACTCCGGTTGTTATAGCTACCTGTATGAGTGTACCGACCACCGGGATCTTCCAGTTATTTAATAGTTCCTGCAATGAGATTTCCATGCCCACAAAAAAGAGCAGGAAGATCAATCCCACCGTTTCAAATTGTTCCACCATGACCGTATCGGTGACGAATCCTATGGCGTACGGACCTAGCAGAATACCTACAATGAGATAGCTTACAACATAGGGTATACGTACAGTTTTAAAAATCAACCCGATGAAAAGTATTGATAAAATAATAATGGAATAAACAGGTAAAAGTGTGTCAGTACTCATATGTCCTTCCTAATTTGACCCGATGTACCATGATCATCAGTGCATACATGGAGTAACTTCACCTAAAATAGTAAAATTAACAATCAGTTATTCTGCCCTCAATCCGAATATAAAGCTATAGTGCACATGAATTACGTCATCGAAGGCGAGGGGGCTCTGGTTAACGAGAAAGGAGAGAAGCAGTACATCAAGAAAGGCGATTTTGCCCTGGTCAACCCGGACGAGAAGCACCAGTACCGGAACCTCTCACCCGACCATACCTTCAAGATGATCTTCGGGGTGCCGAAAGAGTTTGAATAACGACTCCCTTATGATCACCGGCCTCGGTTAATGCGGGGTACCCGCGGAGTTTGTATTCCAGGAAAATAATTAACTTTATCCCTTCATAAACAACACTCTATAATACAACGTGTTATGACAAAATTGAAGTGTGCCCCCGCCTTTGCGTTACTTATTTCCGTCGTTTCCTGTACCCCGAAGGAAACCCTTTATGAAGTGACCTCTCCGGATAAGGTAAACAGGATAGAATTCGGGTTGTCCGGTGCGGGTCAGCCGTATTACCTGGTAAAGCACAACAGCGAAGTGGTAATAGATACCTCTTCAATGTCTTTTGATCTGAAGGATCAACCGGCCCTGAAAAACGGGTTTCGGGTAAGAAAGGCAACAACCGGGGAGATGAATGAAACCTGGGAAATGCCCTGGGGTGAGCAGAGAATGGTAAAAAACCATTACAACGAACTGGTGGTGGAGCTTGAAGAGCTTAAGGCCCCGAGCCGCAAACTCAATGTCCATTTTAAAGCCTATGACGATGGTATCGGATTCCGGTATGAATTCCTGCCGCAAAAGGGATCGGACAGCCTGATCATCCTGGATGAGAACACGGAATTCCGGCTGACCGGCGACCATACCGCCTGGTGGATACCGGGGGACTGGGATTGCTACGAACACCTGTACAAGACCACGAGAATTTCTGAAATCGATGCGCTCTCACTGGCCGGTCATGTAAATCTGGCACAGACATACATCCCTGAAAATGCAGTGAACACTCCCGTCACCATGCGGACATCCACCGGCCTGCATCTGAGTTTTCACGAGGCAAACCTGACGGACTATGCCGGCATGACCCTGAAAGTGGATACCGGGTCCCTCACCCTGACCAGCGAACTGGTCGGCTCCGACAGAACGGGCTGTAAAGTAAAGAGAGCTTTGCCTTTTCATACGCCGTGGAGAACGATACAGATAGCGGATAAGGCCACCGGGCTTATCGATTCAAAACTGATACTCAATCTGAACGAACCCGATAAAATTGGAGATGTCAGCTGGTTTAAGCCTGAAAAATACGTTGGAATATGGTGGGAATTGCATCTTGACAAATCCTCCTGGGATTACGGTATGGCCATGGATGAAAACGGGAATTGGGTGGATACCGGGCACGCTCACGGCCGCCATGGCGCAACGACGGAAAACGCTAAAAGGTATATCGATTTCGCCGCGGAAAACGGCATAAAGGGATTGCTGGTCGAAGGCTGGAATACGGGCTGGGAAAGATGGTTCGGTTTCGAAAACAGGGAAGGGGTTTTCGACTTTGTAACCCCTTATCCCGATTATGATCTGACAGAGGTAGCCCGGTATGCAAAGGAGAAGGGTGTCGGGATCATCATGCATCATGAAACATCGGCAGCCCCGCGGACCTATGAACAGCAACTGGATACGGCTTACCGCTTAATGAACAGCCTGGGCATTCACGCTGTAAAGACCGGTTATGTCGGAAAAATCATTCCCCGTGGCGAATACCATCACGGCCAGTGGATGGTCAGGCACTACAGGAAAGTCCTGGAAACCGCGGCGAAATACAGGATCGCGGTCGATGTCCACGAGCCCATAAAAGCCACCGGGATCAGGCGTACCTGGCCCAATGCCGTTTCAAGGGAAGGGCTTCGGGGACAGGAATACAATGCCTGGGCCGCAGACGGGGGCAATCCCCCGGAACATCTGCCCATTGTTGCCTTTACAAGGATGCTGGCGGGACCCATAGATTTTACTCCCGGTGTATTTGACATTACTTTGCCGGATAAAGAAAACAATCAAATCAATACAACCCTTGCTCAGCAGCTGGCTTTGTATGTCGTGATTTACAGCCCGATCCAGATGGCCTGTGACCTGCCGGAGAACTACGAGGGCAAGCCGGGATTCCAGTTTATCCGGGATGTCGGGGTCGATTGGGAGCAGACCCTTGTTCTGAACGGCGAAGTAGGCGATTTCGTAACCATTGCCAGGGAGGAAAGAGGAACGGGAAACTGGTTCGTGGGAAGCATCACGGACGAGAACAAAAGACAGATAAGCATAAAGTTCGATTTTCTGGACGAAGGAATAACCTATCATGCCTCTGTTTACCGGGACGGAGAGGGAGCCCATTACAAGTATAACCCGACAGCCCTCGACATTGAACAGATGGAAATTACGAAGGGAGAGTCCAGGTCTTTCGATCTGGCCGAAGGCGGGGGACTTGCGATCAGTTTGCTGACAACAAACGAGTAATCAGGGGATTCCGGCAGGGCTGCCCGGTATTGACTTCAGGTTGTCAGACTGTTCCTGCGGAGAATGAGCAATTATTTAATACATTAGCAGTATGGAGGATAACAATAAGACAAAAAAAAGAGATGACAGAGGTTCCTGGGCCATAGGCGGGGGATTGCTCCTGGGACTGGGAGCCGGTTTCTTTCTGTTAAAAATCTCCGCGCTGTTCTTCGTTGGCTGCATCGTTGCCGGATTGGGAATGGGACTGATCCTTGCCGCAGTGATCAGGAACTGATTTGGAACAGTGTCATAGAAGAGATTCTCTTTAAGACGATTTTCTTTGCGAGGATCATGAATCCACTCGTGTGACGACGGTTTTTCCCTGAAAACCTCATTATAAAACCCATCAACATGTAAAATTACCTGCTCCCTGCGGATCCAGGAAAAAGCCCGCAGGGGAGGAGGAAAAAACGGCTGTGTTGAAATTCCGGCTCGAAGAAGTATGACGGAGGGATACCCTGCTGCTCGTGCCCGGATCTCGATCTAACTTCTGCCAATCTGGCACAGGCACGTTGCCTTTAGGGGATAAAAACTGAAAAATATCTGTTAATATGTATCTATATATATAATTGGTATAAAAATTGACATATATTTGTCATAAACGAAAATTTCTCATGCAAAGGATTTTCAACAGGTACTGGAAGAAGACGCTGTTTGCGGTGGTTGACGCGGGACTCGGATTTGCCTACTGGAGGTTCGTCGGGTGCACGAGCGGGACCTGTCCCCTGACATCCCAATGGCATACCAGCATGCTTTTCGGCGGGATCATCGGCCTGCTGGCTGCTCCGCCTGCAGGCAAGGCCGTTACAAAAACGGAGCCCGGAAGCGCTGAAAATCCTGAATAACCGGATCCATCACTACACAACATTCCATCATGAAAAAACATTATTTGATACTCACAGCCGCTATGGTACTTCTTATCGGGGCATGCTCCGGGAGCCCGGGACAGGAACCCGGCAGCAAGCCGGCTGATGCTGCCGCGTCTGAAACCAACGGAACGATCTCCGAGGCTACCGCTTCTGCAGATGTATCCGGCAGTATGGAGGCCCATGGGCCCATCAAGCTCAGCAAGTCCGATTTCCTGGTCAAGGTTTTCAATTACGAGAAGAACCCGGACAAATGGGTGTACGAAGGAGACAAGCCCTGCCTGATCGATTTCTATGCCGACTGGTGCGGCCCCTGCCGGATAACCTCACCCATACTCGAAGAGCTGGCAAAGGAATACCGCGGCAAGATCAACATATACAAGATCGACACGGACCGGGAACAGGAACTGGCCATGGTTTTCGGCATACAGGGCTTGCCTTCCTTCCTGTTCTGCCCGATGGAGGGCCGGCCGACCATGAGCTCCGGGATCATGCGCACGCCGGAAGAAACCAAGCAGATGTTCCGCCAGCAGATCGACCAGATCCTGCTCGGCAAAGAACAGATGCGCCCCTGAACCACAACCATCCGATACCCGGGTTGACCGGGGAAACCGATATATAAGTTCCCTTGCGGGAATTCAAAGACATGGAGCCAACATTCCATGTCTTTTTTTTGTGCGGTTCTGGGAAAAGGATTTATTTTGCCCTTGCCATGAACGAGCTGAAAACCCTGCAGAATATCCTGGGCAAACCCTATGAGGACCTGGAGTACCTGATCCTTTGCCTGAAAGAGGTCCTGGAAGAGAACGGCGAAGAGGAGCTCGTCCCCTGGCTGCCCTGGATCAACGACCGGGTTCCGCCCGACCCGGAACAGTCCTCCGACAAGATTTACCACCTGCTCTCCATGTGTTTCCAGCTCCTGAACATCGTGGAGGTAAACGGGGCCATGCAGATGCGCAGGCAGAAGGAATCCGGCGAATCGCTCAGCAGCGTGAACGGCCTCTGGGGTCAGTGCTTCAAACAGCTCCGCGAGGAGGGCATACCGGATGCCAGGATTGCGGAACGGCTGAGGCACATCCGGGTTGAACCCGTCCTTACGGCACACCCCACGGAAGCGAAACGGCCCGTGGTGCTGGACCATTACCGGGAACTTTACGTACAGTTCCTCAAGCTCGAGAATTCCATGTATACGGCATCGGAGCTGGATGCCATCCGCCAGGAGATCAAGATCATCATCAACCGCCTCTGGCATATATCCGACATTCACCTGCGCAAACCCGATGTGTATTCCGAACTGACCAACGTGCTTCATTATTTCCGCAACGTCTTCCCGAGACTTCTTGAAAAGCATGACATGCGGTTCGTCCAGGCCTGGAAGGATGCCGGGTTTGATGCTTCACTGGTGGGTGACCCGGATGCCTGGCCGGGATTCTCATTCGGGAACTGGGTTGGGGGAGACCGGGACGGGCATCCACTGGTCACCTCCGAGGTGACCTTTCATACCCTGCAGACCTTGATGGACCAGGCCCTGCAACTGGTGCGGGAGCGGCTCACCGGCCTGTCGAAGAACCTGGGGATTTTTTGTAACCTGCATGACCTCCCCGGGTCCCTTCAGAGACGCATCAAAAAACTCCGGCAGGAGGACCCGGGCTCCGAAGAACTCCTGCAGCGATTTGCCGCGGAGGGGTTCCGGCTCTACATCCACCTGCTGATCAACCGTCTGCCCGCTCAAGACTCCCTGCAGCAAACCGATCAGGAGCAAGCGGCCTATGCGCATCCCGGGGAGCTGATCGGGGACCTCAACATTCTCCGTCAGGCCCTCGTGGAATACGGGGCCGGGTCCCTGGCCCGGAACGAGGTTTCGCGTACCATCCGTTTCGTCCGTGTTTTCGGTTTCCACCTGGCAAAGCTGGACATCCGGCAGAATTCCGGATTCTATATGAAAGCCCTGGGCCAGCTCCTGGAACATTCCATGCTCTGCTGCGATGACTTCCACCGGTGGAACGAGGCAAAAAAGCTGGAATTCCTGAACCGGGAGCTGGAAACCAACCGGCCTTTCGTAAGGTCTGCCGAAGAACTCGGGTACGAAGCCAGGGAAACGCTGGCCACATTCCGCATCCTGAGAAAGCACATCAACCGTTACACCCAGGCGGCCCTCGGTCCCCTGATCGTCAGCATGACCCGGGGGTTATCCGACCTTCTTGCCGTCCACCTGCTGGCCCGGGAATCCGGGCTGACGCTATGGACCGGGGAGGGACTCGCATGCAGGCTGCCCATCGTTCCCCTTTTCGAGACCATTGAAGACCTCAGGAACAGTCCCCGGATCATGGACGCCTTCCTTTCCCATCCCGTCACGAAAAGGAGCCTGGCATACCTGCAGGATCTCCACGGGTATTCCGAACCCGTCCAGGAGATCATGATCGGATACAGCGACAGCAACAAGGACGGGGGCATCCTGGCCAGCGCCTGGAGCCTTTACCAGGCTCAGGCCCGCCTCGTGGAAACCGGAAGGAAACACGGTGTACGGATCCGGTTTTTTCACGGCAAGGGCGGTTCCATCAGCCGGGGAGCCGGACCCACCCACTGGTTTATCCGGTCCCTGCCCCCGCACTCCGTCAGCGGCGAGCTGCGGCTTACCGAACAGGGAGAAACCATCGAGCGCAAATATGCCAACCTGGGGAATGCAACCTACAACATGGAGCTTCTTTCGGCCAGCACGGCTTGTGCCACCATCCGGCAGGAAAACATGCAGGACGCCCCCTATGAAGGGGAGGAGATCATGGATTACCTGGTGCGGGAGAGCCTGGAGGTTTACAAGGCCCTTACGGGGGATCCCGGCTTTCTTGTATTTTTCACCCAGGCTACGCCCATCGATGCCATCGAGGAGAGCAAGATCGGCTCCAGGCCGGCAAGGAGAACGGGGAAAAGAAGCCTTGCGGACCTGAGGGCCATCCCCTGGGTCTTTGCCTGGAGCCAGAGCCGATTTAACCTGACCGGCTGGTACGGGGTGGGATATGCCCTTGAGAAAATGAAATCGGAAAAGCCGGACCTGTTCGAACGTTTCCTCAGGCTGGTCGGGGAGGATGCCTTCGTGCGCTATGTACTGACCAACGTGGACACCAGCCTGAACGCCACGGATGAGTCCATCATGAACCTCTACGCATCGCTGGTCGGGGACCAGGCCATACGCACAGAGATCATGGCAAAGATCACCGCGGAACTGGAACGCACCCGGCGAATGCTGGCAGAGATCCTGGAACTGCCCATAGAGGAAAGAAGGAAAAACCATTATTATTCAACGAAACTCAGGGCTTCTGCGCTGATCTTCCTTCACCGGAGCCAGGTAAGGCTCCTGTCGCAGTGGAGGGCCGAAAAGAAATCCTCCGTCCGCTCCGGAGAAACCCTCTACAGCCTGCTGCGCTGCATCAACGCCATCGCCAATGCCATGGGGAATACGGGCTGAATCCCCGCATCAAGGATTGTCCGGGTGCACGGGGAGCGGATGCTGAACCCCGTACGGGGACTTCCTGCCATCGAGCTGTAAGCGGGCGATTTAATGACAAATTGTCCGGTATTGTTACCGGATCACATTGGGTCAATTTTTGCATGTGGGGAGGTATGACTTACAGGGAATTATCTGAGAAACACCAGCAGGTGGTCGGATTCGTGGAGGAGAACCGGACCAAGGAGGCCATGGATGTGCTGGGCAACCTTACCTCGGTTTGCAGGAACCGTGACCTGCCCCTGCAGCTTGAAAAGCACAGGGATACCTACCGCAGCATGCTTACCTATTCCTTCGAGCTCGGGGATGATCCGAAAAAGGAAGAAGTGTACAGGAGGCTTATGAGATCCCTTCTGGAGCTCAACGACGACGTACGGGAGGACCTGCTTATGAAGGAAAGCCTGCTATCCTATTACAGCCTTAAGCCGGAGGTCGAACAGATCCGGCACAACGTAATGGCATCGTCTTCGGACATGGCCGAAAGCCTTTCCTTCCAGAAGGAGGTGGAATACATTCTTTCGGGAAGCAGCGGCGGGGAAAAATCACGTACAGGGGAATACCGCCGCAGCCTGCTTAGTATTTTCCGCGTGATCTGGCTGACGGACAAGTTCGCGGATGCCGAAATAAAGATGATGGGGAAGATCTGCAAATCGAAAATGATCCCCTGGTACGACAAATCCATCATGGTCAGCGCACTGACCCTTTCCCTGCTCCGGCATTTTGACATCGAGAAGGTGAAGCTCCTGTTCGATTTTTTCGAGCGCGGCGAAATGCAGGTCTGGCAGCGTGCCCTGATCGGCCTCTTCCTGGGACTTTATTACCATGACTACCGTCTGGCCTATTACCCTGAGATTGCCGACCGGCTGGAGGCCGCAAGGGAGGCCAAAAACTTGGAAAAGAACATCGAGGCCATCGTGATCCAGTTCCTCCGTGCGCTGGAAACCGAGAAGGTCACACAGAAGATCCGGGAGGAGATTCTGCCGGAAATGATGAAGATGAGGTCAACCCTGGAAGAAAAGCTGAACCTGGACGAGATCCTTTCCGCCCGGAGCCTGGAGGACGAGAACCCGGACTGGGAAACGGTTTTCAAGGATACGCCGGACCTGTACAGCAAGATCGAGGAATTCTCAAACCTGCAGATGCAGGGATCGGATGTATTCCTGAGCGCCTTTGCCATGCTGAAACGGTTTCCGTTCTTCAACGAGATCAGCAACTGGTTCCTGCCTTTTCACGGGGAAAACGAGGAGGTGAAGGAAGGCCTTTCCGGGCAGGGGGCCGATTTTGACGTAAATCTTTTTACGGAGGGACTGGAACGGTCCTCTTTCCTCTGCAATTCGGACAAATACTCCTTCTGCCTGAACGTACGGCACATGCCCGATATGCAGAAATCCATGATGATGGAACTGTTCAACATGGAGCTGAAGGCCATGAACGAACTGGAAGACAGCGACGGCTTGATCGACGATACCCTGAGGGACAAGGCCGTTTATACCCAGTACCTGCAGGACCTGTACCGGTTTTTCAAGCTGCACCCGATGAAAAGGGAGATCGACGACGTTTTCGGCGGGGATTTCGAATTCGAGGATTCCAACATGTTCAACCTTCTGATCCGCGACCGGGGCATTCTTCGCAACATAGGGGAGTTCTATTTCCAAAAGGACCACTACGAACGGGCCATACGGATTTTCAGCCGCCTGTGCCACTCCGGGGAGGATGCGGAACTGTATGAAAAAACGGGTTTTTCCTACCAGAAACTCGGCAATTTTGAAAAGGCCCTCGAATATTACCATAAAGCCGAATTATTCGACCGGGAAAAACCCTGGCTAATCAAGAAGATCGCCTATTGTTCCCGGAAGACCGGGGATGCCGAAAAAGCCATGGAGTATTACCGTGCCGCAGAAAAAATCGAGCCGGACAACCTGCTCATCCAGTCCTACCTTGGGCATACCCTGATGGATGTGGAGGATTACGAAGGAGCCCTGAACTACTATTTCAAGGTGGAATACCACCAGCCAGATAACCACAAGATCCAGCGTCCCATCGCATGGTGTTGCTTTGTCCTGGGCAAGTTCAAGCAGGCCGAGAAATATTTCCGGAAGGTCATCGAGAAGGAGGGGAACCGGAACGATCACGTGAACCTGGCCCACGTCCTCTGGTGCATGGGGAACCGCAAGGAAGCCATAGAACAGTACCGTAAAGGCCTGGAGAAAAGCAGCCGGGATTTCGAGTGGTTCGCCTCCATCATGGAAGAGGACTCCAGGCACCTGCTGAAACACGGGATAAAGGAGCTGGACATCCCGCTGATGGTCGATTACCTGAGGATGGGTTTCTGAAAGATCCGGTAGCGTTTGTAAACCACGCCGCCCATGCGTTCCATCTCGGCGCGGACCTTCAGGTTGTCCTCGAGCTCCAGGTGGCTGTCTATGTATTCGAGTCCCCGTTCATGCGCCGTTTCGATCATCCGGGTCCCCATGACCGCGTCCAGGCCGTGGCCTCGGTAATCCTCCCGGATGGCCCCCAGCATCAGGTTCAGCTGCTTGGTCCTTTTACCCGATCGCAGGATCTGAAAAATGCCGAACGGGAATAAGTATCCCCGGGAGCGCTGAATGCCCTTGCTCAGGTCGGGCATTCCGATGATGAAGGCTACCGTTTCACCCCGGCCGTTTTCGATCAACTTAATGAACTTCGGGTCCAGCAGGGGGATGTACCGTGCGGCGAATTCATCCATTTCCTTGCCGGTCAGTGGGTCGAACCCGTAAACGCTCTGGAAGGTATCGTTCATCAACCGGAGTACGGGACGAATAACGGGTTTCAATTCCCTGCGACGCCTGAATTCCCGGATGGCCACGTCGTTTCTTCCGAGCACCCTCTCGGACACCTTCCGGTACAGTTCGGGTATCTCCCGCGGGACATCCAGCCTGTACACCACAAGGTCGGTCTCCTTGATAAAACCGTTGCTTTCAACCAGTTCCGTCAGGTATGGGAAATTGCAGGTGGTGGCGATGACCTGTGGCTTGTCAAATCCCTCGATCAGCAGGCCCTGGGGATCCTTGTCCGAAAACCCAAGCGGCCCCACCAGCTTTACCATGCCCCTTTCGCGTGCCCAGTTCTCCACCGCGGTGAGCATGGCGGAGGCTACTTCCGCATCGTTCCAGCACTCCAGGAAGCAGAAGCGTGCATGCTTTTCCCCTTTCAGTTCGTTATAGCGCCGGTTGATGATGCCCATGATCCTTCCGGCGGGGCGCCTGTCCCGGTAAGCCAGCAGCAGGACGGCATCGGAGTACCGGAAGGATTTGTTCTTCGAGGGATTGAAAAAGGCCCGGTCGTCCGTGTAGATGGGAGGGACCCAGTTGGGGTGGTCCTTGTGTATTTTTGCGGGCAGGTGTATGAACCGCCTCCTGAGCTTTCTCCCGGAAACCTCCTTGATGGTTATTTCCATACGCGTGCAGGGTTTCCGGGAGCGTATCCGGCGGAATCCCAGATTTGATTACGGGAGAAAAATAGGTTTTTTTTTGCAATATCACTGCTTTATCTCCGCCGGCCGGAGGATGTTGTCCTGCCTGATGGCATAGTCCGGCAGGATCCAGGTGATCCCGGTGGATGCCTGGAGGACTTCCAGGTCATTGCCGCTCAGGCTGCTGCTGGCCCGCACCATGTCCCCGGCCTGGAGCTCGCCCTTGATATACAGGTAGTAGGTGTTGTCCTGCCTCCTCCAGACCGCCCCGCTCCGCGAGTAAATCACCCTGCCGGCAATCCTGGCATAATCGGGTGAGGCCAGGAAATCCTCGAAAACGATGGTCTGGTAGAAGTTGGTGTCGAATACCAGCAGGTCCTGCCCGGAATATGCCGCAGGTCCCCCCATAATGTATGGCTTCCCGTCCCTGAACAGGAAGTACACCCCCTGCTGGTTCGAGCAGGTGATCAGGCCGGGTGCATTCAGGACCTCGGCCGGCCTGAGAACCCGGTCGCTATGATGATAATAATCCTTCAGCAGGAAGCTGGAAGCGCTTTCCTCGTCTTGGACGATCAGGTCGTTCCCCTTCCAGTTGCTGTAGGTGCGGGCAGCGATCTGTTCCCCGTCCAGGTAGAGGTAATAATATTTTTCATCGGCCCACCAGAGGGTATTGTTCGGCGTGAAGACGGACTGCGCCGGATGGAGCCGGCCCGGTTCGGCATTCTTAAAGTCCTTCATCAGGAAATATCTCCCGCTGCCGGGATGGAAGATGACCAGGTTGTCCCCGTAGTAGGCGTTCTTGGTCTGGAGGGTCACATCCGTCCCTTCCAGGTAGAACCAGTACCATTTCTCGTCGTTGACCTTCCAGAAGGCATTGGCGTCGCTTACGATCTCAACGGCCTGCTGTGCCTCCTTGCTCTTGAGGTTCGAAAAGCCTTTCAGTACATAGCTCCGGCCCGCAGTCCGGTCAAAGACCAGGACGTCATCCCCGACGGTTGTGCCGGCAGTGTTTGAGGATACGTCCGCCCCGTTCCTGAACAGGAAATACCTTCCGTCCGAACCCTTGCGCCACTCCACCCGGTCAAAGACCTCGAATCGCTCGGTGGGCCTTACATCCGTTTCCGCCTGTGCATCCGATGCGGGACCTGGAGCAGTAACCGTCTCGGTTCCGGTTCCCGTGGCCAGGGCATCCGGGCGTCTGAAATAGAAGTCCCCCACCAGGGAGGAGGATTCCCAGGGGGTCTGCATCCGGTTGCTTCTTTCCAGCACCTCCGAGCGCACGTTCTTGAAAACATCTTCGATTTTCAGTCCCTTGCGCCGGATCTGTTTGAGGAGCATTTCGGTATAAAGCCCGTTCGCACCGGTCCCGTCCGAGGCAACCGAACCGGGTGCGGTCGAATAGGCGATCAGGGTCCCGGTGGGTGCATTGATGAACGCGAGCCCCGAGGCAGCCGAACGCCAGCTCCGGGCGAAGGGATTATTCCGGCAGGCATCCAGTATGATGATGTTCATGCGGTTGCGGGCGATCTCCATCTGGGCCATTACGAATCCCACGTCCACGGATTCGTATTCCACCTCCTCCTCTGCATAGATCTGGGCCTTGGTGGGGATCAGGTAGTTCTTTCCGTTCACCTGGATCCCGTGGCCCGCGTAGTAGAAAAGTCCCACGCCCCCGTTCTGGATCTTCCTCCCGAATTCGCGTATGGCCTTCTTCATGTCCGCCTGGTCCTGCAGGTCGATGTACTCCATGACTTCGAAACCGGTCTCCCGCAGGGCTTTGGCCATGGCCCGGGCGTCGTTGCCGGGGTTGAGCAGGGGACCCGCATCGTAGTTTGAGTTGCCGATCACCAGCGCGACCCGCTGGCTCGCGGAACCGGCCTGGCCGGCCTGTGCCGCCAGGGGTGAACCGCTGCCGGCCAGCAGAAGTATTGTGAGTATGGGAACCAGCCGCCTCATCCCCCCAAATTACAAAATATTGCTACATTTGTTGACTTTAGGTCCCGCATTCCAAACGATTTTTCATGCAGAGAATATACGATTTCCTCGTAAACCTCGATACCTATATTGGCGGACATCCCTGGTTCGTCGTGCTCCTTCTCGGCACAGGCATTTTCTTCACCCTCTACCTGAAGTTCCCCCAGTTCCGGTATTTCCGGCATGCCGTCCGGGTGGTGCGGGGAAAGTTCGACAAGGCGGGGGATGTGGGGGACGCGACCCATTTCCAGGCCCTGTCGACGGCCCTTTCCGGCACGGTCGGGACGGGAAACATAGCCGGGGTGGCGCTGGCGATCCATCTCGGGGGACCCGCAGCCCTGTTCTGGATGCTTGTAACCGCCATGTTCGGGATGACGACCAAGTTCGTGGAGGTCACCATATCGCACAAGTACAGGGACGTGCTGCCCGACGGGACCATTAGCGGGGGACCCATGTACTATATGAAAAAACGCCTGAACATCACCCGCAGGAACGGGAAGATCATACGGATCGGGGTCTGGCTGGGAGCCTTCTTTGCCGTGGCCACCATCCTGTCCTCCTTCGGGACCGGCAGCCTGCCCCAGATCAACAGCATTTCCGGCTCGATGTTCCGCACCTTCGGCATAAACGAGAGGATCACGGGGGCGGTCCTGGCATTTCTCCTGGGACTGGTGATCATCGGCGGGATCAGGCGGATCGCCAAGGTTACCTCCCGGCTGGTTCCGGCCATGGCGATCATTTACTTCCTGGGCGCCCTGCTGGTGATCGGTACCAACTACCAGAACATCATCCCGTCGCTGATCGCCATTTTCCGTGATGCCTTTACCGGGACGGCTGCCGTGGGCGGTTTCCTGGGGGCCAGCTTTGCCTACGCCGTGAACCGGGGGGTGAACCGGGGACTCTTTTCGAACGAGGCGGGACAGGGATCCGCGCCGATTGCCCACTCGGCGGCTAGGGCGCATGAGCCCGTTTCCGAGGGACTGGTGGCCATCCTCGAGCCCTTTATCGATACGATCATCATCTGCTCGCTTACGGGACTGGTACTGCTTTCATCCGGGGTCTGGAACGAAAAGATCCAGAACCAGTTCCAGCAGGCCGACATGATCTTTCTCGAAGGCGTGTATGACGATGCGGACCCGGCGGACCGGACCAGCCTGCGAAGGTTCGTTGCCAACAAGGAATCCCTGGACCTGGTCAACGATTCGGTACGGATCGAAAACGGCCGGCTTACCGGCCCGATAACCCTGGTGAACGCCCGGTCCATCGCCGAAGATGTCACGATCACCCGCAACGGGGAACTCTTCAGCGGCTACATACAGGTCAGTTCCGGCAAGCTCCAGGACGAACTGGGTGAATACCTCGTCACAGGGAAATCCCTGATGCACAGTGCGCCCCTGACCACAGAAGCCTTCACACGCAGCGTCATGGGCGAGGGCGGGAAATACATCGTGGCCATCGGGCTCCTGCTGTTCGCCTTCTCGACGGCCATTTCCTGGTCCTACTACGGGGGCAGGGCCGTGACCTACCTCTTCGGTACCCGGTACGTCATCGTCTACCGCCTGATCTACGTGGTGGCTTTCTTTTTCGCGGCATTTACCGATACCACCATCGTGTGGGCCCTTTCCTACATCACCATCGCCATCATGACCATCCCCAACCTGGTGGGGATCCTCATCCTCAGCCCGGAGATAAAACGTACCATAAAAGAGTACTGGGTCGATTTCCGCAAGGATTGGCCCGGGGTGAAACTGCCCGAGTAGATTCATCCGAAACGTACACGCATTAAATTTCACGAGCAGGATCACAGCTCCGGACAACAAAGCGAAATTTCGTATCCGGCGGCCACAATATCCTAATGTTTGGCCCCCCGGCCAATCCTGAAAAATTCTATAACCGTAACTATAAGCCAATTCCTCGATGCTAAGATTTTTCAGGCTGGAAATTGTTTTATTTTGTGTCCCCCCCGCTTACAGTCTCTAAGCAGAATAAATTCTCCGGTCATGCCCTTTCTGACTGGCTACTCATATACACACGGTATCATAAATTGTTGATTTCAGGTTGGTATTTTATTATATTTGATGGTATTAGAGTAGAAAAACAGGAACGATCATCCCTTAGAACATAGCAGGCATTGCCAGGATCCTGTATCTGCGATCATCAAGTTTAATGTGATGTACCGGTTTCATTTCCAGGTTTTTATAAAGACGCTGATAAAAAACAGGCTGCTTACATTCATCAACATCTTCGGATTGTTGGCAGGGTTCCTGGTGGCGTTCATGGTATGGGCATTCGTATCGCATGAACGGAGCTATGATCGTTTCTTTGAAAACAGGGACAGGGTCTACAGGGTCATCCGGAACTGGCAGGACAGCGAGAAATTCAGTACCGATGTGCCTGCCCCGCTGGCTGCATCGCTCAGGTCCGGGATACCGGATATAATAGCCACCACCAGGCTGTATGAGAGCCATAACAATATTATTATAAAGGATGCTGAAGTTTTCCAGGCAAACCTGGTTGTGGTGGTGGATTCCCTGTTCTTCAGGGTATTCGGTTACGATTTACTGTCCGGCGACCGGGAAACCTGCCTGGCAGAGCCCAACACGGCCGTTATAAGCCTTTCGACAGCAAGGTTACTGTTCAACAGGGACGATGTGATCGGGATGAATTTCCGGATTGAAAGCAGTGATCTGGGAAGCAATGGGAAGATGTTTGAAATCACCGGTGTGTACGAAGATTTCCCGGTAAAAAGTCATTTCCGTCCCGGAATCATGCTTTCATCCTCATCCTACCGGTTTATGCAAAGGGCCAGCCATCTGAATCACTTTTTAACTACCTATGTTTTACTGGATGAGTCAAACCGAAGATCAGAGGTCGAGGAAATGCTGCCCTCGTTCATGGAATCGTATTACGGCACAGATTATTACAATTACAGCAGGATTACATACCTGTTGCAGCCCCTGAACGATATTCATCTGAATTCAAAAGTTTATGTCGCCGGTTATGAAACCCCAAAGGGCAATTATTTCAGCGTCCGGTTTTTCCCTCCCCTGGCTCTTTTTATTCTGATAATATCCGTCATAAATTTTGTAAATCTACATACCAGCCAGTCACTGGGCAGGAAAAAGGAGATCTGGGTGAAATATGTTCATGGTGCGAGACCCCGAAGGGAACTGGTTTTCTTTATCCTGGATTCCATCATTCTGTTCCTGCTTGCTTATGTCCTTGCCTTATGCCTGTTTGAGCTGCTTTTACCATCCATTGAATCCCTTGTTGACAGAAAGTTTGCACGAGAGGACCTGTTTACTCCATCAAGGATAGGGATCAGCCTGTTGGTTATGCTCCTCCTGGCTTCGCTTTCCGGACTGTATCCGGCTCTTTCCCTGATCTCCCGGAAAGATCTGTCAAGCCAGGATTCATGGAAGGGATTTACGACAACCGGGGTTTTCTACAATTCGACATTGATCGTATTGCAGTTTGTCATCTGCATGTTTTTCCTGATGGGGTCCATACTTGTCTACAAACAGTTCGCCTACCTGGAGCAAGTTACGCGGAGGGGATTCGACAAGGAGCATATCCTGCTTCTCAAAAATCCCTGGTATCTGGGTAACTCGCATTCCGCCTTTAAACAGGCATTACGCTCCCGGAGCGGCGTACTGGATATAACATGCTCGGAAAGCGTTCCGGGTATTGATAATTTCAGTACCTGGGGACATCCGGTTGATTCTGCACTGGATGACAGTCATATCACCGTATTTTATTGTGACTATAATTATGCCAGTACCTTGAAATTAAATGTAATCCAGGGCAGGTTCTTTTCCCCGGAATATTCCACCGACAATCTTGGAATTGTATTGAATGAGACTGCCATACGGAAACTGGGTTGGAAGGATCCCATCGGGAAAAGATACCGCCTCGATACGGTCTACAGGGTAATAGGCGTGGTGCAGGATTTTAATTATGAATCACTTCATAATGAGATCCAACCCCTGGGAATGGTACTGATCGCAGAAGGATCAGAGAGTTTCATCTCGGTCAGGATTGCAGAAGGCAATACGGAAGACATGATTTCCGGGATCGGTGAAATCTGGGATGAGTTTGTCCCGGACAGGCCATTGGAATACTCATTCATGGATCAGGAGTTTGATTTCTGGTACAGAACGGACCGGAAAATCGGATTGATCACGGGACTTCTTTCGATCCTGGCGATCATAATTTCCAGTCTTGGGATTCTTGGGCTCATGACCTACCTGGTCACCCGTCGGACCAAAGAGATCGGGATCAGGAAGGTCAATGGAGCCCATACTGCTGATATTCATTTGCTGTTCATAAAGGATACCAGCAAATGGCTTTTTATTGCATTAATTTTTGCCATCCCAATCTCGATTGTCGCCATGAAAAAATGGCTGCAGGGATTTGCATACAAAACGCAAGTAAGCTGGTGGATCTTCGTAATTGTTTTCCTTGCGATTTATGCTATCGCTTTGGCAACAATCTTCTGGCAGAGCGTAAAGGCTGCACGACAGAATCCCATTGATTCACTCCGGTATGAATGAATAGGATTCAGTTTTTTTCAAGCATGACGATGTTCTCGACGTGGATGGTGTGGGGGAACATGTCCACGGGCTGGACTTCCCGGATGCAGTATTTTTCACTTAGCATCTGCAGGTCCCTAGCCTGGGTAGCCGGGTTGCAGCTTACGTAAACGATCCAGCCGGGGAGGATTCCCAGGATGGACCGGACCACGTCCTCGTGCATGCCGGCCCGGGGCGGATCGGTAATCAACACCTCCGGTTTGCCTTCACGTTCGATAAACTCCGGTGTAAGAACTTCCCGGATGTCGCCGCTGAAGAAACTCGCATTCGTAATGCCGTTCAGTCCGGCATTGACCTCCGCATCCCGGATGGCCTCTTCGATGTACTCGATTCCCACAACCCTGCGGGCCTTCCCGGCCAGGAAGAGGGCGATCGTGCCGGTTCCCGTATACAGGTCGTATACCGTTTCGCTGCCCGTCAGGCCGGCAAACTCCCTGACCGTCCGGTACATTTCCAGTGCCTGGAGGGAATTCGTCTGGAAAAACGATTTCGGACCGATCCTGAACCGCAGGTCCTCCAGGCGCTCGGTAATATGGTCCTTCCCGGAGTGCAGGAAGAACTGCTGGTCGGAGATCGCATCGTTGGCCTTCCGGTTGATGCAGTACATCAGGGAGCTGATCTGCGGGAAGGATGCATGGAGGTGGTCAAGCAATGCAATGCGAGAGGCAACGTCATCCTCGTAGAAAACCAGAAGGACCATCACCTCTCCGACAAGGGTGTTCCGGATCACCAGGTTCCGGAGCAGTCCCCCCCGGTTCTTTATGTCGTGGAAGGTCAGTCCCCGCTCAAATGCATACGCCCTTACCGCCAGGCGGATCGCATCCGAAGGTTCCGGCTGGAGGTGGCATTCCTCCAGGTCGATTACCTTGTCGAACATTCCCGGTACGTGGAACCCGAGCCCGTTCCGTTCCCCGAATTCGTTCCCCGACCGCACCTCTACTTCGGAGAGCCAGCGGCGGTTCGAAAAAGCGAATTCCAGCTTGTTGCGGTAGTATGTTTCTTTTTCGGAAGCCAGGATGGGACGTACGGGGGGCAGTTCCAGTTGCCCGATGCGCAGGAGCGCATTTTCGACTTCCTGCTGCTTGTAGAAAAGCTGGTCGGCATAGCGCAAATCCTGCCAGCGGCATCCCCCGCATTCCCCGAAGTGCTTGCAGAAAGGCTGTGTGCGTTTTTCGGAATACCTGTGGAATTTCACCGCCCGGCCTTCCTGGTAGGATTTCCGGTGCCGGGTTACCTGGATGTCGACCACATCACCGGGCAGGCCGTTGGAAACGAAGGTCACGAAACTGTCGACCCTGGCAACGGCTTTTCCCCCGGCCCCGATGTCCGTGATCTCCACATTTTCCAGCAGGGGCAGTTTCTTCCTTTTTCCCATCCGGGTTCGGTTCGCTGGGAGGTTTTAGTCCACGATTATGCCCGAGAGTATCTTCTCCAAATCCTTGTATGCTTTTTTCATGACCGTGCGGACGTTCGCTGGCATTTTCCGGGATACGGCCGGCATGTTCATCCTGGAAATGTAGGTTTTTCCGTCCGACTTGGTGTATACCGAAAGCCGGCAGGGCAGCATGGGGGAGAAGGCGCGCTCCTCGTCGCCTCCCAGGACCTGTACCCCATATTCCGGGTTGCAGAGGGCAAAGACCTTGACCTGGTTGACTTCCTTGCCGGCCTTGGCCATGCTTGCCTGCAGGTCGTGGACTACGGGTATGGACCATCCGGCTCCCTTTGCCGACTGTTCAACGGTGGTCAGGGTCGTTTCGAAATCATACCGGCTTTCGTTCTCTAGCATCATAGGCGGTTTGAAAATAAGGATTACAGCCAGCGCTCCGGCAATGGCACCGGTAACGATGGATATGAAGAATGCGAGGATCTTTTTTTTCATAACGGCAGGGTTTAATTCGCTAAGAGTTTTCTTAATTTGCAAATTTGCAAAAATCCCCGAACTGTCCAATGTTTGCCCTGGATAATATATCGATGCGCTTCGGCTCCCAGGAGATCTTCCGGGACGTAAGCCTCATCGTGAATCCGAAGGACCGGATCGGCCTGGTCGGCCGGAACGGCGCGGGCAAGACCACCCTGCTGAGGATCCTGGCGGGTCTGCAGGAACCGAGCGAAGGGAAGGTGGTCATCCCCGAAGGCGCCGGGGTGGGCTACCTTCCGCAGCAGATGAAATACAAAGACAGGCATACCCTGTGGGAAGAGGTCATGCGGGCCTTCGACCGGTTGCGGTCAATGGAAAAGGAGATAAGGGCACTGGAGGAGAAGATCGGGAAACAGACACCCGAAGAAACCGATCCCGGGCTGCTCGACCGATTCACCGAACTGATGCATGCCTACCAGGTGTTCGGGGGACAATCGTACGAGTCCGGGGTCGAGCAGACGCTCGTGGGACTCGGTTTCAGCCGCAGTGATTTTCACAGGAAAACCTCCGAATTCAGCGGGGGATGGAGGATGCGCATCGAACTGGCCCGGATCCTGCTGGGAAGGCCGGCCATCCTGCTGTTCGACGAACCGACCAACCATCTCGACATTGAATCCATCGGGTGGCTCGAGAAATACCTGGCAACTTACGAAGGAGCCGTGGTGCTGATCTCCCACGACCGGAAATTCCTCGATACCGTGACCGCCCGGACCGTCGAGATCTCCCTGGGCAAACTCTACGATTACAACGTCCCCTATACGAAATTCCAGGCCCTGAGGGCGGAACGGCGAGAACAACAGCTTGCCGCCTACCGCAACCAGCAGAAGAAGATCGAGGATACGGAACGCTTCATCGAGCGTTTCCGCTATAAGAACACCAAGGCGGTACAGGTCCAGAGCCGCATCAAGGCCCTGGAGAAAATGGACCGCATCGAGATCGAGCTCGAGGATGTGCGCAGCTTCAACATCAAGTTCCCGCCGGCGCCGAGATCCGGCACCGTCGTGGTCGAGACCAGGGGCATGGCCAAGCGCTTTGGCGATCATATCGTACTGGAGAACGTGGACCTGGTGATCGAGCGGGGCGAAAAAGTGGCCTTTGTGGGCAGGAACGGAGAGGGAAAGACCACCCTTTCAAGGATCCTGGCAGGCGAACTGGAATGCGAAGGCACCGCACGGACCGGCCACAATGTAAGCACGGGCTATTTTGCCCAGAACCAGGACGAGATCATGAACGAAAACAAGACGGTCTTCACAACCATCGATGATGTGGCTGTTGGGGATATCCGCTCGCAGATCCGCGGCATCCTGGGGGCCTTTCTGTTCCACGGTGACGACATTTACAAGAAGGTGAAGGTCCTGTCCGGCGGGGAACGCTCGCGGCTGGCCCTGGCCCAGCTCCTCCTGAAACCATACAACCTGCTGATCCTCGACGAGCCCACCAACCACCTGGACATGCGGTCGAAGGATATTCTGAAACATGCCCTGCTGCAATACGATGGCACTTTAATTGTGGTATCCCACGACAGGGAATTCCTGAACGGACTGGTGGACAAATTGTATGAGTTCGGGGGAAGAAAGGTCAAGGAACACATGGGCGGCGTATACGAATTCCTGGAAAGAAAGAAAATATCCAGCCTCCGGGATGTTGAAAGTAAACATGCGGCCATGAAGGAGACACCCCGGCCCGGAACCTCCGCCAGCAAGAAGGAATACGAGCGGCGGAAAGCATTCGAGCGGAAAAAGAGGTCCCTGGAGAAAAAAATCGCACAGTCGGAAGAAACCATTTCCAGCCTGGAGGCTGAGATCGGGAGGCTGGACGGGATCATGCAGGAGCCGGGCAGGATAGAGGACCCTGCCGTCTATACGGAGTACGAAAGACTGAGATCCGAGCTTTTCAGGGAAATGACCCGCTGGGAGCAGGTTCACCGGGAACTTGAAAAGCTCCTTGAGAAGGAAAATACTTAATTTTAGAGCAGGAACCCGTGAGAAGGATCTTAAGAACTATATTATTGTGGATCATCGTGTTCTCCTGCGGATGCGTGACGCAGCCCCAGCAGAAGGAGGCGGTCAGAAAGAACCTGGCTTTCCTGTACAACCCCTCAAGCACGCCCCTGCATCCCGAGTTTGTCATGTACCATGAGAATGAAATCCGTTCCAGGCTTTATATAAAGCTTTTTCCGGTCGAGCTCCTTTTCAACCAGGCAAACCAGCAGGGCATCTACCAGGCCCGCCTGAAGATAAACTATGAGCTAAGGGAACTGGTTGACGGGCGAGAGAGCGAGTTCGTGGAAGACAGCACGACAGCCGATTTTATCCTGAGGAAAGAGAAGGTCCAGAACATCTTCATCGCCAACCTGCCGGTCCGGACCAGGGAGGGGAAACAGTACATGCTGAAGATAAATACTACCGACGTACTGAGGGGAAAGGGAACGACGAGTTTCATGCACGTTGACCGCAGTACCGTGAACACGGCCCAGAACTACCTGGTGCTATCGGCTGCCGACGGTTATCCTTCCTTTGACAGGGTATTTCATTCCGGCGAGATCTTTTATGTAAAATATAACCGTACCGGCGTGGATACGGTGTATGTGAAATACTACCAGAATGATTTTCCCCTTCCCCGTCCGCCGGTGACCAACCTCAGTTCCCCCAGGCCCGATTTCAGGCCCGACAGCATTTTTACGTATCCTTACAACGATAGCACAAAATACATACTCCCGGAAGAAGGCATGTACCATATCCAGGTAGACCCCAGGCAGGATGGGGGACTGACCCTGCTCAATTTCGGCGACAATTATCCGAGGGTTGCCGGTACCGGCGACATGGTCGGACCCCTTGTATACCTTACCAGTTCCCAGGAATTTAACGAACTGGTCAACCAGACCAACATGAAACTGGCCATCGACAACTTCTGGCTGAGGGCCGGGGGAAATGTCAATGCTGCGCGTGAGTTGATCCGGGTTTATTACAACCGGGTATTTTTCGCCAATTATTTCTTTACCTCGTATAAGGAGGGATGGAAAACCGACTGGGGCATGATGTTCATCGTTTACGGTCCCCCGAACATCCTTACCAAACGTGGGGATTCCGAGACCTGGGTGTATTACCGCAAGAAAAGCCGGGAACCCCTGCAGTTCATCTTTACCAGGCATGAAAATCCCTATACCCAGAACGATTACCTCCTGGAGCGGAATTTCGTGAATTCGTTGTGGTCGATGGCGGTGAGGGACTGGAGGAGCGGCAAGATATTCAACACCGAGAGCAATTAATCCACCGGCACAACCTGAAACGCAAAATGCATACGGAACAATGTCCAGGCAAAAGGATATGATCTTTGGAATCCGGGCCGTCACCGAGGCCATCCAGTCCGGCAAGGAGCTGGAACGGGTTTTTTTCCGCAGGGGATTGCAGGGTGAACTGGCAACGGAACTGGTATCCCTCGCCCGGCAAACCGGCGTTCCCATCCAGTTCGTACCGTCTGACAAGCTCAACCGATTCACCCGGAAAAATCACCAGGGCGTCGTGGCCCTGATCTCTCCGATCCTGTACCATAATCTGGAACAGCTCATTCCCGGGCTGTTCGAGGCCGGCACGGTCCCCCTGCTGCTGGTCCTGGACGGAATCACGGATGTGCGCAATTTCGGAGCCATCGCAAGGAGCGCGGAATGTGCCGGTGTTCATGGCTTGATCATACCACACAGCGGTTCGGCCCGGATCCACGAAGATGCGGTCAAGACCTCTGCCGGTGCCCTCCTGAGCGTTCCCGTCTGCCGGGTAGCCGGACTGGCAGATGCTATAAAATACCTGAAAAACAGCGGGATACGAATCCTGGGAGCCAGCGAGAAAGCCCCCCTGGAATTTTACAGGGCAGACATGAAAGATCCCCTGGCCATCGTCATGGGATCCGAAGAGAAAGGCATCCATCCCTCCATTCTGGAACTCTGCGATCAACAGGTATCCGTTCCCGTATACGGGCGGATCGCATCCCTGAACGTTTCGGTGGCAGCATCTCTCCTGGTATACGAAGCGGTTAGGCAGCGGAAGAGCTGAACGCCTGAGGCAATCGGCAAAAGGATCCGGCAGGGGTCTGCAGGCCTTTCCGTCACGAGCCTGCCCGGTCTATTCGATCGGAATGGAACGGTCGAATCCCACCTCCAGTGAAATGAAGGTTTCGGTGCGTGCGATGCCGGGGATCACCTGGATCTTGTCGGTCAGGACGGTTTTCAGGTGCTCGTTGTCCCGGGCATAGATCTTAATGAAAACAGAGTAATTCCCGGTGGTGAAATGGCACTGGGTTATTTCCGGGATCTTTTTAAGCTTCTCGAGGACGGTTGGGTACTGGCTGGCCTGTTCCAGGAAGATCCCCATGTAGGCGGTGGTCTTGTATCCAACCTTTTTGGGTTCAATGGTGAACTTCGAACCCGTAACGACCCCCATGTTCGTAAGTTTCTGTATCCTCTGGTGAATGGCGGCACCGGATACGTTGCATTCCCTGGCTACTTCCAGGTAGGGGATCCGCGCATTCTGGGTGATGAGCTTTATGATCTTTTTATCCAGACTATCAATTTGTAAGCTTTCTTCCATCATTTGAACGTCAGATGTGATAATTTTTTAAAAATCGATATGTAAAAATAACGAATTATAATGAATACGCAATTTTTCCACATATTCTTTTGAAAAATTTTGCAAAATACTTACGAATTGGTAATTTTGCTCTGGTTTTAGTTAGTAATTTAAAGTTGGGGCCAGGGAAAGTACCCTAAAAAACCTCATTACCGGGTCTTGGCCAATCATCTTTTCCCTGCCCCTTCTTTTTTTGTCCCTTCGCGAAACTTCTCCCGGATGTTCTCAAGCACACCGCGCTCTACCTTGAAAACGGTTCCATGGCGGGTTCCGGGCGGGAAGGATATCCGGTCGGAGATGTCCGTCCAGTTTACGAAGTCTTCCGATTCGATGGCTCCCATTTTCTTTTCCCGGTAGCGGTCGAAGTAGACGATCCATTTTCCATTGATCCGGGTGATGCTGGGGCCTTCCACCCAGCTTCTGGTAATGGGGCCGGAGGCCGGTCCCCATTTTTTTGTAACGGATTTGCTGGATGCGCAATGCAGGTTCTTTTGGGGTTCCGGGAGAAGGGTTTCGTCTTTCAGGATCATCAGGTAAGAGCCGTTGTGTTTTGTAATGACCGCGTCGATGCAGTTGAATCCCGGGTCGTACAGGAGGCCGGTTTCGCTGAAGGTTTCGAAATCTTTTGTTGTGACGTAATAGATCCGGTGATTCCAGCCTCGCTTTTCCGTGCTGTCGGTTTCCTGGAACCGCCCGGGGATGGTGGTGGACCAATAAATCATGTACCGGTCTTCCCCGTCGTCGTAGAAAAGCTCCGGGGCCCAGCAGTTCCTTGCATCCGGTTCGTGCTCCATGACCGGAATGTACTTCTGTCCGGACCAGTTTACCAGGTCTTTCGAGCAGGCATATCCGATTCCCTTTTCCTCCCAGCTCACCGTCCAGACCATATGGAAAAGTCCGTCGCCTCCCCGGACGATGCAGGGATCGCGCATCAGCTTGTCGTTTCCGGCCTCCGGAACAAGGAAGGACCGGTTTTCGTTCAGGGCTACCCAGGTGTACCCGTCCTGGGAACAGGCCAGGTGAAGCCCGTCTTCGCCGTTCCCCGTAAAGTATGAGAACATGAAGACCTCGTCCTCTCCGTTTGAACAGGACAGGAAAAGCAGGGGAAGAAAGGCAACGACCGCAATCTTTTTCATGATTCGATCATTGTGGTTTCAGGTTCATATAGACGGGTTTGTTCCGGTCGCAGGTGATTTTCCCGTCCCGGTATTCCAGTTCCACAACCTGTATGGAACTTCGACGCTTCTGGTAACGGTCCGACGCCGGAATGGAATCCACCCGGCCGGGGTGGGTGAAGTAAAAGATGTATGCACGGCCGTCGTTTACCAGAACGTCCGGGTGGCCCCCTTTCACCCCGTCATCCTTTCCCGTGCCGGGTTCCTCAAGCAGGTTTCCGGGAACCCTCTTCCAGCTTTCCAGGTCCCCTGACTCGTAAAGGGCAAGCCCCTGCCAGACATCGGTAGCCATCCAGTATTTTCCTTTCCACTCAAATACCTTCGGGCCTTCCCCTCCCTGGTCCCCGACCGCCTTTCCCCGGTCCGTCCAGTTGTACAGATCCGGGCTGTCCGCGTAATAGATCGATTTGCCGTCCAGTTCGTTGTTGTACCACATCCGCCAGCCACCGTCAGGCATCCGGAACACGCAGGCATCGATCACCTTATCGTTGGCAAGGGGCAGGGTTGATTCATAATCCCAGTCCAACAGGTTCGTGCTGGTCAGGTGGATGATGTTCCTGGGGTGCTTCCAGTTATCGAATATCCCGGGCACATAGGTAAGGTACATATGGTAAGTACCCTCATGTTCGATCACCTCGGGAGCCCAGTGGGTATAGCCGTCCGTCGGCCTGTATCCTATATTGCAGGTATCCAGGTAGGTCCAGTTCGCTCCGTCCGGTGATTCGGCGATCCCGATGCGCGTACCGTGCACCCAGGTAACACCGTCCAGTCCCCCGGCGTTAGCCCTTCGGTTGGTATAGAACATGAACCACATTTCCTTCTGCGCATTCCATACTACCACCGGGTCAGCCGCCCCGTCGTATACCGGGTCCCGGTACAGCGGTTTCGGGGCCGGTTTGCCGCCGGGGATCTGCTGGCAGCCGGTTGGTGCGGCCAGAATGAGGATTGCCATTGTAAGGAGAAAGAGTTCAATGGTCTTTTTCATTCGAAAATATATTAGATAAACATTTAAATATCAATTACATAAAATAT
>CAZNQG010000033.1:0-30602 GCA_964575235.1 uncultured Bacteroides sp.
GAAGGAGGACCGTATCAGGGGACTCAAACTGGGGGCCGACGATTACATCACCAAGCCCTTCGAGGTGGAGGAGCTCATCCTTCGCATACAGAACATCCTGAGGCGTTCGGGACATGCAGGGGCAGGACCCGTGCCCGTCGGGGGATTCGAGTTCCGTTTCGACGAACTGACCCTGACCGGCTTCGACCGCAAACACCAGATGACCGTCCGGGAAGCCGAATTCCTGAAATACCTGGTCGAACACAAGAACCAGGTTCTCAAACGCGAAAAGATCCTGGAGGATCTCTGGGGCGAGAACGATTATTTCCTGGGCCGCTCGATGGACGTTTTCGTCACCCGCCTGCGCAAGTACCTCCAGCCGGAAACCTCCATCTCGCTCGATACCATCCGCGGGGTGGGACTCATCCTGAGGGTGAATTAATCCCGGTCAACGGCCGGCCCATACGCCCAGGGAAGTACAGGTTCCCGGACCATTCATTCCACGGCCAGCATGCCCTGAAGCCTCACCGTACCGTCGATACGGATGATATAGATGCCGGGCGGGATGCCTTCCAGCCGTAGCTGAACGGAGTTTCCCCGAAGGTTTTCCAGGGTCCGAATGACCTTTCCGGTCACATCCCTGACGGTGAGCCGGCAGGTTCCGTTCCCCGGATTGTCGAAACGGACCGTGACGCGCTCTCCCGCGGGATTTGGAAAAATTTCTATGCCGGTGGCTCGGATTCCACCCCCGATCCCCGACTGGAGCTTGTTGTCGTCCATGTTCGAAAGGGAATGGTAGTAGGGTCCTGTGCCGGCCTTTTTGGCCGAACTGGGAAAGCAGGGTTCCGGCCTTTCGACCTGGGTGCGGTAATAGAGCGTGCCGGCCGGATGGTTGTTGTCGGTAAAGCTGGTCACGTTGCTCGGTAGAGACCGGATCTCTGAAAGGTCCCCGGGATCGCTTCCCCGGAAAAGGTCGTAACCCGGGAACACAAAGCCCTCGTAGTTCTCCCAGATCAGGTTCACCTCCCCCGAAGTGCCCAAGTTGGCCGTCAGGTGCATGGTCTTGTGGTAAGGGCTGAGCGAGGATTCGTTGCCGCATATATCCACCGTTGATATCTTGTAGAAATGCGAGATTTCCTCCGGTACGGAGGCGTAATCGTATAAGATGCTCAGGCTGTCGTATGGCACCCTGCCGATCTCCACGTAACCGAAATCGACGGTATGCCGGTAGATCCTGAAATGGTCAATACCGGGAACATCCGGCCGCTCCCATACCACCAGGTTCACCCCGTCGATGACCGTCACCATGCAGATCTCGAGTCCCTCGTAAGTGTCGATGGAATCGATGCGGGTCGTATCCTGCAGGATGCATCCGTTGTGGTCCGTAACGGTGACCGAGTATTCTCCAGCCGGCAGGTCATCCAGGTCCTCCGTGGTCTTGCCGTTCGACCAGGCAAACCCGTAGTTCTTTGTGCCGCCGGATACGCTCAGGTCGATATAGCCGTCATACGTGCCGGCACAGATGACTTCCGGGCAGTCCTTTTCAATCGCCAGTGGCGCGGGTTCCGTAATGTATACGCTGTCCAGGGCGGTTTTGGAATTTGCGTCCGTCACGCCGACACGATACCACCCGGGACCCAGTCCATTTACGGTCTCCGTGGTGGCAGTCCCCGGGTCGTCCCATAGGATGCTGAAAGGTTCGGTTCCCCCGGTTATGCTTGCAGTGGCACTGCCGTCCTGTTCTCCGTGGCAGCTTATGTCCTCAAAAAATATGATGTCAACACACAGGACACCCGGTTCGGTGAGCATCACGGAATTCTCAGCCATACATCCGTTTCCGTCGGTAACCGTAACCCTGAACCATCGTTTGGCGCAGAGGTTTTCAGCCGTGGCTTCCGTAGTGGTGGCATCGTCGTCCCAGAGGTAGGAATAGGGAAGTGTCCCCCCGGAGGCCGTCACGGTCGCGCTTCCGTCGCTCCCCCCGCTGTCCGACACATGGACTACGTCGGTGATCTCAGCGGTAAGCGGTTCGGGTTCGTTTACATAGATGCTGTCTTCCGCCTCGCATTCCTCGTTGTCCGTAACCGTGACCCTGTAGGTCCCCCCTCCCAGGTTGTCAAGGTCCTCAGTGGTTTCGCCCGTTGACCATTCATAGGTATATGGAGGCGACCCTCCGGTGACCGTAAGGTCGATGGCTCCGTCCGCATCCCCGTGACAGGTAACCCCGGTACTCTGAAGTTCGATTACAGGCGGAATGCAGGGTATGGTGAAACGGCGCTTGAAAATCTGGCAGGCCGAGGAGTTGATGGAAAAAAGGGCATAGACCCATTCCGGGTTCTTGGGATTGAAACGGATGACGCCCACATCGCCCCCGAACATGATCCCGTTCTCGTCGATCTGTGTCCAGCTTACACCGAAATTCTCAGACTGAAAAAAGCCGGCATCGAGTCCGGCGTAAACGATGTGGGGCGCCGTTGGATGGACGGCTATGAAATTGACCTGCAGGCCCGTCAGTCCTGAATTGGCGGCGGACCAGTTCCGTCCCCCGTCCTCCGAACGGTACAGCCCGTCCCCGCTGGTGCCGGCAAACACAAGGGAGGTGTCGTGGGAACTGATCTCCAGCGAAAGGATGACCGTCCCACCCGGCAATCCCGAAGAAGAAGCATCCCAGGACGAGGCGCTGTCCTTACTTATAAACACACCCGATCCGGTTCCGGCATAGAGGATATGAGGATCATCCGGGTTGATCTCGAGCGCATTGATCTCCAGGTTCGAGAGGCCGTTGTTTTTGGTGTACCATGTGTCTCCGGCGTCCACGGTTTTGATCACCCCGTCTGAACTGCCGGTCTGGGTGTTTGTCACGCTTCCCGCGTAAACCACCCTTGGATCAACCGGGTCGATGGCCAGGCAATGGATAGCGGTATCCCCGACAACCTTTGTCCATGAATTGCCCCGGTTTGCACTGCGGTAGATCCCCCTTGCACCTGTCCCGGGCGGCTGCATACCAACATACATGGTGTCCGTATTACGGGGATTTATCACGATGCTTTCCATATATGTATAGAGGAATGAATAAACCGACGTCCAGCTTGCTCCCCCGTTTATGCTTTTGTAAACATCACTATGGGATGTGGCATACAAGATATTGCTGTCTTCCGGGTGAATGATAAAGTCCATGAAAAAATCGGGATCGTCCAGCCCGACCCAGCTGTCCTGTGCGCGGCAGGGAATAACGCAGGTCAGGCAAAAGAGCAGAACCCACGTTGAAAAATGTGATTTCATAGGTTCAGGGGATAAATCCATCCAAATTAATGAATTTGAACCAATTGTTGAGCGCATAGGGGCGATAAAATTCAACCGTTGGAAGTCTGATCCGCCGGGTTAGGTCGGGTCGGGGTTTTACGGGGGTGGATTTTTTCTTAATTTTATTTATGTAACGACAGCGGAACATTGGAAGAAAAGAATGCAGGCACCAGGATCGAGACCAGGCTCCAGCAGTTTTTCTGGGAGCTGGCCGATGTGACCCGTTTCACCGGGAGGTTGATCCGCGTGAGCTTCAAGGGCAGGTTCGAATGGCAGGAATTTTACAGGCTCTGCTATGTGATCGGACTGAAGACCCTGGGACTGATCGGCATCACGGCCTTCATCATGGGACTGGTGCTGACCATCCAGACCCGGCCCGTTTTCGAGGAACTGGGTGCCGATGCCTGGCTGCCCGGGATCATCATGGTAGCCATCATCCGGGAGATCTCCCCGGTCATCGGGGCCCTGATCTTCGCCGGAAAAGTCGGTTCCGGGATCGGTGCCGAACTGGGTTCGATGCGGGTGACCGACCAGATCGATGCCATGGAAGTCTCGGGAACAAATCCCATGAAATACCTGGTGGCCACCCGGGTGCTGGCCACCACGCTGATGGTCCCCATACTGGTGTTTTACGCCGACGGGGTGGCTTTTATCGGCTCCTTCATCGGGGTGAACCTGGGAAACACCATTTCACTCAAACTGTATCTGACCCAGGCCCTTGACCAGCTCTGGTATTTCGATGTCATTCCCGCCACCATAAAGACCTTTTTCTTCGGTTTTGCCATCGGGATCATAAGCTGCTATAAAGGGTACAACACGACAGGCGGGACCCAGGGAGTCGGGGTGGCAGCCAACACGGCCGTGGTGGCCTCTTCGGTTGTCATTTTCATCCTTGATATGATCGCCGTCCAGCTTACGGAAATCATCATATGACCGGTAACAACACAAATAACGAAGCCGTCATCCGGGTCCGGGACCTGTACAAGACCTTCGAGAATAAAAAGGTCCTGGAAGGCGTTTCCCTGGACCTTTTCCGGGGGGAAACCGTAAGCATCCTGGGGCGCTCGGGGCAGGGGAAATCGGTCATGATCAAATGCATGGTCCGCCTCATCATCCCCGATGAGGGAAGCATCCGGGTACTGGGCCAGGACGTCATGGCACTGAAGGACCACGAACTGAACCGGCTGAGGGCCAGGGTGGGCTATCTTTTCCAGGAAGGGGCCCTTTACGATTCCATGACCCTGTCGGAGAACCTGCTCTTCCCGCTGGAAAGGAACAAACCGGATCTTTCGGAAGATGAAAAAAAAGAACTGGTCGAAAACACCCTTCGCAGTGTGGATCTGCTGGACGATATCGACAAGATGCCAGCGGAGCTGTCGGGGGGCATGCGCAAGCGGGCGGGACTGGCCAGGACCCTGGTGCTGGAGCCGGAGATCATCCTGTACGATGAACCGACCACGGGTCTCGATCCGTATACCGCACGGGACATCAACGAACTGATCCTCCGCATCCAGAAGATCTACAACGTATCCTCCATCGTGGTGACCCACGATATGAGATGTGCCAGGAAGGTATCCAACCGTATCTGCATCCTGCACAAGGGGAATTTCATTGCCCGCGGAACCTTCGGGGAATTGGAGAATCACGAGCAGGAAATCGTACGAAATTATTTTACGTAAACCAGAACCATGAAAAGCAAAAGGCAGCAGAACATCAGGCTCGGCATGTACATTGCCGGCGGAGTGGCGTTGTTCATCCTGATCATATACCTGATCGGCAGCAAACAGAACATGTTCAGCACCAACGTCAAGATCACGACGGTATTCAAGGATGTGGTCGGCTTACGAGAGGGAGCCAACGTGCGTTTCACCGGGATCGATGTCGGGGCCGTGAGCAAACTGACCATCATGACGGATTCCTCCGTCCTGGTCGAGATGGCCATCGATAAAAAGGTCACTCCCTATATCAAGAAAAACTCCATCGCCACCATCGGTTCCCAGGGACTCATGGGAAACAAGCTTATCATCCTTCTCCCGGGAAGCCCGGACCAGGAATCCATCGATCAGGGAGACAACCTGCCTTCGGTCCCCCCGATCGAAGCCGACGACATCCTGCGTGAGGTCAAAACTTCGAGCGAAAGGATCTCGGTGGTATCGGGCAACCTGATCGACATCACCAATAAGATGAACCGGGGGGAGGGCATATTCGGCAAGATCTTCACCGACACCACCTTTGCCGCCAACCTGGCCAAGACCAGCCATAACCTGCGGGTCCTTTCCGACGGGATCAACCGGGGAGAGGGATTCATGGGCAAGCTCCTGGCCGACCCTGCTTTTGCGGCGGACCTGGATTCCACGGCCCGGTACATCGCGGAGATTTCCTTGAACCTGGAAGGCATTACCGATAAGGTCAACCAGGGGGAGGGTATCTTCGGCAAGCTGTTCACCGATACGGCATTCGCGGTGAACGTTTACGAGGCCAGCATGAACCTGAGCGCCAGCACCCGGAACCTGGAGGAAGTCACGACCAACCTGATCACCCTGACCGAAACCATGAACACCAGCCAGGGAACCTTCCAGAAAATGCTTGCAGATTCAGCCTTTGCCGACAGCCTGGACGTCGCCCTGCAGAACCTGAACCAGACCCTGATCGAGGTCCGCAAAGCCTCCGAGGCCCTTCAGCAAAGCCGCATGCTGCGCGCCTTCTCAAAAAAAGAAAAGAAACCGGAGGAATAGGAAAGTGATGCCCTGTGCCTCCATCAGGGCTTTTCCTCCGTCAGTTCGGAAATTTTCCCGTTATAGGTGATGGTGCTGCGATAATTTCTGTTGACGGATAGGGTGCATGAACCATCCCCGTTTTGTTCTCATGGCGTACGAATTTTTATATACCGGTAAAAGATCCGCAGGCTTCGTATACAAAACGGTAGGTCTGGGTATGGCCCGAACTGAATTCCCAGTTTATCCGCACCAGATTGAAGTCCCGGTCATAACCGAATTCCAGCGTGGCGTCAACCCCGTCCTCACCCTTGAAGACCGCCCCGGTCATAAGGCCTGCAGAATCGTATTCGGGCAACAGGATGCCGTTCAGCCAGCCGTCCACGTTCTCCCATTCCCCCTGTGCCAGCAGGCCTTCTTCATACCGGTACGCCTCGGAACCCGAGTTCCCGTCAGACCACTGGAAGGTCCGCACCAGCAGTTTGCGTTCCACGCTGTACCAGTAAAGGAATTCGGTCTGCCGGCCGTCGTCGTATTCGCGGTGGGACCGGTCCAGCAGCCCGGTTGAATCATATTCGTATGTGGTTACGGTCCTCAGCCCGTCGGACCGTATGAACTCCTTGCTTACCAGTTTCCCGTCAGCATCATAGGTGTAAAAGGAAGGGCCTCCCGATTGCCCGTTGAAATCGTAATCCTCCCGGGCAACTCTGAACCAGGGGCTTTCCCGTATGAATACGTTGGAAGAGGTATAGGTCTGCACGGCTGCTTCCTGGTACTCGTACCGGAAGGTCTGGCTCCAGGTCCCGTTGAAATCCCAGTGCTCCCTGACCAGCCGGCCGTTTTCGTATTGATATTCAATGGTTCCGATCGGCACCGAATCGCGCAACAGCCTGGCCCCGGTTTTCATCCCGTCTTCCCAGGTGTATTCGATCCTGCCGTAAAACCAGCCGTTGAGTCCATTGCAATCCGCCCAAACCAGTTTTCCCTCCCCGTCGTACCCGTATTCCACCTGTCCCTTCACACCGTCGGAGCGGCTGAAATCCTCCCCGACGAGGTTCCCGTCCGGGTTGTACCGGTAATGCTGCACCGAGCTGATCCCGTCGCTGAACTGCCTGGATTTTACGAGCATTCTGCCGGCTGAATCCAACTCTCTGTGGTTCAGCGAACTCCTGGAGCTGTCCAACAGGTGCCAGACGGCCAGGTAGTCCCGGCCTTCCGTGTCGTAATAATAATGGGTGACACCCCGTTCCCCGCCGGCATTCTCATAATGCAGCCTTACCAGCCTGTACCCTGATTCAGGCTCGGTGGGCGGGCTGTCGGGTTTCCTGCCGCAGGAAACAAGGATCGTTCCTGCCAGGCATGCCAACGAAAGATACCGTATTGCTTTCATGAAACTAAAATTACGATAATATTCCCACAGGATGCATTTGTTAATATCGATTCTTCCTGTTAAATTGAATAAATTTTAAACCGGACGACATGAAGACTTTATTCAGTTTACTCATCCTGGTAATACCAGCTTTAAATCCCCCGGACATGAACTTTGCGAAAGACGTTTTCGAAACCTCCGGCGGTGACCTCGCCATTACCTTCATCGGGCACGGCACCCTGATGTTCGAATACAACGGCATGGTGATCCATGTGGACCCGGTGATGCGGGAGGCGGATTATGCCCAGATGCCGGATGCCGACCTGATCCTGGTGACCCATGAGCACGGCGACCATCTCGACCTGACGGCCATTGAGCATGTACGCAAGGATTACTGTCCCGTAGTCATGACCCCCACCTGCCTGGAACAACTCGAGGAATTCCACGGGGCGGTGGTCATGGAGAACGGCGACGTGGAAACGGTCGCCGGGATCCCGATCGAAGCGATTCCTGCCTACAACATCGAGCACAAGCGGTCGAACGGCCAGCCTTTTCATCCAAAGGGCATCGGCAACGGTTATGTGCTGACTTTCGGTGATAAAAAGGTACTGGTCGCGGGAGATACCGAGAACATTCCCGAGATCAAGGCCCTGGAAGGGATCGACATTGCATTCCTTCCCATGAACCTGCCCTACACCATGACCCCGGAAATGGTGGCGGATGCGGCCCGGGCGTTCCGCCCGAAGATCCTGTATCCCTACCATTACGGGCAGACGGACCCGGAGGAACTGGTCAGGCTGCTGAAGGACGAGAAGGACATCGAGGTCCGGATCCGGAATCTTCAGTAAGCCCTCCGGGGCACCGGATTGTTGTTGATGATCTAGAGCTTTCCCCCGAAAGGATTCCGGCGGCCGTACCGAATTTTCCCGGGTCCTGCCCGGGTTTCATTTGTTGCGCAAGGATTCAAACCAGGCCATGGCACCCACGATGGCGGCCTCGGCGGCACCCTCGTGGTCTCCCTCCACCGCGACCAGTTCCACGTTGGTCTTGCCTTGGCTCTCGTAATAAGTCTTGGCTGCCCGGGAGACCGAAATGGGCACGGTGCTGTCTTTGTCCCCGTGGATCAGCAGTACCGGTGCCGTGGGAACAAAATCCAGCAGGGAATTGGCCTTTATGGCATCGCGAAGGTCTGTTTCCCCCCCGCTCCGGTAGCTGCTTATGAAGGACTCCAGGAGAAGGTCGTTCAGGTCCTGCGGCAGGTCCCGGTTGACCGCATCCATCATCCGGGTGCCGTCAAAATAACCCGGGACCTCGCTGGCATAGGGCTGCTGGAAAACCTCGTCAAGCCGTTCCCACCCGTAGTAATGATCGTATGAGTTCATCAGGTATGCCATCAGGATCGGCTGCTTGTACCGGCCCCATGCAAATATGGTATCCATGGTGACTGACAGGTCGTAGGGACCGGCCAGGGGAGACGACGCCGTCACCTGGAATTCATCCGCATAGTTCCGCTCCAGTTCGTGATGGGTTGCCATAGTGATGTACCCTCCCTGCGAATAACCCGACAGGTACAGGCTGCCGTCCGTTTCAATGCCCTGTTTAGAAAGGTATTCCAGGCTGGCCCGGAGCATGTCTATGACGGTGGTGGCCGAGTTTTCCGCAAGCAGGTATGGAGGTACGATGTAGGATTCCCCGAGTCCCAGGTAATCCGCCGTCACGCAGACATATCCCATGGATGCGGCCACGGCCCCCGCGAGTCCCGCATCCGAATTCCCGGCACCCTGGGAGGGCACCAGGTACCTTTGGATCTGGGTTCCGTGCTGAAAACAGATGACCGGGAATGTCCCCGTGGTTTCAGGTATATAAACAGCCCCCGTGGCATTCACCAGTTTGCCGTTCGGATCCGGCGTCATGTAGGCGATGCGGACGGCCCGGACGCTGTGCTCCAGGGTGAAGGGGGGATCAAACAGGCGAATCTCCAGGAAATCCCGTATTTCCTGGGGAGTGTAAACCCGGATCAGTTTGGTGGAAATGATGTCCGCACGTTCGGCGGTCTCCGGCTGTTCCTTCTGGCAGGATGCAACAAAAGTCAGCAGGATCACGATGGTTACCGGCAGCTTTTTCATGTTATCAAATTTACGATTTTATGCAAACAACATTTGTGTTTGCGGGCCATTATGCCGTAACTTTATAGGGTAAACCTAATCCGATAGTCATGAAAAACCACGCATTTCTTAAGAGCATCCTTTTTCTGCTTCCCCTGCTGGCATTTCTTGCCGCTCCGGTCCTGTCACAGTCCACTGCCGAGGAAGCCCGTAAACTACAGCGCCCCAAGGACAGCGGTGTCCAGGATTACGATGATTTCAAGAATTCTTCCTTTAATCTGCTTCAGGAACTCCTGAAGACGGACGACAACTATGCGAAGATCAAAACCGATATCAACGGTTACGCAGACGGCAGCCGTGAAACCACGGTCGAGAATGTCAAAACCGATTACGGCCGGCTGAAGAAACTGAAGAAATCCACCGAGGTCATGGATGACCGGGTTAAAAGCCTTTCATCAGAGGGGGAGGAATTGCTGCAGAATGCATCCAAGGTGAAACCCGTAACCAAGGTCAAGGCGGTTACCGACAATACAAAGAAATCCATGAAGGCGGTGGATTACTCCAAGTCCATGACGAGCGAGATCACCGCTCAGGTCACAACCGACATGAAAACCCTTGCCGGGAAACTTGCGGAACTCGGGGAGGAGATTGAGGAGGAGGAGTAGCCGTATGCCAACCTATGTGCTTTTAACCAAGCTGTCGCCCGACCTTACACGGCAGATGAAGGAAAGGGCCGAGCTGGGCAGGACCTGGCTTGACCAGGTGAAGAAGACCTGCCCGGAAGTGAAATTCATAGCCCATTACGCCCTGCTGGGCCAGTATGATTTCCTGGACATCTACGAAGCGCCGGACGAAATGACGGCGGCCAAGGTGTCCATCATCAGCCAGGCCAACGGGGCCTTCCAGGCCCAGAGCCTGCCCGCCATACCCTACAAGCAGTACCTCGACCTTATCGGTGAGGTTTGACGCCAGGGAGTCTGCAGGCAACGGGCGGGTAAGCACCGGAACGGGCCCGCCGTTCCGTTTGTGCCCGGAAAATCGGGACCGGGTGCAAACTTTCGGGGAAAGCTATATCAACCGACCATGGCCGGGATCTTTACAAGTCCATCGTCAATCCTCGCCAGCACTTCTTCCCGGCCCAGGACCTCCATCAGGTCCATGAGCATGGGACCGAGGCTGGAACCGATCAGGGTCAGCCTCAGGGGATTCATGACCTTCCCGAAGCCGGTCCCTTTTTTTTCGACCATATCCCTTATGGCCGGCTCGATCGCATCTCCGGTGAAGGGTTCGACCGAGTCCAGCAGGGTGCGGACCTCAACGATCAACGTCGTGGTTTCCTTTTTCCATACCTTTGCGGCCACCTTTTCATCGTAGGCCTCCGGCCGGGTAAAAAAGAACCATGCCTGTTCCCAGAGATCCGGCAGCAGGAATGCTCTTTCCTTGACCAGCGACAGGGCCCTTGCGGTGTAGTCCGGGTCGTAGGGGAGATCGCGTTTTTCAAGTTCCCCGCGGAACCATTCGGCAAGTTCGTGATCCGGCCGCCGGATCAGGTACTGGTGGTTGAACCAGCGGGCTTTTTCGGGATCAAACCTGGACCCGGCCTTAACGATGCGCTCCAGGCTGAAGGCCTCGATAAGCTCTTCCATGCTGAAGATCTCCTGCTCGGTACCCGGGTTCCATCCAAGCAGGGCCAAAATGTTGATGAAGGCCTCGGGGAAATAGCCAGCCTCCCGGTAGCCGGCCGAGACCTTTCCACCCCCCGTCAGTGGCCACTGAAGCGGAAAAACGGGAAACCCGAGCCGGTCCCCGTCCCGCTTGCTCAGCTTGCCCTTCCCGTCCGGTTTCAGGGTAAGGGGCATGTGGGCAAATTGCGGCATGCTGTTTTTCCAGCCGAATCCCTCGTACAGCATTACATGCAGGGGGGTCGAGGGCAGCCATTCCTCTCCCCGTATGACGTGGCTGATGCGCATCAGGTGGTCGTCAACGACGTTCGCCAGGTGGTAGGTCGGCAGGCCGTCGGCCTTCAGGAGGATCTTGTCGTCCAGGGTGCGGGCATTCACCTCCACCCTTCCGCGGACGATGTCATCGAATTCGATCCAGTGATCGTCCGGCATGCGGAAGCGCACTGCGTAAGGCACTCCCTCTTCGATCCTGGCATTCACCTCTTCTGCCGGAAGGGCGATGGAATTATTGAGCCGGTCCCGGTTCAGGGCATTGTAGGTAAAGGTTCTTTTATTCTTCTCGGCTTCCTTCCTCAGTGTGTCCAGTTCTTCGGGCGTGTCGAACGCCAGGTATGCCAGTTCCCCGTCCACCAGCCTCTTCGCATACTCCCGGTATATATCCTTTCGTTCGGACTGTCGGTAGGGTCCGCCGGGGCCTCCCACCGTAACGCCTTCGTCAAACCGGATCCCGCACCAGTCCAGCGCCTCTATGATGTATTGCTCGGCCTCCTGAACATACCTCGAGCGGTCGGTATCCTCGATGCGCAGGATGTAGGTCCCCCCGTTCTTTCGTGCAAATAGATAATTGAACAGTGCGGTCCTGACCCCGCCGATGTGCAGGGGACCGGTGGGGCTCGGGGCGAAACGTACCCTGACTTCCGGATTGCTCATGAACTTGAAATTTAGGTAAAGATAATCAGAAAAGCACTAATTTTGGGAACCAAACCCGTCAACATGAGGCTGATCTACGACCTTGGCATCCGGATGTACGTCCTGCTCATTCTTGCCGCTTCCATCTTCAATCCAAAAGCCAGGCAGTGGATCCGGGGGAGAAGGGGACAGTTCCGGCGGATGGAACGTGAGGTGGACCCGAACCAGCCCCTGACCTGGTTCCATTGCTCCTCCCTGGGTGAATTCGAACAGGGCAGGCCGGTGATCGAGAAGATCCGGCAGGCAGAACCGGGCACCAGGATACTGCTGACCTTTTATTCCCCGTCCGGTTACGAGGTGCGTAAGAACCATCCCCTGGCAGACCATGTATTCTACCTTCCCCTGGACACCCGCAGGAATGCCCGGCGTTTCCTTGAACGGGTCCGCATCGGGAAAGCCTTCTTCGTAAAATACGAATTCTGGTATCATTTCGTGTCGAGGCTGCACGCCGAAAAAACACCCCTGTACCTGATCTCCGGGATATTCCGCAAAAACCAGGTTTTTTTCCGCTGGTACGGGGGATGGTACCGCCGGATCCTGGAACGCTTCGACCATCTGTTCGTCCAGCAGGAATCTTCCCTCGAATTGCTTTCATCCACCGGGATAAGCCATGCTTCGGTCAGCGGGGACACCCGCTTCGACAGGGTTTACGAGATTGCCCGTGAAATAAAGCCCGACGGGCGATTCCTGTCCTTCTGCGGGGATTCCAGAATCATCGTCGCCGGCAGCACCTGGCCGGCCGATGAGGAAATCCTGATCCCTTGCCTGAACGGATCCCTGCCCGGATGCAAATGGATCATCGCTCCCCATGAGATCCATGAAGGGGAACTGGAAAAACTGGCCGGTCAGATCCCGGGGAAGGTCCAGCGTTACACCCGGCTCCGGGAACCGGAGCTGCCGGATACGAATGTGATCCTGGTCGATACGATCGGTTTGCTTTCCTCCCTATACCAGTACGCCCATATCGCCTATATCGGCGGCGGGTTCGGCCGCGGTATCCATAACACCCTGGAGGCCGCAGCCTTCGGAAAACCGGTAATTTTTGGTCCCAATTACCATAAGTTCCAGGAAGCCAGCGACCTGGTATCACGCGGGGCCGCCTGGCCGGTGTCCGGGTCCGGGGACCTCGAAACCGCCCTGGACAAGCTTCTGGGCGATCCGGCCTTGTTGAAAACCTCCGGCGATGCCGCTGAAAGCTACGTTACGTCAATGATTGGAGCCAGTTCCCGGATTGTTGATTTCGCGTTGAAAAGAAAGACGGAATAGTTTAAAAAAGCATCTCCGCCAAGCACCATAAATCCTGACCATTCCATTATTTTTCTGCATCGGAATGGCCACTGGATTCAGCATATCTTATTGCTCGAGTTAAGTTCACCGGTAAACTCAACCATCGCCCCTGGTAACTGATATTACATGTGTTCACAATAATCGTAAAATGCAATCCATTAACTCCATATATAAACCTAAAAATCAATTGCTTATGAAATCATTTCGAAAGAATCTGGCCGGACTCTTAATGTCCGTACTGATAAACTTTATTTTACATTGAATTCATTCAGAATTGTAATGTGGTATCTACCTTTACCCTCACTATAATCTTAACTAATTTAATACTATGAAAAACACGTACAAGTTTTTATTTACGTTTGTGGTTGCTTGCTTAATAACATTTCCTGTCTATTCGCAAGTCACCAAATCAGGTATGAATGGCAAAGTTGCATCAGAAACAGGTGAAGCACTTCTTGGTGCTACCGTTGTAGCCATCCATGAACCTTCCGGAACACAGTACGGAACCATTACCAATGACGAGGGCCGTTTCAATTTACAAGGTATGCGACCCGGTGGGCCATACTCTGTTAAAATATCATATGTTGGTTACTCAACCGCTTCTTATACCGATATTACGTTGCTTCTGGGTGAATCATTTATTTTAAATGCACAAATGAAGCAAAGTGCTGTTGATGTTGTCGAGGTTACGATTGTAGGTTCCAAACCTTCGAAATTCAGCACCACCAAGACCGGGGCAACAACCAATATTTCGAACGAACAGTTGAATGCCATGCCTACTTTGTTCAGGAGTGTTCAGGACATTGCGCGGATTTCACCTTATGCAAATGGCATGGGCTTTGCAGGCGGGGATGGCCGAATGACAAACTTCACGGTGGACGGTGCCAATTTTAACAACAACTTTGGCCTGAGCTCCAGCCTGCCCGGCGGTGGGAACCCTATTTCTCTGGATGCTATTGAAGAAATTCAGGTAGTCGTTGCACCATTCGATGTCCGCCAGACGAATTTTATCGGCGGTGGGATCAATGCCATTACCAAATCAGGAACCAATACCTTCCATGGATCAGCCTATGCTTATTTTTTCAACCAGAATATGCGGGGCAATAAGATCGGAGATGTTGATTTCGGAGACCGCCCTGAAGAATCGGTAGGAACATACGGTGTAACGTTGGGAGGGCCTATCATTAAGAACAAGTTGTTCTTTTTCATTAACGGAGAATACGAATTACAACCGGGACAGGTCGTACCCTGGAGGCCATCGACTGACGGCGTTGCCAATGCCGACCTCAATCTTTCGCGCGCCAGCACTTCAGATATGGAACTGGTCAGGCAACATTTAATGGATAATTATGGATATGATCCTGGCTCCTATACAGATTACCCGGCAAATGAGAGCAACAAAAAACTCCTGGCCCGTATTGACTGGAACATCAATGATAACAACAAATTGAGTGTCCGGTATAATTATACCAAGAATATGGAATGGAGGCCCACAAACGGCAATTCAAACAACGCCGGATACCGTAACCGGTCGATGGATCGAATTTCTGAATACTCCATGGCCTTCGCCAATTCCCTTTACTCAATGGATAACATTGTGAATTCGTTTTCATTGGATCTGAACAGCCGGTTCTCAGATAAGATTTCAAATCAATTCCTGGCCACCTATTCAATGCTTAACGATATCCGTGGATCCACTTCTGAGAAGTTCCCGTTCATTGACATCATGTACGACGACGACGGAGATGCAAATACCCCGTACGCGGTTGAGCCATATATATCTGCAGGTTATGAATTGTTCACATGGAACAACGGAGTACATAACAATATCTGGAATATTACAGACAACCTGACCTATTATTCAAGCAATCATAAAATTACAGCGGGATTAAAGTTTGAACATCAGATGGCAAACAACTCCTACATGCGCAACGGTACGGGATATTATCGTTATGCAAATATTAACGATTTCCTGAATCAGGCTGCACCCAGAGATTTTGCATTGACTTATGGATACGGTGGAGAACAAAATCCGGCTGCGGAAGTTGCTTTTAATACCTTTGGCATTTATGCTCAGGATGAATGGAACGTTAGTTCTGATTTCAAATTAACTTTTGGCCTGCGTGCCGACTATTTGAAATATGTCGATAACGTTCTCACAAACAACGCAATTCTGACATTGGATTATGGCGGCAGACATATTGATACCGGCGAATGGCCAGACGGAAATGTCCAGCTTTCGCCAAGGGTTGGTTTCACGTGGGATGTAAAGGGTGATCAGACACTGAAACTCCGGGGAGGTACCGGTATTTTTACAGGAAGGCTGCCGCTGGTGTTCTTCACCAATATGCCGACCAATTCAGGAATGGTACAGGGCAGTTATCAGGCTGTTACCAGGTATAATGCAGATTGGACGATAGACGTTGCCGGGTCTGATTTAGCAACTTTAGCAACCCTGGCCGGGCCCATGATCACCGATGTGGATGAAATGATCTCACATTTGAACCTGCCAAATACGATTACTCCTGAACAGGGCGCATTGCCGGGCGAGGTCAATGCCATTGCCTCCGATTTTAAAATGCCCCAGGTGTGGAAAACTTCACTGGCTGTAGATTATGACCTCCCGGTTTCATTTCCGGTGACAGTTACATTGGAAGGTATCTTCTCGAAAAATATAAATGGAGTCTTGCTGGAAAACTACAACCTGGCACCACCCGATAATACCTGGGAGACTTTCAGCGGAAGTGATGACAGGTATATTTATCCCGTTGATAGTATCCTGGAGTATACATCAAGAAATGCATACATACTGTCCAATAGCAGCGAAGGATGGGGGGCCATCGGGAATATTATTATTACCGCAGAGCCTGTTAAAAACCTGAATATAATGGCGGCTTATACCCAGACCGAGTCAAAAGAGGTTTCGGGTATGCCCGGCAGCGCCGCCTATTCTGCATACAATGGCGCCATTCAGGTGAATGGCCCGCATATTCCCTGGGTTCAGCGTTCACAATATGTGGATCCAAGCAAAGCGATTGCTTCTGTTTCCTACACCATTCCGTATCTCGACGATCACATGTCCACATCGTTTAATCTGTTCTATACCGGGGTTTCATACTGGTACAACAGCTTTATGTATACAAATGATATGAACGGCGATGGGTATGGGAATGATCTGATATACATACCGAGCGAGAAGGGCGACATCCAGTTTGTAAGTGCTGCAGACGAAGATGCTTTCTTTGCATTTATGGATCAGGACAAATACCTGAGTAAGCATAAGGGTGAATATGCGGAAGCATATGCTGCAAGATCTCCCTGGGTGCATAGGTTTGATTTACGTTTGACACAGAATTTCAACATTAACACAGGTGACATGAAGCATACTTTGCAATTATCCCTTGACTTTATCAACTTCGGAAATCTGATCAACAGCGAATGGGGTATTGGCAAGTATGATCCGAACGATGGTCGGATTCTGACCTATGAAGGTGTGGATGCAAACAATATTCCAAGCTTTTCAATGGCTACAGATGACGATGGCAATTACCTGAAAGAAACATATACTACTGATTATGATTACTATGATTGCTGGCATATTCTGATCGGAGCACGTTACATCTTCTAATGCAAAGAAGGGATTCCGAATATCCCTATACTGAAGAAGCCGGCTTCAATGCCGGCTTTTTCAGTATCTGCTCCGGTTAAAAAGACCATCCTCAAACGTAGTTCGGGATGGTCTTTTTCTCTAACCCTTTTTTGAAAAACCTAATGTCAGTTCTTCACCCTGGTTTCGGGTCAGAATTTACAAAAGAATCCACCCGCTAAATTTCCTTCCGGCGATTTTTTTTTAACAAAATTTTGAACTATTAACAATCCGGAGCAGCCTGCCGATTCTTCCCGTTTAATAGTAAAACTGTGGTTATAATACTAGAAGATCTTAAATTGCTTTTTTAAGGTTTGTCTTTGTATTTCTCTATCAAACAGGGTCTTACATCACTCCGTTAATAACTATCTGCATTTGTTGAAAAATACGAATAGGCTCAACTTGTTCGACGGACATTCAATCTTTAAATTGCATCTTCAACTTTCTGGTTATATTCCTCGGCTGTTTTTTTATTTTTAACCGCTTTAATCTCAAAACTTCAATGGAAGAGTTGACCTCAAAACAAAAAACCGATATTGATGTCAAAAAGGATCCCGGAGTTCAGCAAAAAAAGGAAGCAGAAAAAGGAACCCGGACCTATTCATTCGAAGAGGTCGTGGAAGCATCCAGGGAATATTTCAAGGGCGACGATCTTGCCGCTACCGTCTGGGCCAACAAATATGCACTGAAAGACAGCCGGGGACAGATCTACGAGAAATCCCCGGATGACATGCACCGCCGCATCGCCCGCGAAATTGCACGCATTGAAAAAAGATATCCCAACCCCCTCTCTGAAGACGAGGTGTTCGAACTGATCCGGGATTTCCGGTACATCGTCCCGCAGGGGTCCCCCATGACCGGGATCGGGAACCATTTCCAGATCGCCTCGCTTTCCAACTGTTTCGTCATCGGCAACGAAGGTAATGCCGACTCCTACGGCGGCATCATGAAAATCGACCAGGAGCAGGTGCAGCTCATGAAACGCCGCGGAGGGGTGGGCCATGACCTGAGCCACATTCGGCCCAAGGGAAGCCCCGTACTGAATTCCGCCCTGACCTCCACCGGGATCGTGCCCTTCATGGAAAGGTATTCCAATTCCACCCGTGAGGTTGCCCAGGACGGCCGCCGGGGTGCACTGATGCTGAGCATCTCCATCAAGCACCCGGACGCGGAAAGTTTTATCGATGCCAAAATGACCCGCGGCAAGGTGACCGGGGCCAATGTGAGCGTCCGCATTTCGGATGAATTCATGGACGCCGTCGTAAATCAAAAGACCTTTGTTCAAAAATACCCCATCGACTCGGACGAACCCATTTATTCCAGGGAAGTGGATGCCACAAAATTATGGAACAAGATCATCCACAACGCCTGGCAGTCAGCCGAGCCGGGAGTGCTCTTCTGGGATACCATTACGCGGGAATCCGTAGCCGACAACTATGCCGACATCGGGTTCAGGACCGTATCCACGAACCCCTGCGGGGAAATTCCACTCTGCCCGTACGACAGCTGCCGGCTGCTGGCGATCAACCTTTACAGTTACGTGGAGAATCCCTTCACGGACAAAGCGAAGTTCAACTTCGAACTGTTCCGCAAGCATGTGGGACTGGCACAGCGGATCATGGACGACATCATCGACCTCGAGCTCGAAAAGGTGGATGCCATACTGGAAAAGATCAAGGCGGATCCGGAAGACCCGGAACTGAAATGGGTGGAACGCAGGCTCTGGGAAAACATCAAGCAAAAGGCCCTGGAGGGACGCCGAACCGGGGTGGGCATCACAGGAGAAGGCGACATGCTGGCATCGCTCGGGTTGCAGTACGGGTCCGAGAACGCCATCGATTTCTCCAGCGAGGTTCATAAAACGGTGGCCCTGGAAGCGTATCGTAGCAGCGTGAACATGGCCCGGGAAAGAGGGGCTTTCCCCATCTTCAGCATCGAGCGGGAAAAGGACAATCCTTTCATCAACCGCCTGAAGGACGAAGACCCGGGACTTTACGGGGACATGGCCAAATACGGCCGGCGGAACATTTCCCTCCTGACCATCGCACCGACCGGCACCACCAGCCTGATGACACAGACCACCTCGGGGATCGAGCCGGTCTTCCTCCCGGTCTATAAAAGAAGGCGGAAGGTCAATCCCAACGAGGTAGGGACCAGGATAACCTTCGTGGACGAGGTGGGTGACAGCTGGGAAGAATACAATGTATTCCACCACAAATTCGAGACCTGGCTGAAGGCAAACGGGTACGATCCCCCCCAGGTAAAACAGATGAGCGACAAGGAAGTGAACGAGATCGTCGAGAAATCACCCTATTACAAGGCTACCTCGAACGATGTGGACTGGGTCAGCAAGGTGAAGATGCAGGGTGCGATCCAGAAATGGGTGGATCACTCCATCTCGGTTACCATAAACCTGCCGAAGGACGTTTCCGAGGAACTGGTCAGCGAACTTTACATTACCGCATGGAACAGCGGATGCAAGGGCTGTACCGTCTACCGGGACGGTTCCCGTGCGGGCGTCCTGGTCAAGGACGACAGCAGGGAGGATGCACACAAATTCAAGCGGCCCAGGGAGCTCAAGGCAGAGATCCTCCGCTTCAACAACAACGATGAGAAGTGGATCGCTTTTGTGGGACTCAGGGACGGCAGGCCCTATGAGATCTTCACCGGGATCGAGGATGAGGATATGTTCCCCCTCCCGAAAAGCATCACCAAGGGAACCATCGTCAAGAACAAGAACGAGGAAGGCGTCAGCCGTTACGATTTCCAGTATATCGACAAGTACGGGTACAAGAATACGCTCGGGGGACTCTCCCATATCTTCAATCCCGAGTTCTGGAATTACGCCAAGTTGATTTCCAGCGTCCTGCGCCACGGCATGCCCATCCCCCATGTGGTCAACCTGGTTTCCTCGCTCCGGCTCGACAGTGAGTCCATCAACACCTGGAAAGCGGGGGTCGAGCGTACCCTTAAGAAGTACATCCCGGACGGAACCAGGGCAAAGACCAACCAGAAATGCCAGGAGTGCGGCTCCTCCAACCTGGTCTACCAGGAAGGCTGCCTGATCTGCACCAATTGCGGTTCCTCCAAATGCGGGTAGGGATCTAAGGTCAGGATCGGTATACCTCTTCTCGATGCGCGTTACAACTCGTCCCGAAATACGGGACTCAAACAGTAACGCTTACTCGAAGAGCATACCGATCCTGACCCTTGTATTTTATGAGTTAGGGGGAAAGTGTCAATGCGTTCTGCGGGATGAGCAATACTGTCTGAGGCGCGATCCCTCGCGCCGAGTTGTATTGCGAAAGGAGCAGAAGTGCATTGACCTTTCCCCTACTTCAGTACCCCAGTTCCTTTCCCACCTTGACGAAGCCTGCCACGGCCCTGTCCAGGTGCTCCTCATCGTGTGCGGCGGAAAGCTGGACCCGGATCCTGGCCTCTCCTTTGGGGACCACCGGATAGTAGAAACCGATCACATAGATCCCCTCATCCAGCAGCCTGGCGGCAAAATCCTGCGAAAGTTTGGCGTCGTACAGCATGATGGGAACAATGGCCGATTTGGTGGGCTTCAGGTCAAAGCCGGCCTCGCTCATTTTCCGGTAGAAGTATTCGGTATTGTGGTGCAGCTTGTCCTGCAGCTCATTGGTTTCTCCCATCATCCGGAACATGGCGATCCCGGCGTTGACAATGGCGGGCGGAAGGGAGTTGGAGAAAAGATAGGGCCTCGAACGCTGCCTCAGCATATCGATGATCTCGGCCTTCCCGGTGGTGAACCCGCCGATGGCGCCTCCGAAAGCCTTCCCGAGGGTGCCGGTTATGATGTCCACCTTTCCCCGTATGCCGAACAGTTCGGTCACGCCCCTTCCGGTTTCCCCGACTACTCCGGCAGAATGGCTTTCGTCCACCATCACCAGGGCGTCGTACTTTTCGGCCAATTCCACGATGCGGTCCGCCGGCGCCACGTTCCCGTCCATGGAGAACACGCCGTCCGTGACGATGATGCGGAACCGCTGTGCCTGAGCCGCTTTTAACCGGGCCTCCAGGTCGTCCATGTCCGCATTGGCATACCGGTACCGCTGCGCCTTGCACAGCCTCACCCCGTCTATGATGGAGGCATGGTTCAGGGCATCGGAAACGATGGCGTCTTCGGCCGTCAGCAGGGGTTCGAACAACCCCCCGTTCGCATCGAAACAGGCGGCGTACAGTATGGTGTCCTCGGTACCGAAAAAATCCGCGATCTGCTGCTCGAGCTCCTTGTGAAGATCCTGTGTCCCGCAAATGAACCTCACCGATGACATGCCGTATCCATGGCTTCCCAGGGCTTCCGTGGCAGCCCTGACCAGCGCTGGGTGGTTGGAAAGCCCCAGGTAATTGTTGGCACAGAAGTTCAGCACCTTTTCCCCGGTGGATACCTCGATCTCTGCACCCTGGGCCGAGGTGATGATCCGTTCGTTCTTATACAGGCCGTCGTCCTTGATGGATGCAAGCTCCCGTTGCAGGTGTTCCCTTATTTTTCCGTACATGTTTTATCTGTTTTAATTTACCTTAGTATGCTCAGGTTCAGTTTCCTCCCGATCTCCTCCAGCATGATCTCGGTCATTTTTCCCAGGTTGTAGGTATAGGCACAGCCCCAGTCACGTGCCGATATGCTGTCGTCGATGCTCTGTGGCCAGGTCTCGGCGATGACCTGCCGGAAATCCGGGGCATAGCTGATCCTGAATTCCGGAATGTGCTTTGCAATCTCGGCATGGATCTGTGCCGGTGTGATGCTCATGCCCCCCAGGTTGTATGCGCTGTGAACGGTAAGCTTCTGAGCATCCGCCTGCATCAGGTCAATCGTAGCCTTGATGGCATCGGGCATGAACAGAAAGGGAAGGGCCGTGTCTTTATTGAGGAAGCAGGTATAGGAACCGTTCTTGACGGCGGAATAGTAGATCTCCACCGCGAAATCGGTGGTCCCTCCACCCGCCTCGGTCTTGTAGCTGATCAGTCCCGGGTAACGGATGCTCCTCACATCCACCCCGAACCGGTCATGATAGTATTCACACCAACGTTCGCCGGCCAGCTTGCTGACCCCGTAAACCGTCGTGGGTTCCATGACGGTAAGCTGCGGGGTGTTGATGCGGGGGGTTGTGGGACCGAAAACGGCGATGGAACTGGGCCAGAATACCTTCTTGACCTCCTCCACCATTTTGGCCACCTCCAGGATGTTCATCAGGCTGTTCATGTTGATGTGCCAGGCTTGTGTGGGCAGTTTTTCCGCGTTGCCTGAAAGGACGGCCGCCAGGTGATAGATCTGGGTGATCCGGTGCCGGATGACGAAATGGATCAGGCGTTTGTCGTCCATGACGTCCAGCAACTGGAAGGGTCCGCCTTCCATGATATCCCGGCTCGCCTCCTTGATATCCGTGGCGAATACATGGTCGCTCCCGTAAATCTTCCGCAGTTCCACGGTAAGCTCAGAACCGATCTGCCCGGCCGCCCCGATGATGAGAATTCGTTCCATGTTCCTTACCTTCGATGTATTCAACAGCGAAAATAGAGGATTCCCCCCAGAGTAACTATGATAAAAAACATAGCTCCAGGCTGCTGTTGGACAATTTCGCTACAGGGGAAAGACAATTTATGACGGGTTTCTCAGTTCATAATTAGTGCATTGCCTGCTTTTAAAGGCCACCTTATCCATGCCTTTTGGAAAGACGGATCCTCATAGCCGCCCTGCTTTTCCTCCGACTGGCCGCATCCGCCCAGGAACTGCCGGCCGTGGAAGGTGATGTTCCGCCTGCAAGCCCTGAGCTTTCCTCCCTGCGGGTCCGCACCCTGGATGCTGCCCGTGACACCATCCGCCCGGACACCCTTCCCCTCATGCCGTCATCGGTTTTCGTCTTCAACGGGGACGGAGAGCTTGTCCCGGACAGCCTGTACCGGGTTCTCCCCGCAGGAAACGGCCTAATCCTGGATCCTTCCCTGCGTTCCGGCACCCTTACGGTCAGATACAGGGTCCTGGAAACGGATGTATTCCGGCCCTATCGGCACAAGGACCCGTCCGGGCTCAATCCCAGGCCCGGGGAACAGGGCCCCGATCCGTTCCGCATCGGGGCCGGGGACCTGCCCCGGGAGGGATACTATACCTATTCGGAACTTAATAAGAGAGGAAGCCTTTCCCGCGGCATCACCTTCGGGAATAGCCAGGACGTGGTTGTGAATTCAAACCTCAACCTTCAGCTTACCGGCAAACTCAGCGAGAACCTTAACATCGTGGCCGCGCTTTCGGACAACAACATCCCCATCCAGCCGGAAGGATACTCCCAGCAGATCTCGGAGTTCGATAAGGTGTATATCGAGGTGTTCAACGAAAAGCTTTCACTGACGGGAGGCGATTTCGAGCTGGAGGGCTCACCGGGGATGTTCACGGACTTTTACAAGCGGGCAAAGGGGGCCCGGTTCCGGGGGAACTTCAGTCTTGGCAAATCCGGCAGGGAAAATTTCAGCACCACCCTCAGCGGGGCCATCTCCAAGGGAAAATTCACCCGGAATTCCTTCATGGGGGACGAGGGGAACCAGGGGCCCTATAAGCTGAAAGGCGCCAATTTCGAGCCGTACATCGTGGTGCTTGCAGGTTCGGAACGGGTCTACATCGACGGGCGGCTGCTCAGCCGGGGAATGGACCGGGATTATACGATAGATTACAATAACGCGGAAATCACCTTCACCCCCCGCCAGCCCGTCACCAAGGACAGAAGGATCATCGTTGAATTCGAATATTCAGAGCAGAGCTACGCCCGGTTCCTGGTCTATACCGGCAATGTTTTCCGCATGGCCGGGGGGGCCTGGTACCTGAACGTGTTTTCGGAACAGGACGATAAAAACCAGACGCTCCGCCAGGATCTTTCGGAAGGGGAAAAGGAATTCCTCTCTGAAATAGGCAACGACATTGAAAACGCCCTCGTGCCCCGAATCGACAGCGTCGGCTATAACCCGGATGAAATCCTTTACCGGAAAACCGACACCCTTGTCAGCGGGGTCACCTATCCGGATGTGTACGTGCATTCGAACGACCCTGCCGGGGCCGTATACCGGCTTCGCTTCAGCTTTGTTGGGGAAGGCAGGGGGAATTACCGCCCCTTCAGTTCCGCCGCGAACGGAAAGGTGTACCGTTGGGTGGCCCCCCTGAACGGTGAGAAACAGGGCAGCCATGAACCGGTCGTATTGCTGGTCACCCCCAAAAAGAAACAGGTGGTCAGCATCGGGGGTATGCAGTCTTTTACCTCCCTGACCCGGGCATCGTTCGAACTGGCCATGAGCAACGACGATCCGAACAGCTTTTCGGGCCTGGACCGGGACGAGAACCTGGGGTATGCCCTGAACCTGGGAATTGAACAGGACATTTTGCGGGCGGACACTTCCCGTATCCGTCTGCTGGGGATCGCCGGGTACCGCCACATCAGCCGTAGTTTCAGTCCCATAGAAAGGTTCCGGAGCGTGGAGTTTGAGCGGGACTGGAACCTTCCCGACGGCGATCCGGGCGGACCGGAGAACATCGCCAGCCTCGGTGTTTCATTCTACGAAAAAGATGCGGGCCGGGTAAACCTGAATTCGGAATTCCTCAACCGCGCGAACCGCTTCGAGGGATTTCGCAACACCCTCTCCGGCCTTCTTCGTTTCGCAGGCTTTGAACTGGACATGGACGGAAGCCTGATGACGTCGGACGATCCTTACTCCAGGACCCGCTTTATCAGGCACCGCGCTGCCTTGGCCCGGCATTTCCCATACCTTGTGGCAGGCATACGGGAGGGCGGTGAGCGGAACCGGTGGACCGGCAAGCCCGGCGACAGCCTTATGATGAACAGCTTTGCATACCAGGAATGGGAGGTATTCCTGACCCAGCCGGACAGCATCCTGAACCGGGGTTTCATTTCCTACCGGAACCGGAGGGATTTCCTTCCGGACGGCAACCGCCTGGTTTATGCCAACATGGGTCAGGACCTGAGCCTGGGAGCCGCTTTCCTGAAAAATCCCAACCAGCGCCTTCAATCCACCCTCACCTTCCGGGAACTCAGCGTTGCCGATACGGCCCTGGGCAACGTCCGGCCCGAACGGAACCTGACCGGGAGAATAGAACACGGCATGCAACTGGCAAGGGGCGCCATCACAACAAGTACGTTTTACGAGGTGGGATCGGGACTGGAAACCAGCCGGGAGTATTCCTACCTGGAGGTGGCCCCGGGACAGGGAGTGTACCAGTGGATCGACTATAACCAGAACGGACTGAAGGAGCTGGATGAATTCGAAGTGGCCCGGTTTAAGGACGAGGCAAGGTATATACGGATCTTTTTCCCGTCCGGTGATTTCATGACCGTATATACCAACCAGTTCAACCAGACCATCGACCTGAACCCGGAAAGGGTCTGGAGGGACCGGGGGGGACTGTACGGGGGCATTGCCATGTTCTCCGACCGGTTTGCCTTCCGGGTCAACCGGAAGAACACCTCGGACGACCTGCTGAAGAACCTGAATCCTTTCCGGATCGGCCTGAACGATCCGGACCTGCTTACGCTTTCCACCTCCATCCGCAACAATCTTTCCTTCAACAAAACCGGCCGGGTGTTCGGGGCCGATTACATCTTTCAGAAGAACCTGAACCGGAGCCTGTATTCGAACGGCTTCGATACCCGGACCCTGGTCAGTCACGGATTCCGGGGCAGGCTAAGCCTTGGAGACAACATATCGCTCATCAACCAGCTGGACATGGGCGATAAATCCTTCTCCTCACAGTTCCTTTCCACCCGCGATTACGAGATCGATTTCATCTCCAACCAGCTGAGCGTTCAGTCGCAACTGAGCATGGCCCTGCGGATCGTTGCCGAATACGGGTATAAAACCCAGACCAACCGGCTGGACGTCGAGCATTCAGAGGAACATAAGCTGGGCTCCGAGATCCGCTACAGCATCCTGAACAAGGGGATCCTCACCTGCCGGATGGATTACGTGCACCTGGACTACAACGACGATCCCGGCTCACCGGTGGGATACGAGATGCTGCAAGGGCTGCAGCCGGGACACAACGGTACCTGGATCGTCCTGTTCCAGCGAAGCATCACGGGTGGCATCGAACTGAACATGGAATACTCGGGGAGGGTGTCTGAGAAACAGGCCGTAGTTCATACGGGGGGATTGCAGGTGCGGGCGAATTTTTAACCCGGTATTGCGCACCTGTCAGGGTCGCTGTACGGCGTGGCGGTTCGATTACCCTAATGCACGCGCCAAGGGAAGCGGCCGGGCCGGCTATTGGCACCCTCAGTCGAAGATCCTGCTTCCGTCCGGCTGGTACTGGTAACGGATCCGGAGTTCCGCATAATCACTCTGGCTGCCCGTCCTGACCGTGATGTCCTTTATCCAGATCTTGGCAAAATGCTTGCTGAGGGTATGAACCGTCCATACCTGGTTGTTCTTGATGTTGTATGCGATCGGCTGGAAATTTGTGGCGATCACCTCCGTGTAGTTGTTGAAATAGGCTTCGGCTTCCTCGGCCGTGGCAAAGGTCCCGTTTTTGTAAAAGGCGTCCTCGTCGTTCGAGCTCAGAAGGTCTACATTGATCGAATCATGCAGCTCGAGATGGTTGACGGCCAAATCGGGCAGTACGCTGCTGGTCAGGGAATAGGTCGAGATCCTGCCCGTCTGAAAGGAATATCCGTAAAAAATATAATCCTGTCCCGATTGAAGGATCTCTGAACTCAGCAGGATTTCCCCGCTGTACCGGGGCTCTTCCTCTTTTTCCTTGCAGGAAGAAAAGCACAACAGCAATCCAAGCATGACGGCAACGAGCGTTCGCATATCCATACGGTTAGAAGGCAGCCATGAGCAGGTCGATATCCTTGGAAGGGATGTCGAAATGCTTGCCGATAAAATTGTTGGTCAGGATGCCGTTGAAAAGGTAGACCCCGTTGCGCACACCCGCATCCTCCTTCAGGAACTGTTTCAGTCCCCCTGCCTCCCCCATCTTAAGCAGCAGGGGTGCAAATACGTTGCTGATGGCAATGGACGCCGTACGGGCAACACGGGAGGGAAGATTTGGGACGCAGTAGTGGATCACACCGTGCTTGGTGAATACCGGGTCAACCTGGGTCCTGCATTCGGAGGTTTCTATGCATCCTCCCTGGTCGATGCTGATATCCACGATGACGGCACCCTTCTTCATTTGCTTTACCATGTCTTCCGTGATGATGTACCTGGGTCCCTGTTCGATCAAATACAACGCCCCGATCAGCACATCCGCCGAGCGCAGGGTGCGCTCCATCACCTGGCGGTGGAACACGGAGGTGTAAATGCGCTGCCCGATGTTGTTCTGAAGCCTGCGCAGGCGGTGCACCGAATTATCGAACACCTTCACCTGTGCCCCCAGTCCCAAAGCAGCCATCACGGCCGATTCAGCCGCCGTCCCGGCACCGAGGATCATCACCTCGGCCGGCGTGATGCCGGGGATACCCCCGAGCATGACCCCCTTGCCGCCCCTGAAATTACTCAGGTATTCCGCGGCGATCAGGATGGAGGTGTTCCCGGCTATGGTGCTCATGGAACGGACCACCGGATAACAGTTATGCTCATCCTTGATGTTTTCAAAGGCAATTGCCGTGGTCTTTTTCTGGATCAGTTTCTGTATGAATTCCCTGGTCTGGTTGTTCAGGTGAAGGGATGATATCACCATATGCCGCTCGCTGAGCATGTCGATTTCCTCCAGCGCCATCGGTGCTATCTTGAGAATGATATCCGCGGCAAATACCTCTTCCCGGTTGTCGGCGATGAAGCCACCCAGCTCACTGTAATCGGTATCCGAGTAATTGGCGGACAATCCGGCACCGGACTCTAACCTTACTTCGTGGCCGGCCTCGACCAGCTGGTCTACGGCTTCGGGGGTCAACGCAACACGGCTTTCGTATTTCTGGGATTCCTTGGGTATTCCGATCGTAAGTTGTTGCTTGCTCTTGCTCACCTCCAGCATTTCCTCCTGAGGCATCAGGCTGGCCTTGCCGAAAGTAAATCTTGAACCGGACGGGTCCTCGGGACTCATTTCGTTTTCCTTTCGTTAATTGGGGTCGTCAAAATTAACACAATTCATCCGTTTAGTCAATAGAACGGCGATCCGTTCATTCAAGCTCGCGTATTTTCCGCTTCCCGTCCTGCTCTGCAAGCAGTTCGAGGCGGATGGTTTCAGGGGGCAGGATGGGTTCTGCCAGCTCCGGCCATTCGATGAAGCAATAGCTCCCGCTGAAGAAATAATCCTCGTACCCGATGTCCAGAATCTCTTCCAGCGATTCGATCCGGAAAAAATCGAAATGGTATACCGGAGCCCCGGCCGATGAACGGTATTCATGGATCAGGCCGAAGGACGGGGAACTGGTCCCGTTGGAAACCTGCAATACCCTGCAGGCGGCTTTGATAAAGGTGGTCTTGCCCGCACCCATTTCGCCGTAGAAGGCAAATATCCGTTTGTCCGGAAATGCCTCCAGAAGATTCCTGGCGGCAATCTCCAGAGATCCGGGGGACGGTATGTCGAGCCTGAACATGGGAATTCTTTACTGGGGTATCAGGGTAACCAGGGGAATCAGCATTTCTTCCATGGATATTCCCCCGTGCTGGAAGGTGTTCCGGTAATAGTTCACCATCTGGTTGTAATTGTTCGGGTAGACAAGGAAATCGTAATTGGAGGCAAAGATGTAGCTGGAACTCAGGTGTGATTTTGGAAGCCGGATTATGTCCGGTTGCTTGATCTCGAATACCTCGTCGGGGTTGTAGTTCAGGTTCTTGCCCTGCTTGTATCTCAAGTTGGCGGATGTCTTGCGGTCGCCCACGACCCGGATGGGATTCTGTACCCGTACGGTCCCGTGATCGGTGGTCAGGATCACCCTCAGGTCCATTCCGTTCAACTGCTTCAGGAAATCAAGCAGGTGGGAATGCTCAAACCAGGATCTGGTCAGGGAACGGTACGCAGGCTCATCGTAGGCAAGTTCACGGATCATGTTCATTTCGGTTCGCGCATGCGAGAGTATGTCCACAAAATTGAATATGACCGCGCTCAGTTCATAGTTGATAAGGTTCGGCGCGTTCTCGACCAGTTTTTTACCTGCCCTGGAATGGTTCACCTTGTCGTAGTGGATCCTCAGATTGAGTCCCGCGCGCTGGATCTGTTTTTCCAGCAGTTCCTCTTCCTTCAGGTTTTTGCCTTCCTCCTCCTCCTCGTCAACCCAGAGGGAAGGGTAGAGGTTCTCGATATCCAGGGGCATCAATCCCGAAAACAGGGCATTTCGTGCATACTGGGTGGCCGTCGGCAGGATGCTGCAATAAATCTCATCGGAGACCACCGTAAAATATTCCTCCAGCATGGGCTGGATGGCTTTCCACTGGTCCAGTCTCAGGTTGTCGATCACTACCAGGCAGACCTTCTGGCCGGATTTTAAAAGGGGGAGAACCCGTTTTCCGACCACATTCGGGGAAACAAGGGGTGCATCCTTATCCTTGCCGGTGAACCAGGAATGGTAATGCGTTTTGACAAACCGGGTGAAGCCGGCATTCGCCTCCACCTTCTGCATGTCCAGGATATCGGCCAGGCCGAGGTCCGAACCCGATTCCAGCTCCAGGTCCCAGTACGTCAGTTTCCGGTAAATCTCCGCCCAGTCGTTGAAATGGTAAGCCGTATTGATGAGGACCTGGATCTGTGCAAATTCAGCCTGGTATGCCGATGTGGTCTGTCTGCTCACCAGCCTCTTGGTATCTATGTTCTTCTTTATGGAAAGCAGGATCTGCTTGGGCTTGACGGGTTTGATCAGGTAGTCGTTGATTTTGGAGCCGATGGCCTGGTCCATGATATCCTCCTCCTCGCTCTTGGTAATCATGACCACGGGTATGGAGGGATTCATGGATTTGATTGCATTCAGGGTCTCCAGTCCGCTCATGCCGGGCATGTTTTCGTCCAGGAAGATCAGGTCGAAACTCTCTTCCCGGACCAGTTTTACCGCTTCATCTCCGGTCTGGGCCGTCATAACCCGGTATCCCTTTTCCTCCAGGAAAAGAATATGGGGGCGCAGGAGATCGATTTCGTCGTCCGTCCAGAGTATCTTAATCTCTTTCATCCCTTGGGTAATATTTCTGGAAGAAAAGCCAGTATTTGTTCGCCGCACGGTCCTCCAGCAGGATCTTTTCGTTGGCATCTGAAATGATGAAGAGCCTGTAATCCGTTCCCGCAAGCACCTCGAAGATCCGGTCGTTCCGGAAAACCTGATCGTAATAGTTCCAGGCCCGGTTCATGTCCTGGAACGGGCTGACCAGTACGGTGATCTCCCCGTCTTCAAGCTCCTCGTGCATAACGTTGAGGGTCCGGTTCGGGAACAGATCCAGGTTCAAGTTAATAAATTCAAATTTAAGCTGGTTTATATCCACGTTCCCGCGCACGAAAAGCCCGTAATAAAAAGCGCCGGTCGAATCCTTCCGGTAGATTTCCTCCGCCTCGATTTTTTCGGTTTCGGTCCGTACCTCCTTGTCCGTGTCCATGAT